>JAHBXY010000015.1 GCA_019636275.1 Planctomycetota bacterium | reverse complement strand
TCGCCACCAGGGCGTTGACGCGCTCCTCGAGCGCCGCGGGCGAGAGCCGCTCGAGGAGGCGGCCGGCGGGCGCGGGCGCAGCCTCGTCGGTCGGCCCTCGACCGAGGAGCCGTCGCAGCGCGTCCCACATGGCGTCCCCTCGGCGTCGAGTGGACCCCGCCGGATCGCGCCCGGCAAGGTCGTCGTCGCTCCCCGGGGGGTGACGTCGCTGGCGGCGCGCGGCGGTCGCCAGGATCATGGAGGGACGATGACCGACGCGGAGCGCCCCTGGCACACGCTCGCCCCGGAGGAGGCGCTCGCCGCCCTCTCGGCCTCGACCGCGGGCCTCGCGCCCGACGAGGCGGCGCGGCGCCGGACGGTCCACGGCCCGAACCTCCTCCCGCGCGCCGCGGAGGAGGGCCTCCTGGCGCTGGCCTGGCGGCAGATCAACAACCCGATCTCCTGGGTGCTCGTCGTCGCCGGGGTGCTCGCGGTCGCGATCGGCAAGGAGACCGACGCGGTCGTCGTCTTCGGCGCCGTGTTCGTCAACGCCGCGATCGGCTTCGTGCAGGAGTGGCGGGCCGGGCGCGCGATCGCCGCCCTCACGGCGCTCGTCCCCGAGCGCGCCGTTGTCCTGCGCGCCGACCGCCCGGAGTCGGCGCCCGCCGCCGACCTCGTCCCGGGCGACGTGATCCAGCTCCAGGGCGGCGACAAGGTCCCGGCCGACGTGCGCCTGCTGGCGCTCAAGGGCCTCGCCGTGGACGAGTCGGCCCTGACGGGCGAGTCGGCCCCGGTCGCCAAGCGCCTCGAGCCCGTCGCGGCCGACGCGGCCCTGGGCGATCGCCTGTGCATGGGCTTCGGCGGGACGCTCGTCACCCAGGGCACGGCGACGGCGCTGGTCGTGGGCACGGGCGCGCGCACGGAGCTGGGGCGGATCAGCGCGCTCCTCGAGCGGACCGAGCGGCTGGAGACGCCGATCACGCGCCAGCTCGGGACCGTCAGCGCGTGGATCGCCGGGGGCGTCGTGGCGGTCGCCGCCGGCCTCCTGGCCTACGGGCTCCTCGTGCGGCGCGCGCCGCCGGGCGACGCGCTGCTGCTCGCGCTGGCCCTCGCCGTCGCCGCGATCCCCGAGGGCCTGCCGGCGATCATCACGATCGCCCTGGCGATCGGCGTCTCGCGCATGGCGGCGCGCCGGGCGGTGATCCGCCACCTGCCGGCGGTCGAGACGCTGGGCTCGACGTCGGTGATCTGCACCGACAAGACCGGCACCCTCACGCGCAACGAGATGACCGTCCAGGCCCTGTGGACCGCCGGGCGCGAGTACCGCCTCTCCGGCGCCGGCTGGGCGCCCGTCGGGCGCCTCGAGCGGGACGGCACGCTGCTCGACGCGGCGCCGCCCGAGGTGACGGCGCTCCTGCGCTGCGCGGCGCTCTGCAACGACGCGGCGCTGCGCCGCGACGAGGGCGGCCGCTGGGCGATCACGGGCGACCCGACCGAGGCGGCGCTGGTCGTCGCCGCGCGCAAGGTCGGCCTCGACGCGCACGCCCTGCGCGCCGCCCATCCGCGCCTCGACGTCGTCCCGTTCGAGTCGCACACCATGCACATGGCGACGCTCGACGGCGGCGACGCGCCCGCCGTGCACGTCAAGGGCGGCCTCGAGCAGGTGCTCGCGCGCTGCGACCTCGCGCCCGACGAGGCGGCGCGCGCCCGGGAGGCCATGGAGGTGCTCGCCAGCCAGGGCATGCGGGTGCTGGCCTTCGCCGCGCGGCCGGCCGACCCCGGACAGCGCGCGCTCGCGACCGACGGCGCACGTCGCCTGACCTTCCTGGGGCTCGTGGGCATGATCGATCCCCCGCGCACGGAGGCGATCGACGCGATCCGCGCCTGCCAGGCGGCCGGCGTCGCGGTGAAGATGATCACGGGCGACCACCCGGTCACGGCGGCCGCGATCGGCCGCGAGCTGGGGATCCTCGGCGCCGACGAGGAGGCCGTGCCCGGGGCGGCGCTCGAGGGGCTCGACGCGGCGGCCCTGGGCGCGGCCGCCGCGAAGGGCGCCGTGTTCGCGCGCGTGGCGCCGGCCCACAAGCTGCGCCTGGTCGAGGCGCTGCAGGGGGCGGGCCACGTCGTGGCGATGACCGGCGACGGCGTGAACGACGCGCCGGCCCTCAAGCGCGCCGACATCGGGGTCGCCATGGGCATCACGGGCACGGCGGCCGCCAAGGAGGCGGCCAAGGTCGTGCTGGCCGACGACAACTTCGCCTCGATCGCCGCCGCCGTGGAGGAGGGGCGCCGCGTCTACGACAACCTCGTCAAGGCGCTGGCCTTCGTCCTGCCGACGAACCTGGGGATCGCCCTGATCCTCGTCGCGGCCATGCTCTTCTTCCCCGCGGTGCAGGTGCGCGCGGGCGACGTGCTGGTCGAGGAGCTCCTGTTCCCCATGTCGCCCACGCAGATCCTGTGGATCAACCTGGTCTCCAGCGTGACGCTCTCGGTGCCCTTCGCGTTCGAGGTCCTCGAGCCCGACGCCATGCGCCGCCGGCCGCGCGGCAAGGACGCGCCGATCTTCTCCGCCTTCGTCGTGCAGCGGACGCTCCTCGTGGCCCTGCTCATGGCAGCGGGCGCCTGCGGCATGTTCCTCTGGGAGTACCTGCGCCTGACCGGCGCCCTCCCCGGGCCGGTCACGCTGGCGGAGCACCGCCTGGCGCTCTCCGACGCCCAGACGACGGCGGTGACGACGGTGGTCTGCTTCCAGGCCTTCTACCTGCTCGAGTGCCGCAGCCTGCGCGAGTCGGCCTTCACGATCGGCTTCTTCCGCAATCCCGCCGTGTTCGTGGGGCTCGGGGCCCTGCTCCTCCTCCAGTGCGCGTTCGTCTACGTGCCGCCGCTGCAGGCGCTGTTCGGCTCGACCGCCCTCGACGGTCGGGCCTGGCTCGAGGCGATCCTGGCCGGCCTGGTCGTCGTCCCCGTGATCCACGCCGAGAAGCGGCTCCGGCGGCGCTGGCGCGCGGCAGCGACGCGCGACGCCGACCCCACCCCTGCCCCCGCCTGAACGGGTGGGCGGCGTCGCCTCGCGCCAGCCCCCTCGCGTGGCTAGGATGCGATCGCGGTTCGATCGCCTCTCGCGCCTCGCGGCGTCACGGGGAGCCGAGCGCGACAGGAGACCCCGGTGGACCACCTCCCCGCGAGCGAGGCGCTGAGCGCCGCCACCCACCTCGTCGGCGCCGTGGCCGCGGCGGTCGCCGGGGTGTGGCTGGTCCGGCGCGGCCGCGACCGCGAGCAGGTCGTGGCGCTGTCGATCTACGTGGCCTGCGCCGTGGCCATGCTCACGGCCAGCGGCCTCTACCACCTCGCCGGGGAGGACCACCCGCAGCGGGCCGCGCTCCAGCGCCTGGACCACGCGGCGATCTGGCTGCAGATCGCCGGCACGTTCACGCCCATCCACATCGTGTTCTTCCGCGGCGCCTGGCGCTGGGCGCCGCTCGTCGTCGTGTGGACCGGCGCCTTCCTGGGGATCGTCCTCAAGCTGCTCTTCTTCGGCGCCATCCCCGAGGGGCCGGGGCTGTTCCTCTACCTGGGCCTGGGCTGGTTCGGCGTGCTCTCGGTGGCGCAGCTCGTGCGCGAGCGCGGCTTCGCCACGATCGCGCCGGTGTTCCTCGGCGGCGTGTGGTACTCGAGCGGCGCGCTGCTCGAGCTCTCGCGCTGGCCGACCCTCGTCGAGGGAGTCTTCGGGCCGCACCAGCTCTTCCACGTGGCCGTGCTGGCCGGCGTGCTCCACCACTGGAGCTTCATCCACCGCTGGGCGGGGGCGGACCTGCACGCACAGGCGAGCTGACCCGTGACGTGCAGCGCGCGGGCGGGCGGCGGCCCGGCGGGGCTGGCTCGCAGCTAGGCCTCCTCGACCTCGCCATCAGCCTCGATCTCGCCACCGCCGACGACCGCGCGGAGGAACGCGTAGAAGCTGTGCGGGTCGTGGAAGGTGACGAGGATCCCGCCGAGCGAGAGCTCGTCACCCGGCGCGAGGCGCCGGGTCGACTTCGCGGGGATCGGCACTCCGTTGACCGATGAGCCGTTCGTCGAGCCCGCGTCGGCGTAACAGACGGCGCCGGTCGCGTCCGTGGTCAGGTAGCCGTGGAACTTCGACACCTCGCTGGCCTTGAGCTCGATGTCGTTGTTCCCGGCCCGCCCGATCGTGACCATGTTGCGGAACGGGTTGGCGCCGGGCCGCTTCTTCACCCGGACCGCCTGGAAGGGGACGACGCTGACCTTGCCGCCGCCGTGGGCGATGCGCGTGATCGCGCCGGTGCCCTCGATGGACGAGAACGGCGAGAGGACCAGGACCGGGTCGGGGTAGGCGCGGCAGAACTCCTCGCGCGTGAGCCCCTTCGCCGCGAAGACGTAGAGCCGGATGCTCTCGGCCAATCGGTCCCCCGTGCGAGCGAGTCTAACCAGCTACCCTGAGGTCGGTCACGGGCGATCCCCGAGGGCGGCTCGGGCCGCCGCGTTGAGCTGCCCATCGGGATCGGCTCCGAGCGACTCCAGGGCCGGACGGGCCCAGCCACCGTCCGCGCCCGTGCGCAGCATGCTCCGCACGACGGACAGCGCCAGCAGGCGCTCCTCACGGGGCCGGGTGGGCTCGAGCGCCTCGAGCACGGCCGCCCGCGCGGCCGGGTCGTCGGGGTGGCGGGCCAGCGCGGTGAGGGCCATGGCCCGCACCTGCGCGGCGAACGGGTCCTCGGCCGCCGGCGTGCCGTGGAGGACCTCCAGGACCGGCCGGGCGTCGTCGGCGGCCCGGGCGAGTCGCCGCAGGGCGTCCGTGCGCTCCTCCTCGCCTCGCGCCGGGTCGACGACGGCGCGGGAGAGGGCGGCCGGGTCCTCGCGCGGGCCCGCCGGGGCGGGCGCGGGCGCTGGCGCCTCGACCGGCGGGGGGGCGACCCGCGGGCCAGCGACCGCGGGCGCCGGCGCCTCGTGGCCGTCGAGGGCCACGAGGAGGGGCCAGCCGAGCCCGAGCGCCAGCGGGGCGGCGGCGACGAGGGGCAGCCAGGCGCGACGGCGAGAGACCCGCAGCGGCTTCATGTCACTGCCCCAGGAAGACCATGGCGGCCTTCCGGTTCTTGATCGCGGCGATCACGTCGACGTCGCCGTCCAGGTTGAAGTCGGCCACGGCCAGGCGCACCGGGTCGTTGTCGCCGCCCGTGCTGCGCGTGACGAGGGTCTGGAAGCCGAAGGTCTCCGGGTTCAGGAGGCGGTGCGTGAGCACGGCCTCCGTCCCGTTGGGGCCGCTGCGCACGGCCACGATGTCGAGCTTGCCGTCCTTGTCCAGGTCCACCAGGCGCACGTCGACGGCCCGGCCGGACGCGAAGGGGAGCAACTGAGATGGATGCGGGGCGAAGGCCCCGGTGACCTGCCCGCGGAGCGCGTGCATGCGGTCCTGGTTCGCGCTGACCACGACCACGTCCAGGACCCCGTCCCGGTCGATGTCGCCCAGGGCGAAGCCGCCCGGCGTCCCGAGGTTCGCGTGGAGCGTCGACGTCAGGGTCGGGGTCGCCGGGAGCGCGAAGACGCTCCCGGTCAGCGTCCCCCGCCAGAACTGGATCGTGGCCGGCGTGTGCGTGAGGAGGACGACGTCGAGCACGCCGTCGCGGTCGAGGTCGGCGAGCGCGATGTCCACCGGCGTGCCCGTGTTGGCGGCGAGGCTGCGCACGATCCCGGGCGGCCCCGAGAAGCCGCTGCCGGTGTTGATGCACACCTGGAAGCTCCGGGTCTTCGACTCGGCCGCCGCCGCGTCGGGGAACCCGTCGCGGTTCAGGTCCCCGATCGCCAGCGCGATCGGGTCGCTGTCGGCGCCCCGGATGGCGTGGGTCGCGGCCTGGAAGGTGCCGTCGCCGTTGCCGAGGAAGGAGCTGATCCGGTCGTTGCCGCCGCCCGTGATCGTCACGACCAGGTCGAGCTTGCCGTCGGCGTTCAGGTCGACGAGGCGCACCTGGTTGCCCTGGTCGGCGAGCGTCAGCTCGGACCGCAGGGTGAACTGGACGTGGCCCTGCGCGTCGACGCCGTCGTTGCGGTAGACCGCGACCCGCTTGTCGCCCGCCGAGACGATCGCGAAGTCCGGCCGCCCGCTCCGCGTGACGTCGCCCGCGTCGATCCCGACCGGGTCCTTGCGCCCCCACACGACCATCGGGCTCGGCGCCGCCGGGACGACGACGCCGCCCTTCGTGTCCCCGTCGCCGCGGAGCAGGAACACGCGCCCGCTCGTGTCCGTGGTCGACGCCACGACCAGGTCCGCGTCGCCGTCGCGGTCGAAGTCGGCCGCGATCATCAGGTCCGGCGCCACGAGCGCGTCGGGCCCCGGGAGCTCGAGGGGGTACTGGGTGATGCTCGTCGCGGGCGGCGGCGGCGCGTCGAAGTCGAGGTCCCCGTCGCCCAGGCGCACGACCACGGCCCCGGCGCCGGTCGCCGGGGGGCCGGCCGTCGCGTGCGCGTGGACGATCGCCACGTCGAGGCGCCCGTCGCCGTTCCAGTCGCCCACGACCACCGACCGCGGCTCGACCCGGCTGAACCCGCCCGCCGTCGACGACGCGCTCGCCGCCCGGAGGAGGCCCTGGCCGGCCACCCCCGAGGGCCCGAGGCTCTCGACGACGTGGAGCTGCGCCGTCGCCTCGTTCACGACGACCACGTCGGGGTAGGCGTCGCGGTCGAGGTCGCCCGACGCCAGGCGCCGGACCCCGGCGCCGAGGGCGTCGACCTCGACGGGCCAGCCCGAGAGCAGCCCGCCGTTGTTGCGCGCCAGGCGCAGGGCGCCGTCGTCGGACGTCCAGACGAGGTCCCGCCGCGCGTCGCGGTCGACGTCGACGGCGGCGATCCGGCGCGGCGAGGTGCCGCCCACCGCGAGGAAGGCCGCCTGCGTGAGCGACCCGCTCGCCGTCCCGCGCCAGGCCTGCAGCCCGCCGCGGCCCCGGTCCGTCACGACCACGTCGAGGTGTCCGTCGCGGTCGTAGTCGAGGAGCGCCAGGTCATGGTTCTGCGTCGCCGGCGGGCCGAGCGGCCCCTCGTGGCTCGAGAACAGCGCGAGCCCCGCGGCGCCGTCGTTCTTGAACACGTGCACGTGGGTGGCGCTGATCGCCACGACGTCGAGGTCGCCGTCCTGGTCCACGTCGCCCAGGGCGAAGCGGACGAGCCCCGCCGTGGTCGGCCCCGCGACGGGGGCGGCGTCGAAGGTGTTCCCGGCCGCGTTCCAGCGGTAGACCTCGAGCGCCCCGTCGGCCCGGAGGACGACCAGGTCCAGGTCCCCGTCGCGGTCCATGTCGCCGGCGGCCAGGTGGAGCACGGGCGAGGTCCCCACCAGCGGGACCGCCTCCGGGTCCTCGAACACCTGCGTGGGCGTGCTGGTGAAGAACGTCGGCCCCGTCACGTCCGCGCCGGACACGAACACGGTCTGGGCGGTCGTGAGGTGGGCGTTGTCGGCGAAGCTGGCCCGGAACGAGCGGCCGTTCAGGACCTTCGGCTGGAGGCTGAACCACAGCCGCCGGCTCTCGCCCGCCGGGATCGTCAGCGCGCTCTGCAGGGTCAGGACGACCTGACCGTCGTTCGCGGCGAACGGGGGGTCCACCGCGGCCGCCAGGAGCATCGTGTCCGGCCCGGGCGTGAAGGCGAGGTCGCCGTCGTCGAGGTACAGCCGCGCGTTCTGCAGGTCCGCGGCGTCGTTGGCCGAGCCGCTGGCGCTCAGGCGGAGCGCGGTCACCGTGACGGGCGCCACGAGGTCGGCCGTGAGCTCGAGGAACAGCGTCGGCGTCTCGGCCGGCGCCGGGCTCATCACCTGGTCGGCCGGCTCGAACGGGCCGGCCGCGACGGTCACGCCCGTGCGCGCCTGGAGCGTGCGGCCGGCGAGCGCGTTGAACGGCTGCACCGTCGCCGGCGCCGCGACCGTCACCTGCCCCTGACTGGCGACGGTGGCGGTGAAGGTGTCGAGCGGCGAGTCGCACTGGCCCATGTCGTAGGCGACCAGCAGGTCCACGCTGCCGCTGGCCGGCACGGCGAGCGCCAGTCCGCTGAACGTGGCGGTCCCTCCGTCCGCCGAGAAGGCCGGGCCGAGGCGCTGGAGCTCCTCCTCGTCCTCGTCGAGCAGCCCGTTGCCGTCGAGGTCGGGGAACAGGGCCGCGCCGGCGAGCTCCAGCGCGTCGTGGCCCGCGCCGCCGCCCGTGATCGTGATCGACTCGACGACGATCGGCTGGACCTGGTTGGCCGTGAGCCGCAGGCGCAGGACGGGGTTGTTCGTGCTCCCGTTGCGGACGAACAGGGGGTCCTGGTCGGCGCCGGGCGGGAAGGCCAGGGCGGTGACGGTCAGGCGCGGGCCGACGGCCTGGAACTCGGGGCCGGTCACCGGGAGCCCGGTGAGGAGGGCGTCGCTCAGCGGCGCCCCGCTCGGGTGGGCGCGCAGGGTCACGCCGCCGGTCGGGACGCGCGCCCGGTAGCGCTCGCCGTCGAGCACCTGCGTCGCGTCGGCCATGTCGTAGGTGACGATCAGGTGCAGCGGCGACCCGGCGGAGATCGCCTCGTCGAGCCCGGCGAAGACGGCCACGCCAGGGTCGGTGAAGTAGGCCGTGATCCCGATCGGCACGTCGCCCGCGTCCCAGGCGCCGGGCGTCGAGCCGACGTCGCGGAACAGGCGCACGAAGACGATGTCCGTCGCGTCGTTCCCCGCCGGGGCGGGGTTCATGCCCTCGACCCGCAGCGAGGTGAGCCGCGCCGCGCCGTCGCCCGAGGTCTGCGTCAGCGTCAGCGCGAGCACCGCCCGGCGCTGCTCGTTGCCGAAGATCGGCCCGCCCGAGGCGAGCGTCTGCGCGATCGTGACCCGCGGGTCGGTCGCGCCGACGACGGTGCGCTCCCCGCCGGCGAGCGGGAAGGCGCCGGACGGGGTGATCGGGAGCGCGGCGGCGGCGCTGCGGACGGTGACGCCGCCCGCGTCGACGAGCGCGCGCAGGGTGTCGCCCTGCGCCAGGCCGTCGCCCGCGCCGAGCGCGCTCTCCGGATCGCCCAGGTCGTAGGTCACGAGCAGGTGCAGCGCGCCGCTGGCCGGGATCGTCCGCGACAGGCCGCCGAAGGTCGCCAGCCCGTCGTCGCTGAAGAAGGCGGACAGGCCCAGCCGTGGCTCGCCCGGGTCGAGCATCCCGTCACCGTTCAGGTCGGCCCACAGCTCGACCTGCCGCACGTCGCGCGCGTCGTCGGCCGTGCCCGCTGCGCGGACGGTCAACGACGTGAGCACGCAGGCGTCGCGCCCGGTCGTCTCCTGCAGGGTGAGCCGGAGCATGACGACGTCCTGCTCGCGGGGTGACGTCGCGCCGGCCGCCGGGCCGGGCGCCGTCACCGTGACGGCCGGTCGCGGGAAGTAGGTCAGCGGCACGGCCCCGGCGGCCACGCCGGTCGGCGTGACCGGCTGGCCCGACGCGGCGCCGGTCGCCGTGAGGTCCGCGGCGGCGACCCCCTGCAGGCCGAACGTGGCCCCCGACGGCGCGGTGGTCCCGAGGTCGAAGGCCACGAGCAGCCGCGCGGGCGCCGCCGTGCCCACGGTCACCAGGCCGAGCGGGTCGGCGAACGTGACGGCGCCCGTGCCAGCGTCGAACGTGCCCGTGGCCCGCGGCGTGTCCGCGTCGACGAGGCCGTTGCCGTTGGCGTCGAGGAACAGGCGCACGAGCGCCACGTGGCCGGGCAGGCCGGTGCCGGCCAGGCGCACGGTCAGGGCGTCCACGCGCACGGGCTCGCCCTGCGCCGTGAGCTCGAGCTGCCGAACGGGCACCTGCGCGTCGCCGTCGCCGACGTTGCGGGCGGGCGGCTGGTTCGGCCCGGTCGAGAGCGCCAGCTCGCCGACCCCGAGGGTCATGAGGGCCCCCGCCGGCGTGGAGCCGGTCGGGGTCAGCGCCGCCCCGCCGACGTCCCCCCGCGCGACGGCGTCGGCGGGCGCGACCGCCCCCGCGCCGAAGGTGTGCCCCGTGCTGCCGCCCGTCCCGAGGTCGTAGACGACCAGCAGGTGCGTCGGCCCGCCGGTCGGGACCGTGACCAGCCCGCCCGGCGGGTCGAACACGACCTCGGCCCCGCCGGCGAAGTCGCGCGTGGCCAGGAGCGTGTCGGCGTCGAGGACGCCGTTGGCGTTGTGGTCCACGAACAGCCGGGCGCGCACGACCTGACCTGCGCCGGGCGCGCCGGCGAAGGTCACGCGCAGCGACTCGACGCGCACCGGCTCGTCCTCGGCGGTGAGCCGGACCTGCAGGACGGGCACCCCCTCCTGCCCCGCGTAGACCGTGCGCGCGGCCGGCGGGGCGGCGCCCGCGGCGAGGGTCAGGCGGGCCTGGCGGAGCGTGAACACCGCGCCATCGCTCGTCGTCGTCGCCGGCGCGACCGTCAGGCCGGACGTTGCGCCGCGGGCGACGACGGCGCCCGCCCCGAGCGCCTGCACGTGGAAGGCGTCGTCGGCGGCGCCCGCCGAGGCGTGGATCGACCCCACGACGAGCAGCCGAAGGGGCGCGCCCGGCTGGACCGTCGCCAGCCCGCCCGCGGGCGCGAAGGTCACGCTGGCGCCGCCCGGCAGGGTCTGGAGGAGCACGTCGCCCGCGTCGATGACGCCGTCGGCGTTCCTGTCGTCGTACAGCGCGAGCGTCGCCAGGCCGCCGACGTCGCCGTCCACGTCGACGCGCAGCGACTCGATCGTCACGGGCTCGCCCGTGGCGACCGCGCGCAGGCGGCGCAGGACGACGCCGGTCTGGCCGCGGAAGACGTCGGCCGCCGCCGGCTGCGGCGCGGGGTCGTCGACCGTGAGCGCCCCGACCCGGATCGTGAGGAGCGGGTTGGGCCCGGCGCCCCCGGTGGGCGTCACGGCCAGCCCGGACGGCAGGCCCACCACGTCGACGCCAGCGGTCGCGGGCCCCGTGAGGCGGACCGTGTCGAGGTCGTTCCCCGTGAGGCTCAGGCGCAGGACCACGAGCAGGTTCATCGGCCCCGTCGTCGGCGCCACGAACAGCCCGGCGGGCCGCTGGAAGCGGACCTGCCCGGGCTCGATGACCCCGGCGTCGATCAGGACGTCGCCCGCCGAGAGCGCCCCGTTGCCGTCCTGGTCGTGGTAGAGCTCGGCCTGCGCCAGGTGCGACGACGCCCCCACGAGGCCGAGCTCGAGGCGCGTGACGCGCGCCTCCTCGTGGCTGGCCGTGAGCTGAAGCGCGGCGGCGACGACGTTCTGCTGGCCGCGCACGACCTCGCGGTCGGGCAGGGTCGGGCCGGCGGCGACCGCCAGCGCGCCCACCTTGAAGACCATCGCCGGCGGCGCCGGGCCGGCGCCCGTGGGCGTGACGGCCACGTTCGACGCCGTCCCGACCACGTCGACGTCGGCCGGGTCGAGCGCGTCGAGGGCGAACGTCTCGTCGTGCCCGGCCGTGGCCCGCAGCGCGTAGACGACGAGCAGGTCGACGGGCGCGCCCGGCGACACGGTCACGAGCCCGCCCGATGGCGCGACCTCCGCCTGGGTCCCCGTGAACGTCGCCGTCCCCAGCAGGGTGTCGCCGTCGAGGACGCCGTTGCCGTTGTCGTCGCGGTAGACCTGCACCTCGAGCACGTCCGCCGCCGGGTCGGCCGTGCCGCCGTCCTGGAGGCGCAGGCGCTGCACGAGCACCGGCTCGACCTGCGCCGTGAGCCGCACGTGCTGCGCGACCCGCGTCTGGCCGCGGAACACCGACCCGCCGAGCAGGTGGTTGCGCGAGCCGGCCGCGAGCTCGAGCTGCCCGTGGTGGACCGTCTTCAGGGCGCCCGTGAGCACGCCGCCGCCGATCCCGTTCACCGGCGCGCCCGAGCCGAGGCCGCGGGCGACCACCTCGCCGGCGTCGAGCGTCAGCCGCAGCGTCGCGCCGGCCGGCGCCGTGCCCGGGAGGTCCGCGACCACGAGCAGGTGGACCGTCTGGCCGGCCGCCGCGTCGAGGCGCCCGCCGGGGATCACGAACGTCACCCCGGCGTCGTCACCTGGTCGTGTGTCGGCGAGGACGTCCACGCCCAGGTCCACGAGGCCGTCGCCGTCGTCGCGGTAGAGGTGGAGCGTCGCCCCGGCCAGCGTGTGGCTGCCCGCGACCGGCCGGACCACGACCTCCTGCACGCGCACGCCCTCGAGCGCGCCGGCCGTCGCCGTCGCGCGGAGCACGGGCAGCCCCTGGACGTTCGGGAGGACCGACCCGTCGGGCGCCTGGGCCGGGGCGGCCAGATCGAGGGTCGTCGACTTGACCTCGATCGTGCGCCCCTGGACGGGGAACGTCCCCTGCACCGTGATCGGCGCGGCCGTGCTCAGCCCCGTGGCCACGAGGTCGCCCGCGGCCGCCAGGCGCAGGGCGTAGGTCTCGTCGTCGACGGCCGTGCCCGGGAGGTCGACGAGGACGAGCACGCGGCGCGTCTCCGTGGCCGGCACCTCGAGCGCGCCGGTCGCCAGGCCGAAGGTGATCGTCCCGTCGTCCGCGGCGAAGGTGGCCTGGGCCAGGTGGGGCACCTCGTCCGCGTCGAGCGTCCCGTTGCCGTTCTTGTCCAGGTAGAGGCGCGCGACCACGCCCGTGTCGTCGGCCGTCCCCGCGGCCGCGAGCGTGATCGTCTGCACGTCCACGCCGTCGAGCGGCCCGGCCGTGAGCGCGAGCTGCAGCGCCCGCACGCCCGTGGCGTCGTCGAACTCGACGGCGGTCGGCAGGGCGAGCGTCTGCGCCACGCCGAGGACGACGTCGCGCGCGGTCTTGGTGAGGCCGTTCACGGGCGCGCCCGTCGCGGACACGGCCAGGGTCGAGCTCAGCCCGCGCGCCTGCACGTCGGGCGCGGCGGCGAGGTCGAAGCGGAGCTGCTGCCCGTGGACCGTCGAGCCGCCGACGTCGACGGCCAGGAGCACGACGACGCCGGGCGACGGCGGGTTGAGGCTGCCGGCGGGCACGTCGAGGGCGCCGGCCGCCGGGGTGAACTCGACCTGGCCGCCGGAGACGGTGGCGGTGCCCAGGAGGAGGTCGCCGTCCACGCGGCCGTTGCGGTCGTCGTCGCGGTAGAGCCGCGCCTCGAGCACGGCCGTCGCCGGGTCGACCGGGGTCGAGGGCGGCCCGGCCGGGTTGGGCGACGGGTTGAAGGTGAAGGTCAGGCGCTCGATGCGCACCGCCTCGGCGGCGCCGGCGCCGAGCCGGACCTGGAGCACCTCGACCCCGTTCTTGACGATCGGCACGTCGCCGCCGGGCGGCGGGAAGGGCCCGGCCGACAGCGCGAGCGCCGCCTCCCTGACCGCGCGCGGCTGGCCGGCGACCGGGACGCCGGTCGGCGTGACCGGCAGCGTCGACACGACGCCCGTGGCGACGAGGCCCTGGAGGGTCACCGCGATCGTCCGACCGGCGGAGCCGGCGGGCGCGGCGACGTCGAGCACCACGAGGAGGTGCTGGACGCCGCCCGCGGCCACGTCGAGGTCGCCCGCGGCGATCGGCAGCGTGAGCGCCCCGGCCCCGTCGAACGTGCCCTCGCCCACGAGCGCATCCTGGTTGAGCACGCCGTCGGGCGGCGTCCCCTCGCGGTAGACGCGCGCCTTGCTCACGTGGGCGGCCGGGTCGAAGCCGCCGCCGCCCGCGGCCTGGAGCGTGAGCTGGGTCACGCGCACCGCCTCCGCTGCGCCCGCCTCGAGCCGCACCTGCAGGGCCTCGACGTCCGCCTCGTTGCGGAAGAAGGTGGCGGCCATCCCCGCGTCGTTGGCGCCGAGCGTCGCCGCGAGCGTCGCCCGCTCGACCGTCTTCAGCCCGCCCTGGATCGGGCCCGCGGCAGTGGGGGTGATGAGCACGTCGGACGAGTTGCCGCGCGCCACCACGTGCGTGGCGGGGTCCGCCACGCGGACGCGGAAGGTCTGCCCGTCCCCGGCCGTGCCGTTGAACTCGTGGACGACGAGGAGGTCGAGCGTCGCCGACTCGGCTACGTCGAGCACGCCGGGGGCGAGGGTGAAGGTCGCGACGTCCCCCGCGAAGTCGGTCGTCCCCAGGAGGACGTCGGCGTCGAGCAGGCCGTTGCCGTTGAGGTCGCGGTAGAGCCGCGTGCGCGTGAGCGCGCCGCCGGGGGCGTCCGGGTCGCCCGTGCCCTGGTGCGTGACCCTCACCTCGCGGACCGACACGCTCTCGGTCGGCCCGGCCGTCAGGCGCACCTGGAGCATGGGCACGCCCTGGACGTTGGCGAGCGTGACCGAGTCGACGGGGTTCGTGGCGTGCGTCGAGAGCTGGAGGGCGCCGAGGACGACCGTCTGGTCGTCGCCCTCGACGGCGCCGCCCCCGGTGACGATCGCCACGCCGCTGGAGAGGCCGCCCGCCAGCACGTCGAGCGCCGGGTCGGCGACGCGCAGCCGCAGCGTCGTCGTGGGCACGGCCGCCACGCTCACGTCGTAGACGGCGAGCAGCTGCCGCCGCTCGCCCGCGGGGATGTCGAGGGTCAGGCCGCCGAAGGTCACCTGCCCGTCGTCGGGGACGGTCGTGGTCGAGGCCAGGAGGGTGTCGACCCCCGGCGTCACCAGGCCGTCGGCGTTGGCGTCGAGGTAGAGCCGCAGCTCCGGCACGGCCTGCGCCTCGTCGGCGGTGCCGGCCGCCGTCAGCCGCACCTGCGTGACGCGCACGGCCTCGGCGAAGCCCGCGGCCAGCTCGACCTGGAGCATGGTCCGGCCGACGGCGTTGGGGAAGGTCGTCCCCACCGGCGGGTTCTTCGGGCCGGCCTGCGCGGTGAGCGTCCCGTTGCGGATCGTGCGCTGGCCGCCGACGGCCGGCGGGCCGAGGACCTGCGCCGAGATCGCGGAGGCGGCGCCGGCGACGACCACGTCCGCCGGCGCGGCGAGGCGCGCCGTGAACGTGCCAGGGGCCGGGGCCGTGGGCGCGATGTCGTAGACGAGCAGCAGCTGCGAGGTCGTGCCCGCGTCGAACCGCGCGGGCGGGCTCAGGGTGAACGTCACGAACCCGTCGTCGCCCGAGAACACCTGCCCGGCGCCCAGGAGCACGTCGGACGCGTCGTGCACGCCCTTGGGGCCGGCGCCCTCGCGGTAGAGGCGGGCCTCGAGGACGACGGCCGGCTCGTTCGCCGAGCCGCTCGAGTGGAGCGTGAGCGCGCCGAGGTCCACGTGCTCGCCGGGGCCGGCCACCGCGTCGAGCTGCAGGACGGGGACGGCCGTCTGGCCGTTGAGCACGTCGGCGGGGCCCGGGTTGTCGAGCCCCGCCGTGATCGTGAGCCGGCCGCGGCGCACCGTGGCCACGTTGCCGAGGGTCGGCGCGCCGCCGACGACGATCGGCCGGCCCGAGAGCGCGCCGACGGCGGCGATCGTCGCGTTGTCGACGCGCGCCCTGAGCGTCTGCCCCTGGAGGGCCTGGCCGGCCGGCGGCAGGACGTAGCGCACGAGCAGGTGGACGCCGGCCGTGCTCGCCGGCACGGTGAGCAGCCCCGCCGGGTCCGAGAACGACTGGGGCTGGTCGTCGCCCGGGAAGGCGCCGGTCGCCAGGAGCACGTCGCCGCCGTCGACGACGCCGTTCGCATTCACGTCGCGCCAGAGCTGGACCGCCTGCACGGCCAGCCCGTCGTGCGCCGTGCCGGACGGCTCGACCGTGATCGACGTGACGCGCACCGCCTCGCCCGGCCCGGCCGCGAGCTGGACCTGGACCATCGGCACGTCGGCCGCGTTGCTGAGGGGGCTCTGGGCCGGCGGCGGCGCGGTGCCGACGTCGCAGGCCAGGCTGCCCGTGACCGTGATCGTGCCGCCCGGCGCGGTCGAGACGACCGGAGTGACGACGAGCGCGGAGTTCGCCCCGGAGACGGTGACGTCGGCCGCGCCGGACGCCCGGGCGGAGAACGTGTCCGCGCCCTCGGCGGCCGGGGCGATGTCGTAGGTCACCAGCCAGAACTCGGTCGCGGCGGCGGCGAGCTGCCGGGTGAAGCCGCCGAAGACGACCGTGCCCCCGTCGGCGCCGTAGGCGCCCGGGCCGGCGAGCCGCGGCTCGCCCGCGTCGACGATGCCGTTGCCGTTGAGGTCGGCCCACAGGCTCACCGAGGAGAGGTCGGTGACCTCGTGGCCGCCGCCGGCCGCCCCGCGCACGCCGAGCGTGGAGACGACCACCGGCTCGGCCGAGCCGGCCGTGAGGCGGAGCTGCAGGGCGGGCACGTTCGTCGCGCCCGGCGTGGTCGTGCGGTCCGGATTGAACGGCCCCGCCTCGACCGAGAGCGAGGCCCGGTTGACGGTGATCGTCGCGCCGCCCGAGATCGGCGCGCCGGTGGGCGTCACGGCGGTGTTCGAGACCACGCCCTGGGCGACGAGGTCGCCGCCCTGCAGGAGGTCCACGCGGAAGGTCGCGCCGTCGACCGCGGTCCCGGCCAGGTCGTAGACCACGAGCCAGCGGACGATCGACGCCGGCTGGAGCGTCTGGGCGACGCCGTCGAAGACGAGCACGCCGTCGTCGGCCTGCGGCACGGCGGAGAAGACGATCGGCTGGTCGACGGCGAGGTCGAGCTTGCCGTCCGAGTCGACGTCGAGCCACAGGTCGGCGCGGGCCACGTCGGCCGCGTCGTTGCCGCTGCCCGAGGTCCGCAGCCGGAGCTGGCTGACCCGCACCGCCTCGGCCGACGACGTGCGCAGCTCGAGCTGGAGGAGGCCCAGGTCCTGGCTGTTCGGGAAGGCGGCCGCGTTCGGCGGCGAGTTCGGGCCGAGGAGCACGCGGACCGAGCCGATCGAGCTGATCGTCTTCATGCCGCTCTGGAGCGGCAGGCCGAACACCCCGACCGGCCGCTCGGCGCCGTCGACGAGCGTGACGGCGTCCACGGCGTCGATGCTGGCCAGCTCGACGCCGAAGGTGTCCTGCTCGCGCGCGTCCGGCGGGGTCGTGATCACGACCAGCACGTCGATCGAGTCGCCGCCGACGAACACGTGCCCGAGGTCGCGGAAGGAGGCCAGGCCGTCGTCCCCCGAGAAGGTCGTCGTGTCGCCCAGCTGCGCGTCGCCCGCGTCGAGGAGGCCGTCGCCGTTTCGGTCGTGGATCAGGCGGACCAGGGGGATCGCCCGGTCGTCGCCGGTCCCCCGGGCCGAGAAGTGGAGCGCCCGCAGGGTGGTCGGCTTCGTGGCCGTCAGGCGGAGCTGGCCGACGACGACCGTCGCGCCCTTGCCCTCGGTCGTGTCTCCGATGTCCTGCGACCCGCGGGAGACGACCAGGTCGGCGTCGTCGGCGCGGAGCACGATCACCCCGCCGCCGCTCCGGCTCTGGCCGAGCAGCGCCAGCGCGGCTGCCGGGAGCAGGTAGCCGCACCCGCTCAGCGCGAGCGCGGTCGCGGCCGCAGCCACGCGCGTGAGCCCCCTGCGCATCTCGACCGCTCCTCTCACCTTGGTAGCAGATGGGACGCCTCGGGAGGGAGGATCATCGCGCCTGGCGATCGGTAGCGAGCGCCTTCCTGGACGACTCGGCGCGATGGCCGCACCTGCGCGCTGGCTACAATCCGCCCGTCGGGGAGGTCGATCCGTGCTGCAGCCCCTGTCGCACTACCGGGAGAAGGCGCTGGCGCTCTCGGCGACCCAGTTCAGCGCCTTCTGCCCGCACCCGGTGTTCGTGGTCGAGCCGTACGAGGAGATGGAGGACACGAGCTTCCGCACCATGCAGGTCCGGATCGAGCCCGGAAGCCGCCCGGGGCTGGCCGTCGCTCCGATCAAGAAGCGGGCCGAGGCGAACGCGTTCACGATGATGATCACGCTGGGCCGGGCCTCGAACAACGACATCCCGCTGAACGCCAAGGGCGTGTCGAAGTTCCACGCCTACGTGCGGGCGGACGGCGGCGGATACACGCTCACCGACGCCGGCTCGTCGTACGGGACGGAGGTCGCCGGGCGGGCGCTGCAGCCGCGCGTGGAGCGCGCGCCGCTCCGCACGGGCGACGTGGTGCGCCTCGGGCAGGGGGTGCGCATGACCTTCGTCGCGGCGGCCGACGCGCAGCGCGCGCTCGGCGAGTGGGGCGGCTGATCGGCCCGAAGAGGTGTGACCGCGCTCACCGCTTGATCTGAGAGCGAAGCGAGCAGATCGAGCGGTGGCGCGCATCCCCGAGCGAAGGCCGCGAAGCGGCCGGAGCGAGGGCGACAGGTGCCTCACTGCGGATCGGAGCCTCGGGCCGCGCTCCATGACGTGGACATCACCACGAGCGACGGCCGCTGTGAGGGTCAGTGATCCTCGCCGCCCGCCACGGCGGGCAGGGGAGGCACGTCCACCGCGCAGCGGAAGCCGATCGTCGGGTGGCGCAGCGTCGCCGTCGGCGACTTGCGCCAGCCGAGCACCCCGGCGTCGAGGTCGTGGGCGAAGAACCGCCACGAGAGGCCGCGCACGACGGGCACGTCGCCCGCCAGCGCCCACTCCGAGGCGTTGAAGGCCATGTCGAGCGCCTGCCAGGGGCTCGCGTCGAGGGGGCTGGCGGCGACCGGGCGGACCTGCTGGAACGCGCGCGCCTGCTCGGCCGTCAGCTCGTCGCCCCAGGGGAAGCGCCGCTCGCGCCCGGTGCGCACGTCGAAGCAGGCGGCCAGCGCCCACTCCCGCTCGCTCGGCAGCCGCCGCCCGCGCCACCGCGCGTAGGCGGCGGCGTCGTGGGCCGACACGCCGGTCACGGGCTGCTGCTCCGCCCCGGCCGGCGGCCGCCCGCCGGTCCAGGGCGCCCGCCGCTCGGCCCAGCCGGCCTCGGACCAGAGCTCCGGGCGCTCGAGGCCCCCCTCGTCGACGAAGCGCGCGAAGGCCTCGTTGGTGACCTCGGTGCGCTCGATGTAGAAGCGCGCGACCTCCTGCGCGCCGACGCGGGCGGCCGCGGCGCCGCGCGCGAGGAGCCGCAGGGGCACGCTCACGAGCACCATGTCGGCCGGCCGGTCGCGCTCGGCGTAGGCGTCCGCCCGCCCGACCCAGGCCTCCGCCCCGTCGGGCCGGAAGCGCAGGGCGCGCTCGTAGCGGCGCGCGACCTCCTGCCAGCCCCCGCCCCGCGCCTGGGCCGCCTGGTAGGCCTGGTCGGCCTCGGCGAGCGCCTGCCCGTAGAGCTCGTCGCCGAGCCGCTGGATGTCGGCCGCCAGCCGCCGGGGGTCGTCGTGCGCGTCGGCCGCGAGGAGGAGCGCCGCCCGCTCGTCCTCGAGCGCGCCCCGGCGGCGCGCGTCCTCGGCCGCGAGCAGGTGCGTGCACAGGTCGCGGCGCCGCCGCACGGCCGGGTCGTCGCGCTCGGCGAGGGCGAGGTCGTAGGCGGCGCGCGCCGCGGCGTGGTCGGCGCGGGCGTAGGCGGCGTCGCCCGCGGCCCGATGCGCGGCGGCGGCCCGCAGGCGGCGGTCGCGCCCGCCGAGGCGCCCCTCGATCGTGGCGACCTCGCCCGCCCGCAGCCCGAAGAGCCGGGCCTGCCGCAGCTGCGCCTCCGCCCCCGAGAGGTCGTCCTGCTCGAGCGCCAGGGCGGCCATGGTCAGCGACACCCGCGTGAACGCGTCCTTGGCGGCCTCGAGCTCCGACCAGGCGGTGAACGCGGCCAGGTGCTCGAACCGGGCGCGCTCCAGGAGGCCGGCGGCCGCCGCGGGGTCGTTCGCCGCTCGCGCCGTGGCCTCGAGCGCCTCGCCCTCCGTCAGGTGGCCGCGCGCCCGCGTGATCGCGCCGGCCTGCGCCCGCTCGAGCTCCAGGCGGCCGCGCGCCTCGCGGACGTCGACCACGCCGGCCAGCGCCTCGGGCAGGTCGGGCTCGAGCGCGCGCGCCTGCTGGAAGCTGCTCAGGGCCGCCTCGAGGTCGTCGGCGCGGGCGTCGAACTCGTCGAGCGGCCGCGCCGCGTAGGCGCCGAGCGCCGCGCTCCCGACGGCGGCGAACGAGGCGGCGACACGATGGTTCAGCGCGCGCACCTCCGCGTCCTCGGGCGTGAGCAGGCGCGCCGCCTGGATGGCCTTGAACGCCTGCTCGAGCCGCGCGGGGTCGGCGTCGTCCGTGAGCACCTCGCGCACGGCGGCCAGGTGCTCGTTGGCCTGCTGGAACCTGATGCGCGCCTCGGCCAGCGCGGCCCAGTCGCGCAGCCGGTCACGCGTGAGGCGCGGCGCCCTCAGCTCGTCCTCGGGCAGCCGCGCGCGCACCTCCTCGGGGAGGAGCGCGGCGAGGTCGGGCGCGGGCAGGACGTCGTCGCCGGTGGCGACGCCGCCGGCCGTGCGGAACGCGGCGGTCGCCAGGTCGAAGCGCCGCTCGCCGAAGCGGCGCCAGCCCTCGGCCGCCGCCTCGACGAGCTGCCCGCGGCGCGCCCGCTCGGCGGCGGCCCGCTCCCACGCCCACCCGCCGGTCAGCGCCGACAGGAGCGCGGCCGCGGCCGCCGCGGCGGCGACCTGGCGCCGGTTGCGCGCCAGCCACTTCTTCGCCCGGTAGGCCGCCGAGGCCTGCCGGGCGGCGATCGGCACGCCCTCCAGGAAGCGCTCGACGTCGCGCTTGAGCTCGAGCGCCGACTGGTAGCGGTCGTCGCGGTCCTTCTCCAGCGCCTTGAGGCAGATCGCGTCGAGCTCCCAGGGGAGGTCCCGGCGATTGAGCCCCGGCGGGCGGGGGTCCTCGAACAGGATCTGCTGGAGGAGCTCGTGCACGCCGCCGCGGAAGGGGGTCGTCCCGCACACCAGCTCGTAGAGGATCGTGCCCAGCGCGTAGACGTCGCTGCGCACGTCGACGAGCTGCGTCTTGCCGGCGGCCTGCTCGGGCGGCATGTAGCGCAGGGTGCCGATGACGTCGCCCTCGGTCGTCAGGGCCGCGGCCTGCTCGGCGTCCTCCTGGGTGTCGAGCTTCTTCGCGATCCCGAAGTCGAGGATGTGCGGGTCGAGCGCGCCGTCGACCATGATGTTGTCGGGCTTGAGGTCGCGGTGGACGACGGCGCGCGAGTGGGCATGATGGACGCCCTCGCACACCTTGCAGAACAGGCGCAGGAGCGCCGGAAGGTCGTCCTTCAGGCGGCCGGCCCAGCGCGCGAGCGGCTCGCCCTTGACGTACTCCATCGTCAGGTAGTACGTGCCCTCGTGCTCGCCGGCGTCGAGGACCGGCACGATGTAGGGGTGCTGCAGCGCCGCCGCGGCCTCGGCCTCGCGGAGGAAGCGCCGGCGGTCGGCGTCGCTCGCCAGCGTCCCGGCGAGCATGACCTTGAGCGCGACCTGCTTCTTCAGCTTCTCGTGGTAGGCGCGGTAGACCACGCCCATGCCGCCGCGGCCGAGCTCCTGCTCGAGGCGGTAGGCCTGGAAGCGCTGGCCCTTGTTCAGGGTCCGCTCGGCCGCGGGCAGCGGCGACGCGTCGGGCCGGACGGTGATCCGCTGCACCTCGTCCGACCAGCGGCGCGCGATCTCCTCGCGCGCGGGCACGCCGACGGCCGCGAGGACCGCCTCGACGTCGTCGAGCGACGGCCTGGCCTCGGCCTTCTTGGCGAGCATGCGGGCCACGAGGTCGGAGAGGGCGGCCGGCACCTCCGGGCGGCGCGAGGCCACGGTCGGGGGGACGACCTCGAGCTGCGCCTGCAGCACCTCGAGCACCCCCTGCCCGGGGAACGGCGGCTCCCCGACGAGCATGCGGAACGCGCACCCGCCGAGCGCGTAGACGTCGGAGGACACCGCCCAGTCGGCGCCGCGGAGCACGTCGGGGGGCACGTACTGCGGGGTGCCGACGACCTCGTCCTGCGCCGTCAGCCGCTGCGACACGTCCGACGTGAGCGCGATGCCCATGTCGGTGAGCTTCACGTCGCCCTCGGCGGTGACGAGGACGTTCGCCGGCTTCAGGTCGCGGTGGATGATCCCCCGCGCGTGGGTATGCCGGAGCCCGCGGACGCAGGCGGTGAGCACGTAGCAGGCCTCGTCGACGGCGAGGCGGCCGTCCAGGCGGCGCTCGAGCAGGGCGGCGAGGTCGCCGCCCTGGACGAACTCGAGGGCGAGGAACGGCGCGCGGGTGCGCTCGTCGTAGCCGCGCGAGATCGCTCGGACCAGGTTCGGGTGGTCGAGCTGCTCGAGCGCCCGCCCCTCGCGCTGAAAGCGCCGGCGGGCGACCTCGTCGTGCTGGAGCCCGGAGAGCACCTTCACCGCCAGGAGCGCCCCCGCCTCGTCCTTGCAGAGGTACACGGCGCCCATGCCGCCCTCGCCCAGGGGGCGGAGGACCTGGTAAGGGCCGATGCGACGGGGCCCCGCCTCCTCGACCCGGGCGGCCGCGGCGCCGAGGACGCCGCGGCAGCGCGGGCAGGGGAGCTCCGCGGCGAACTCCGCCACGCCGGCTCCGAAGCGGAAGCGGCTCTCGCACCCCCCGCAGGTGACGTCGACCTCCGGCTCGAGGGCGTCCATCGCCTGGTCCAGGGCGAGGTCCCCCTGGAGCACGAGCGCCTCGAACAGCGGCACGCCCGGCCCCGCCGCCTCCTGGGCCGCGGCCAGGCGCTCGGGGGTCAGTCCGCCGCGCCGGAGCGCCCAGAGGGCGAAGGCCGCCTCCGCGAGCCAGCGCTGGGCCTCCATCGGGTCGTCCGGCGAGGCGACTGGCGTCGCCGCCGCCGGACGGGTGGGCACGTCGGAGCTCGTCGCCGCGTCGTGGAGCTCGACCCGGGCCGCCGCCTCGGAGGTCGGCAGCGGGATGACGGCGCCTTCGGCCTCCCCTGGACGGGGAAGGACCGGCGAGGTCGCGTCGCCGTCGGCGGCGTCACGGGTGGCGCCGGGGCGCGGGAGCTCCGGCGTGGTCGCCTCCTCGTCCTCGCCCTCCCCGGCCCCGGCGGCCGGCGCAGCCCCGGCGCTCATCGCGGCCACCCCAGGCCGGCGGCGCCCCCGTCGAGGCCCAGGACCATGGGGTCCTGCTCGAAGCCCTCGAGCGCCGCGCGCCCCGCCACGGCCCCGCGCGTGTACTCGACGACCTCGCCGAGCGTGACCCGACCGTCGCCGTCGCGGTCGGCGGCCCCGCCGATCGCCGCCCGGAGCACCTCGCCGAACAGGCCCACCTGCGCTCCCGGCAGGACGCGCGCCGGCTGGTCGGGCCTGGCGGCGAGGAGCGCCGCGCGGCCAGGGCGCAGGGCCAGGGCCCGGGCGACCCCCTCCTCGTCGAGCGCCGCCCCTCGCCCGGCCAGCGTGCGCGTGGGGCCCGGGCCTGGGCCGAACGAGGTGTCGAGCACCACGAGCAGCCGCTCCGCCGGGAGCCGCGCGAGCGCCTGGCCGAGGTCTCGGAGGAGGAGCGCCGTCCCCGCCAGGTCGTCGTGGCGCGCGTCGTGGAGGAGGAGCGCGGCCTCGTCCTCGTCGTCGGCGCGCAGGGCGGAGCCGAGGCCCGCGAGGTAGACGACCACCTCGTCGCTCGAGGAGGCGCGGGAGCCGACCGCGGCGATCGCGTCGAGCACGGCCGCGCGGGTGGCCTGCTCGTCGGTGAGCACGTGGAGGTCGCGCCCCTCGACCAGCCCGCCCGCCTCGGGGCGGGCGAGGAGCGCGCCCAGCGCGCGGGCGTCGTCCGCCGCGTGGGCGCCGCCGCCCAGCGCGTCGTCGTGGTAGGTCGAGGCGCCGGCGACCACCGCCAGCCGCTTCCGCACCCGCCGCAGCGCGTCCTCGCGCTCGTCGGGGCGCTCGGACCGGAGCGGGGCGACCACGCGCTGCCGGAGGTCGGCCAGGAGCAGCTCCCAGAGCCGGCGGCGCGTGTGCGGGGCCACCGCCCGCTCGATCGCGCGCCAGTTCGCCGGCCCGAGCGACGCCTCGACGTTCCAGAGCGCGCCCCAGTCGAGGAAGCCCGCCAGCTCGCGGTCGCTCGGGGTGAGCTCCTGCGCCACCTCGTCGGGGCGCACCTGGTAGGTGCGCTCGAGGAGCGGCTCCGCCCGCGCCTGGACGCCGCGCAGCCGGGCCCGCACCGTCAGGCCGCCGCCGTAGTGGTCGACCGGCACCCACCAGGCCGGCCAGACGAAGGCCGCGTAGACGACGAACCAGCCGACGTAGTTCGAGTGGCCGAGGTACTCCTGGAAGTGGTCGACGACCTCGAGCTCGAGCACGAGGTCGTCGCCCTCGTCCCACGCCGCGGCGTCGACGCGCTCCGGATCCGCCCCGGGCCGCCCGCGCGCCTCGACGCGCGAGAAGACCCCGGCGGCGCGGAGGGCCTCGATCGCCTCGCGTCGCAGGAGCTCCGGGTCCGGCGCCGAGCCGTTCATGGCGGCCACGCGCGCGTGGCGCGAGGCGATGCCGCCGTCCACCTGGACCGGCGCGATCGCCACGCGGTACGGCAGCGGCGCCGCCGTCCCGGTCGGCCACGGCGCGGGCGGGGCGACGCCGCTGAAGCGGCAACCCGAAAGGATCAGGGCGCAGAGCACCAGGAGCGCGCGCACGCGCGCACGGTATCGACCGGCGCGGGCGCGTGCCAGGGTCAGGACGCACGTCGCCACGAAGGGCAGTTCGTCAGCGATCGCATGGCCCACCGCGAGCCGGCCGTCCTGGCCGAGCGGGCGGACGCGACGCCGTTCATGCGCCGTGGGCGATCCGCACGACGCGCCAGCGGCCAGGCCCGGCCGACATCACGGTGTCCCACCACTCCTGACCCTCGAACACGTAGCGGAGCTGCGCGCCGGGGACGCGGCCGTCGAGCAGCGCGGCGCGGACCTCCGGCAGGGCCGCCGGGCCGCGCGCCGGCTCGGCCTGGCGCCCCGCCCGCACGACGACGGCGAGCAGGCCGCCCGTGGCGGCGATGTCGTCGAGGAGCGCCTCGAGCCCGGCCGCGTCCAGCGTCCCCTCGAGCACCTCGGGCAGGCTCACGCGGCGCCTCCTCGACGCAGGGCCGGCAGCACGAGCACGGCGTTGCGCGGCGACGGGCAGACGTGCTGGCACACGCCGCAGCCCGTGCAGGTCGCGGCGTCGACGAGCGGCCGACCGCCGACGAGGCGCAGGGCGCCGGGGACCGGGCACTGCTCGACGCACACCGCGCAGCCGGTGCCCAGGTAGGCGAGGCAGTCGTGCGCGGCGATCACGGCCCGCCCCATGACGCGCGGGGCGTCGGGCGAGAGCGCGCCGGTCGGGCAGGCCGTGACGCAGGGCGCGTCGGGGCACAGGCGGCAGGGCGCCGCCAGCGGGTCGATCACGGGCGTTCCGGCCGCCTGGCGCAGGCGCAGGGGGGCCTTGACCACGGCCCCGTGCGGGCACGCCGTCGCGCAGTCGTCGCAGCGGGTGCAGCGGCGCAGGAACTCGGCCTCGTCGACGGCGCCCGGCGGCCGCAGGACGGGCAGGGCGCGCGCCGTCGTCGCAGCCGGCGGCGGCGCGCCGGCGAGGAGCGACACGAGCGGCGTCGCCGGCCGCGGGGCGCGGGTCGCCCGGGGCCCGCCGAGGGCCGCCCCGAGGCCGCGGAGGGAGAACAGCGCGCGGCGGTCGAGGCGCGGCTCGCTCACGGCGACGACGCCCGCGGCGCGTGGCACTGCGTGCAGCTCTGCCGCCAGGGGTGGGTGGCCTGGAGCCCCGCAGGCCCGGCGGGGCCGTGGCAGGAGAGGCAGTCCTCGCGCAGCCAGGTGCCGTGCGGGATCACCGGCGGCGCCCCCGGCCAGGCGCGCTCGCGCGCCGCCTCGGGGCGCAGGCCGACGAAGGCGTTGCCCGGGGCGCCGCTCGCCGCCTCGAGCGGGTGCGCGGGCGTGTGGCACTGCGTGCAGGAGGCGTAGGGCGCGTGCGGGAGCGCCGGGGCGCTGACGTCGCCCACGCGCAGGCCGTGCTCGTGGCAGGCGAGGCACGAGGCCACGCTCCGGGCGTCGACCGGGTGCGGGATCACGGGTGGCGCCCCGTCGAAGGCGCGCCGCTCCGCCCGGCGGGCCAGCGCGTCGGCGCGCGCGGCCGGGTCGGCCGCCGGCCGCGTCAGTGCCGGGCGGGGCGGCCCGGCACGCGCGCGCGTGCGCAGCCCGGCGTTGGGCCTGCGCCGCCTGGGCGCCAGGTCGCTCCAGGTGGGCGCGACGTCGTCCGGCGGCGGCTCGGCGCGGCCGCCGGCATCGGGGCGCGGCCGGCGCCACCTGCGCGAGGCCCAGGGCGAAGCCGGTCAGGGCCACGCCCAGGGCGGCGACGCCCACGACGCGCGCGACGCGGCCGGGGTCGGGGGGCGAGCTCACGGCGCGCCCGCCTTGCGCACCCGCACGGCGCACTTCTTGTAGTCGGGCTGCTTGGAGAACGGGTCGAAGGCCTCGAGCGTCACGTCGTTGATCAGGTGCCGCTCGTCGAAGAAGGGCACGAACACGGTCCCGCGCGGCGGGGCGCCGCGGCCCTCGATCCAGGCCGGCAGCGTGCAGCGGCCGCGTCGCGACTCGATCACCACCTGGTCGCGCGTGCGCACGCCGAGGCGCGCGGCGTCGTCGGGGTGCAGCTCGGCGTAGGCGCGCGAGACCGCGCGCCGGAGCTGCGGCACGCGCATGGTCAGCGTCCCCGTGTGCCAGTGCTCGAGCACGCGCCCGGTGCACAGCCACAGGTCGTACTCGGCGTCCGGCACCTCCGGCGGCGGCTCGTAGGGGTGGAACCAGACCAGCGCGCGGTCGTCGCCCGTGACCGAGTGATAGAACTGGAAGCCCTTGCCCTTCTCGACGAAGGGGTCGCTCCCCTCGACGAAGCGCCAGCGCGTCTCGCGCCACGCGCCCTGCGCGTCCTGCACCACCGGCCAGCGCAGCCCCTTCGCCTTCGTCAGCTCGCGGTAGGGCGCGACGTGCTTGTGCTTCTTGAAGGTCAGCGGGCGGTAGTCCTCGTACAGGCGCTCGTCGACGTTCACCTCGCGCCAGCGGGCCCAGTCCCAGATCGGGACCTCCTCGCCCGCGGCGTCCTCCGTATGGAACAGGAAGCGGCCGGCCGCGTCCTTCATCCCCTCGTGGCCGAGCTCGAGCAGGCGATGCGCCACGGCGACGGTCTGCCAGGCGTCGTCGCGCGCCTCGCCGGGCGGGTCGACCTGGCGGAACCACTGGTGGGTGCGCCGCTCCGAGTTGCCGTAGACGCCGTTCTTCTCCACCCACAGCGACGACGGCAGGACCAGGTCGGCGAGGGCGGTGGTCGCCGTGGGGTAGACGTCGCTGACGATGAGGAACTTGTCCTTGCAGCGCGCCTTGGCCTTGAACAGGGCGTTGGTGTTGGGCAGCGACTGGCCCGGGTTCGACACCTGCACCCACAGCGTGTCGATGTCGCCCTCGTCGCTGCAGAACGCCCGCCACATGTCGACGGTGTGGTGGCCGGGCTTCGGGTTGATCCGCCCCGCCGGCAGGCCCCAGTGCGCCTCCATCTCGGCGCGGTGCTTCGGGTCCGTGACGACGCGCCCGCCGGGCAGCGCGTGCGCCAGCGTCCCCACCTCGCGCACCGTGCCGCAGGCCGACGGCTGGCCGGTGAGGCTCGTCGGGCCGTCGCCCGGCTTGCCCCAGTGGCCGGAGAGCAGGTGGAGCCCGTGCACGAGGCAGTTGATCGCCGTGCCCCGGGTGTGCTGGTTCATGCCCATGCACCAGAGGCTGGTCACGCGCAGCGACCGGTCGGCGAAGACGCGGTAGAGCTCGAGGAGCTGCTCCTCGGGGACGCCCGAGAGCTTCGCCACGTGCGCGGGCGTGTAGGGCTCGAGCGCCGCCGCGTACTCCTCGAAGGTGATCGCCTTGCCGGTGAGCGCGGCCGGGTCGGACGGCGCGCGGAAGTTGACGTGCTTCCTCACGAACTCCCGGTCGTAGGCGCCGTCCTTCACGAGCTGCCGGGCGATCATGTTGGCGATCGCCAGGTCGGTCTGCGGCGCGAACGTGAGCGTCCGGTCGGCGTGCTCCGACGTGCGCGTGCGCCGCGTGGTGAGGTCGATGATCCGCACCTTCTCGCCGCGCGAGCGGCGGTCGATGATCCGGCTGAAGAGCACCGGGTGCATCTCGGCCGGGTTGTTGCCCCACAGGATGACGACGTCGGCGCGGTCGAGGTCGTCGTAGCAGCTCGCCGGCTCGTCGACGCCATAGGTGGCCAGGAAGCCGGTCACGGCCGACGCCATGCACAGGCGGGCGTTCGGGTCGATGTGGTTGCTCGACAGGCCGGCCTTCATGAACTTCAGCGCCGCGTAGCCCTCGGGGATCGTCCACTGGCCCGACCCGTAGAGGGCGAAGCGCCCGGGCGCGCGGTGGATCCGCCGGGCGACGACGTCGAGCGCCTCCTCCCAGGAGACCGGCACGAGCTCGCCGTCCTTGCGCAGGAGCGGCCGCGTGAGCCGGTCCTGGCCGTAGAGGATCAGCCCGACGTGGTAGCCCTTCACGCACAGGAGGCCGCGGTTGACCTCGGCGTCGGGGTGGCCGGCGATGGCCACGACCTTGCGGTCCTTCGTCCCGACGAGGACCTGGCAGCCCGTGCCGCAGAAGCGGCAGGGGGCCTTGTCCCAGGCGACGCCCGGGATGTCCGGCGGCGCGGCCGGGCGGCGCGGGTCCTGCGCGGCGGCGGGCCCGACGAGCGCGGCGGCGGCGGCCGACAGGGCGGCCGCCTTGAGGAGGTCGCGCCGGTCGAGGTCGTGGGCTCGGGGGAGGGGGCGGGTCATCGCGGCTCCGTCGCGGGGGGGTCCAGATACACGAGGACGACGTCCACGAAGGCCACGCCCGGCCGGGCGAGGAGCCAGTCGTGCGCCGCCTGGTCCGCGTCGCGGTCGGGCGTGTCCTGGACGAGGGCCACGCGCCGCGGCCCCTCGCGCTGACCGAGCGTGAAGCGGTCGTCGGCCGCGATCGCGCGGAGCGCGTCGTCGGCGGCGGCGGGGTCTTCGGCCAGGGTCAGGACGAGGGCGCTCACGGACATGGCGCGACCTCTTGCAGCCCCCGTGCCGGCCCGGGACCGCTGCGGCGGAAGGGCTTCCACGCCCGGCCGTCACGCCGTCGTGACGGCGCGCGGTCCAGGGTCACGCGGGGGCTAAATGGCAAACCAGTGCACGAATAGTGTTTCGTGGACGCACCACACCTGTCACACGGGCAGGACGCGCGCCGGGAGGCAAGTCCCTGCGGCGGCGGGCGGCGCGCTTCGGCGCGGCGGTTGCGGTCGAGGGCCCGCGTGACCCGACCCGGCCTGCTCCGCCTCGCGCCACTCCTCGTCGCGCCCCTCGCCCTGACCGCCGGTGGCGCCTGGTGGGCGGCCCGCGGCGGCGACTCGGCGCCCTCGACGTCGCCGACCGCATCGCCGACCGCATCGCCGACCCCATCGTGGAGCACGGCGCCGCGCGGGCGGGTCGTCGTGCGCGGCCCGGCCGCCCCGCCCCGCGTGGACACGGGCCGCCTCGACGCGCACGGCGGCGCGGTGCAGGTCGACTGCGGCTCCTGCCACGCGACGCGCGCCCCCGACCCGACCCGCCGCGAGGCGGTCGCCGCGCCGGACGGCTTCCATCAGGGGCTGACCTACGCCCACGGCGGCCAGTCCTGCCTCTCCTGCCACGACCCGTCGAGCTACGACCGGCTGCGCCTGGCCGACGGCACCAGCGTGCCGTTCACCGGGGTGATCCAGCTCTGCAGCCAGTGCCACGGGCCCCAGCGGCGCGACTTCGACCACGGGGCGCACGGCGGGATGTCCGGCCACTGGGACCTCGCCGCGGGCGACCGGGTGCGCCAGGGCTGCACCTCCTGCCACGACCCGCACGCCCCCGCCTACCCGGCGGTCACGCCGGTCTTCCCGCCCAAGGACGCGTACCGCGTGAGGGGACGAGGCCATGACTGACGCGCCGCGCGCGCCGCGCCCCCTGCCGGTGATCCAGGGCGACGTGACCCGCCGCGCCCTGATGAAGGGCGCCGGGGCGATGCTCGGGGCGGCCGCCTTCGCCCGGGCGCTCCAGCCGCTCACCGAGTGGGCGCAGGACCTCTCGGTCGACCAGTTCCTCCAGCGGCACTACCGCGAGATGTCGCCTGACGAGATGCAGGCGGTCCTGCGGCGCCTCGAGGCGCAGGCGAAGGAGGACTACGGCGCCGACGTGCGCATCGACGACGTGCGCCCGCAGCCGGGCGTCCAGTTCGCCTACGCGCTCAACCTCAGCGTGTGCGTCGGCTGCCGCCGCTGCGCCGAGGCGTGCCACGAGGAGAACAACCACGACCGCCCCAGCGGCAACTCCTACATCCGCGTCCTGGAGATGACCAAGGGCTCCATGGACATGGAGCAGGGGCGCGCCGACTACGACGGCCCGGTGCCGCGGCCCGACAAGTTCTACATGCCGGTCCAGTGCCAGCAGTGCGACGACGCGCCCTGCGTGAAGGTGTGCCCGGTCGAGGCCACCTGGAAGGAGCAGGACGGGATCGTCGTCGTCGACTACGACTGGTGCATCGGCTGCCGCTACTGCGAGGCCGCCTGCCCGTACCACGCGAGGCGCTTCAACTGGACGAAGCCGCAGGTCCCGGCCGACGAGGTCAACCCGGACCAGGCCTACCTGTCGAACCGCATCCGGCCGCAGGGCGTGGTCGAGAAGTGCACCTTCTGCCTGCACCGCACCCGGCGCGGGCGCCTGCCCGCCTGCCTCGAGGCGTGCCCCACGGGGGCGCGCGTCTTCGGCAACGTCCTCGACCCCGACTCCGACATCCGCTGGGTCCTCGAGAACAAGCGCGTCTACGTGCTCAAGGAGGAGCTCGGGACGCGCCCGCGCTTCTTCTACTTCTTCGACAAGTGAGAGCGCCGCCCCACGTGACCACCCGCGCCGAGAGCCATCTCGTCAGCTACCCGCGCTTCCTGGCCCGCGTCCTGTGGCTGGGGACCGAGGGGACGCCCTGGTTCTACGCCTGGATGACCCTGCTCACGGCGGCGGCCCTCGTGGGCCTGCACGCCTGGGCCACGCAGGTCCGCGACGGCATGGCCGTCACCGGCATGACCGACCACGTGTCGTGGGGGCTCTACATCGCCAACTTCACCTTCGCCGTCGGGCTCGCCGCCGGCGCCGTGATGATGGTGATCCCGGCCTACCTCTACCGCGACGAGGAGATGCACGACGTGGTCATCGTCGGCGAGCTGCTCGCCGTCGCCGCGATCACCATGTGCCTCCTGTTCGTCGTGGCCGACCTGGGCCGCCCCGACCGCTTCTGGCACATGATCCCGGGGCTGGGCCGCTTCCACTGGCCCGTGTCGATGCTCACCTGGGACGTGATCGTCCTCAACGGCTACCTGCTGCTGAACCTGCACATCTGCGGCTACCTGCTCTACCAGCGCTACCTCGGCAGGACGCCCGACCCGCGCTGGTACGTGCCGTTCGTGTTCGTGTCGATCTTCTGGGCGATCTCGATCCACACGGTCACGGCGTTCCTCTACTGCGGGCTCGGCGGCCGCCCCTTCTGGAACACCGCGCTGCTGGCGCCGCGCTTCCTCGCCTCGGCCTTCGTCTCGGGGCCGGCGTTCCTCATCGTGGCCCTGCGGCTGATCGAGCGCTTCGGCGGCGTCCACGTGGGCGAGGGCCCGCGGCGCACGCTGCTGAAGATCCTGCGCGTGGCCGTGCTCGTGAACCTGCTCATGGTGGGCTCCGAGGCGTTCACGGCCTTCTACACGGGCGGGGCGCACGCGGCGACGGCGAGGTACCTGTTCTTCGGCCTGCACGGGCACGACGCGCTCGTCCCCTGGACGTGGACGGCCATCGCGTGCGGGGTCGGCTCGGCCGTGGCCCTGCACCTGCCCGCCGTCGCGAGCCGGCCGCGGCTGCTCGACCTGACCTGCCTGGCGGCCTTCGTGGGCATCTGGATCGAGAAGGGCATGGGGCTGATCATCCCGGGCTTCGTGCCCTCGACGCTGCACGAGGTCGTCGAGTACGCGCCGACGCTCATCGAGTGGCAGGTCACGGCCGGCGTGTGGGCGTTCGGGCTCCTCGTGTTCACCGCCGCCGTGAAGGTGGCCCTGCCGGTGCTCGAGCCGCACGCGCCCGGCGCCGCTGAAGGGGGGCACGCGTGAGCGCCTCGCGCTGGGTCGTGGTCGTCGCCTTGACGCTCTGCGGCGCGGCCCGCGCCCAGGACGGACCGCCCACGGCGGCCGAGCTCCGCGCCGAGCTCGAGGCCCTCGAGCGGCGGCTGCGCGAGGTCGAGCGGCGCGAGGCCGGCGGCGACGACCCGCTGGCGCCGCCCCCGCCCTTGCCGGCCGAGGGTCCGGCGGCCGAGGGTCCGGCGGCCGAGGCGCCGGCGGCCGAGCCGGAGAAGAAGGACCCGCAGCGGATCGTCCTCCAGCTCCCGCGGAGCATGAGCCTCGAGCTCCGCGGGCACCTGCGCCTGCGCGGGGAGACGCGCCACCCGGCCGACTACCGCATCCCGGGCACGTTCGGGCGGCCGGCCACCGACGGGCGCGGGTCCGGCGACGACTTCATCCTGCAGCGGGCCTGGCTCAGCCTCGACTTCACGGTCACCGAGCACCTGCGCGCGGTGTTCGCCATCCAGGACGCGCGCCTGTGGGGCGACCACCCCGTCGGCCAGGACTCGGCCGAGACCTTCGTGCGCGAGGCCTACATCGAGGGCCGCAAGCTCTTCGGCCAGCCGCTGACGGTCCGCGCCGGCCGCAGCCTCGTGCCGCACCTCGGCGACGGCCGCCTGTTCCACTCGCTCGACCCGTGGGCGGCCGTCCCGCGCATCTGGGACGCGGTGCAGGTCACCTACGACCCGCAGGGATGGTGGTTCAGCGCCGTCGCCAGCAACCTGCGCGAGGCGGGCATCCAGACGCCGCGCGGCAGCGACAACGACGACTTCTGGCTGATGGGCGTGTACGCGTCGTGCCGGCTGATCGAGAAGCACGAGCTCGACGGCTACCTCTTCCATCGCAACCTCTCCGACCGCGTGTTCGCGAGCGAGGCGCGGGCCGGGCGTCCGTCGCGCCTGGGCGAGCGCGAGGACTTCACCACGGGCGCGCGGCTCAAGGGCGAGGTCGGGCCGGTCGGCTACTCGGGCGAGGCCGTCTACCAGTGGGGCGACCAGGCGGGCGACGACGTGCGCGCCTGGGCGGCCGTGACCAAGGCCTGGTACACCCACGACCTCGGCGAGGGGCGCAAGGTGCGGCTAGGCGGCGAGTACGCCTTCGCCTCGGGCGACCGCGACCCCACCGACGGGAAGAACCAGACCTTCGACCCGATCTTCCCCTTCGGGCACTTCTACCACGGCCACATGGACCTCTTCAGCTGGCGCAACATGCACGCGGCCAGCGCGCAGCTGGCCGTGTTCCCGCTCGCCTGGCTCTCGCTCCACGCCGACGGCCACGTGTTCTGGCTCGACTCGCGGCGCGACGCCTGGTACGCGGCCAACAAGGCGACGGTCCGCCGCGACCCGAGCGGGCGCGCCGGCAGCCACGTGGGCACCGAGCTCGACCTCTACGTGCAGATGCGGCTCTGGGAGGAGCGGGTGTTCGTCTGGGCCGGCTACTCGCACTTCTGGACGGGCGAGTACGTGCGGGCGACCGGGTTCTCGAAGGACATGGACTGGGCCTTCCTGCACGTCGAGCTGAATTTCTAGGTGTGCTCGACGGCTGCGGGCGACGATGCTGGCCGCGGCGGCGCGCGCGCGGGCTCGAAGTAAGTCGCTACGTCGTCGCCCGCGCGCCTCGCCGCCGCGGCTCAGCCTCGTCGCCCTCGCCTCGCGTGCCGGCGAGCAGTTGGCTTCACGCGCTACGAGGGCTCACTCCCCGCGGAGGCCGAGAAGGTCGGCGAAGCCGCTGCCGGCCAGGAGGCGCCGGCGGCGGTGCTCGCGCTGGTCGTGGGCCCCGGGGGCGAGCGACGCCGCGTGCGGGTCGTCGCCCTCGGCGCAGCCCTCGATGTGCGCGACCTGGCGGCGCCGCACGGCGTCGTGCCAGGAGCGCAGCGGGCCGGCGAGGTCCCCGGCCGGGTGGTAGTCGACGACGAGCCCGCGGTGGTCGGACTCGGTCGTCCCCACGACGGCCGCGCGCGCGGGGAGGAGGTCGAGGCTGCCCAGGATCCCGTCGAGCGGCCACTCGGGCGCGTCGGCCGGGAACGTGGCCCAGCCGGCCAGGTTGGCCAGACCGTCGCGGGCGGCGAGCACGAGCCGGGCGTCGGCCAGGCCGCCGCTGGTGAGCAGGTCGTGGGTCAGGTCGTCGCGGAAGAAGCGCCGCCCGAGCGTCAGCGGCGTGGGCACGGCGTTGAAGTCGCCCAGGAGGACGGTCGTCCGCCCGGCGCCCACGTGCCGCAGGAGGTGCGCCGCCTGCGCCTCGCGCTCGGCCTGCGCGAAGGCGTCGAGATGGGTGACGAGGACGTCGACCTCGCCGGCGGGGGCGGCGATCGTGACCTTGACCACGCCGCGCCCCTCGCGCACGAGGCGGTCGAGGAGCAGGCCCGAGCGGACGCCGGGGAGGTCGGGCGTGTCCATGTCGTCGAACGCGAGCGCCTCGGCGCGCACGACCGGGTGGCGCACCAGCGCGGCGTTGCCGTAGCGCACCTCGAAGCCGCGGGTGCGCCGCACCCAGGTCACGCCCTCGACCACGGCGTAGGGGGCGCCCGTGCGGCGCTCCAGGTCGCGGGCGAGGAAGGCGGCCTGGTCGATCCCGGCGCTGCGGCGCGAGTCGAAGTCGACCTCGTTGAGGCCGACGACGTCGGGCGCGTGACCGGGGGCGGCGTCGACGATCGCGGCGCCGATCGCGCGCAGGTTGCGCTCGACCTCGGCGCGCGGCTTGCCGAAGGACAGGCGCGGGCCGAGGCCGCTGTGCAGGTTGTAGGTGACGACGCGCAGGGGAGGGGCGTCGGTGGCGAGCGCCGCGGGCGCCGTGGCCACCGCCGGCAGCCAGGCCGGGCCCTCGCACACGCAGCGCGTCGGGCGGCCGGAGGCCAGGGTGGCGCCCACGGCGTGGGTCACGAACACGACCGCGAGCCCCAGGGTCAACCGGGTCCAGCGCCGACGCGGCTTCTTCTCCATCGTCCCCCCTCCCCGGGTCGCACGAGGCCCCCAGGCTACGGGGGCGAGCGACGGGCGAGAAGGCACGTGTCCGGCCTGCGAGGCCGGACTCCTGTCACCGGGCGAACATGGCGCGCGCCCGCTCGAACAGCCGCCCGAGGACGTGGGGCCGCGCCGGGTCCGCGGCCTCGGCCGGCGCGGTCGGCCGGGCGGAGCCGGCGGCGCGGGCGCCCGGGGCCAGGCCGTGCGCCTCGCCGGCGCGGCGGAGGGCGGGGAGGCACACGCGCTGGAAGACAGTCACGACCCCGTCCCCGCGGTCGGCGCGCGTGCTGACGAAGGGCCGCCCGCGGCACAGCCGGGGCTTGTCGGCCGGTCCGAGCGAGGGGTCGCCCAGGTCCCGCTTGTTCCACTGGAAGGCCAGCGGGAGCGACCACAGGTCGCGGCCTTCGCGCCGCAGCGCCGACTCGAGGTGCTCGAGCGCCTGGGCGTTGTCCCGGTCGCGCCCCGGGCTGGCGTCGGCGACGAACACGACGGCGTCGGCCGAGCGCAGCAGGAGCCGCGTCGTCGGCGCGAGCGCGCCGCCCGCCGGGAGCGCCAGGACGTGCGCGAAGGCGGTGTGCCGCCCGAACACGCGCCCGAGCTGGAGCTGCACGTGCTCCACGAGCCCGGCGGCCTGCGCGGCCTGCGGCGGGTCGACCGCCCGCCCGTGCCGCGTCGCCATCCTGGCGATCGCCTGCAGGCTCGCGGACTTGCCCGCGCCGCGCGGCCCCGCGTAGATCACCTTCAGGTGCAGCTCGTCTCGTTCGCGGTCGTGATCGGCCATCCGCTCGCGCTCCCTCCGCGCGAGCCGTGAGCAGATCGGGGGCCGAGCGGCGATGCCCAGGCGGGCCGAGCCAGGCGCGCCCGCCGCGTCCGGGCATTTCACCCCTGCCGGCGAGAATCCGCGGCCGGCGCCGCTTCACGACCGGACGCGGCGGGGTACGCTGAGGTCATGACCCCACGCTCGGGCGGGACGACGCGCGCCGGCCCCGACGGGCCGAACGAGGACGCGCTGCTGCGCGACGACGAGCGGCGCTTCTACGCCGTCGCCGACGGCGTCGGCCAGTACCGCGGCGCGGCGATCGCCAGCGCCCTGGCCGTCGAGGCCTGCCACGAGGCCCTGGCCGGCGGCCGGCCGGTGGACGACGCCCTGCGCCCCTGGCTGGGCCGGGCCGCCGGGCGCGCCGCGCGCGCCCTCCACGCCCGCGGGCGCGCCGAGCCGGCGCTCGGGTCCATGGCGACGACGCTCACCGCGTTGCAGCTCGTGGACGAGGCGTGGTGGATCGTCCACGTGGGCGACACCCGGGCGTACCTGCTGCGCGACGGGCGGCTCGAGCAGCTCACGCGCGACCACTCGGTGGCCTGGGAGCAGCTCGAGGCGGGCGGGATCACGAAGGACCAGCTGCGCACGCACCCCAACCAGAACCTCCTCACGCGCACGCTGATCGCCCGGCGCGAGGACGTGGTGCCCGACGTGACCACGGGCGACCTGCGCCCGGGCGACCGGCTGCTCCTCTGCTCGGACGGCGTGCTGAAGGTGCTCGACGAGGGCCGCGTGGCGGAGTCGCTCTCCCAGGGCGACGACCCGCAGGCGATCGCCGAGGCGCTCGTCGAGCGGGCCGACCGGCTGGGGCTCACCGACGACGCCACGGCGGTCGTGGTGCTGGTCGGCTGACCGCGCTCACCGCTTGATCTGCGAGCGAAGCGAGCAGATCGAGCGGTGGCGCGCATCCCCGAGCGGAGGCCGCGTAGCGGCCGGAGCGAGGGCGACAGGTGTCTCACTGCGGATCGGAGCATCGAGCCGCGCGCCCGGACGTGGACATCAGAACAAGCGACGGCCGCTGTGAGTCAGCGCCCGAGGAGCCGCTCCAGGACCTCGTCGGTTGCCCGCTCCAGGGGCACCGGCAGGTCGACGAGCACGGCCGCGTCGGGGCCGACGGAGGCGGCGCCGTCCTTCAGGCCGCCGCCGGCGTAGTCGTCCGGTTGGCCGCCGGCGTCGATGAACACGGAGACGCTCGGTCCGCCGTGGTAGTCGTTGGGTCCCGCGCGGCCCGGGCCAACGTCGTAGCGGTCGCGCCCGCCGCGGTCGACGAAGAGCGAGAAGCCGTTGTGGGCCGAGGCGCCGAGCGAGAAGCCGGGGCCGGTCTCGTAGATGTCGTCGCCGTCGTCGTCGAGGAAGCAGGTGACGCTGAGGTCCCAGGCCGCGCCGGCCTGCGCGCCGACCCAGCCGCGGTAGTGGTCGTCGCCGCCCTCGTCGAGGAACGAGCCCAGGGCCGAGTGGGCGGCGAAGCCGAGCGAGTAGCGCGAGCCCTCGTACAGGTCGGCGCCGTCGCCGAGGTCGGCCAGGAGCCCCCAGCCGAAGTAGTAGCCGCCGCCCTGCGAGAAGTTGCCCGCCTCGTAGACGTCGCGCCCGCCGTCGTCGACGAGCGCGGCGACGCCGCCCGAGGCGACCTGCCGGAAGCCGACGGCGCACCCCTGGCTCATGGCGTGGTAGGTGCCCGGCTCGCCGTAGGTGCACGCCTCGCGGCCGAGCGCCTCGTAGCGGTCGTCGCCGCCGCGCGCGACGAGGGCGCCGAAGGCGCCGGGCCCGGCGAAGCCCTGGCCGTAGAGGCCCACCGTGTGGCGGTCGTCGCCGCCGCCGTCGAGGAGCGCCCCGAGGCCCTGGCAGAGCGCCGCCCCCTGCGCATAGACCTGGGCGCGGTAGACGTCGTCGCCGGCGGCGTCGATCAGCAGGGCCGCGCCGCACAGCGCCGCCCCCTGCGCGAACGGCGCGCTGCTGGTGTAGGCGTCGTCGCCGGCGACGTCGACGAGGAGGGCCGCGCCGCACAGCGCCGCGCCCTGCGCGAAGGGCGCGGTCGCCTGGTAGCGGTCGTCGCCGCCGAGGTCGATGCACACGGCGACCGGCCGGTCGGGCCCGGCCCCGGCCGCGCGCACGTGGTAGACGTCGCGGCCGTCGAGGTCGACGATCGCCACCGGCTCGACGCCGTTCGAGTCGGCGCGGTACTCGTTGTTGCCCGAGCCGCCGAAGACGATCCGCCCCTGCGGCGTGTCACGCCAGAAGAGCACGCGGCCGCGGACGCCGTCGAGCGGCAGGCTCAGGCCGGCGCGCTCCGCGGCCATCAGGTCCTCCTCGATCGCGGCCAGCCAGGCCGCGTCGGCCAGCGGGAGGAGCGCCTCCAGCGCGGCGAGGAGCGCCCCGCGGTCGACGCGCTCGAGGAGGGTCAGCGCGGCGCGGTTGCGCGTCCAGCGGGCGCGGTCCTCGTCCTCGTGCAGGTAGAGGCGCCCGGCGAAGGCGTCGGCCAGCCCGGGCAGCGCCTCGCCGAGCTCGCGCCGCTCGTCGGGCGTGAGGCGCTCGAAGGCGCGGTCGACGCGGGCGCGGCCGAGGGCCAGGCAGGCCTCGATGAACGCCGCCTGCGCCTCGAGCCGCGCGGCCGGCGGGGCGGCGGCCACGCGCGCCGGCGGCCGCGGCGGCTCGAGCGTGTCGACGGCGCCCACCGCGTCGAGGCAGGTCCGCGCCGCGTCGACGAGCCCCTGCGGGCCCGTGCCCGGGCGCTCGGGGTCGCCGTGCACGGCGCGCAGCGCGGAGGCGAGGTGGCGCGTGGCGCCGGCGAGGCGCAGCGGGTCGCGGTGCAGGTAGCGCACCGTCGAGAGGCGAAAGGCGTCGTGGACCTGCTCGTCGCGCTCGAGGCGCTCGCGCAGGGCGTCCAGGCGCTGGCGCAGGCGCACCCGCTCCCCGTCCTCGGCCACGTAGGTGGCGCGGTCGAGCAGGCGCGCCGCCAGCGCCGCCCCGGGCTCGAGCGGGAGCGCCTCGAGGTCCGGGCGCAGGGTCGCGTTGGGCGGGAGCGCCGCCGTGGGCGCGAGCGCCCGCGCGCCGAGGACCACCGGCCGCTCGGCCTCGCCTTCGTCGACGCGCGCGCGCACCGAGACGAGGCGGCCCGGATGCGCCTCGAGGAGCGCCGCGAGGTCGGGCAGCACGCGCGCGGCGGCGCCGGGGCCGCTGGCGTCCTGGGGCGGCCCGGCGGGCTCCTCGTCGACGTAGACGCGCGACGTGTAGGTGCGGCGCCGCACGAGGAGCGTCAGCGCCGCGCCGGCGCCCCGCTCGCGCACCGCCGCGCCGAAGCGCTGCAGGACCTCGCCCGGCGGCGCCGTGATCGGCACGCCGTCCAGGGCCACGATCACGTCCCCCTCGCGCAGCCCGGCCTTCTCCGCGGCGGACCCGGGCACGACGCCGGTCACCGTGATCAGCGCCTCGGGCGGCTCCGTCCCGGGCACGACGACCGGCTGCATGGACACGCCGAGGAAGCCCGGCTCCTGGGCGAGCGCGGGTCCGGCGAGGACGAGGGCGAGGGCCAGGACGAGGGCGCGAGCGCGGGTCATGTGGGTTCCCCTTGGGGTCGTGCCAGGCGATTCAGAGGTCCGGGAGGGCGACCTCGCGCGTCCTCCGCATCTCCTCTCGCCGCTCGTCTCGATCCGCCAGAGCGAGCGATGGGGACGGGCGAAACGGGTCGGTTCGTGCCGGTCCGGGGCTCGCGCCGATCGCCCGCCCCTCGCGAGCGCATCATCATCGTTGGGGACGGGCGAAACGGGTCGGTTCGTGCCGGTCCGGGGCTCGCGCCGATCGCCCGCCCCTCGCGAGCGCATCATCATCGTTGGGGACGGGCGGAACGGGCCAGTTCGTGCCGGTCCGGGGCTCGTGCCGATCGCCCGCCCCTCGCGAGCGCATCATCATCGTTGGGGACGGGCGAAACGGGTCAGTTCGTGCCGGTCCGGGGCTGGTGCCGATCGCCCGCCCCTCGCGAGCGCATCACTCATCGCAGGTCTCAGAGCCCCCGCTCGAGGTTCGCCTCGGTGAACGTCCCGTCCGGCAGGCCCGGGTTGATGGCGCGCTCGGTGAAGCGCCAGATCGTCTTCGTGCGCCGCTGGTGGTCCTCCATCATCGCCTGGCGCGAGCGCCACAGCCCCTGGACCTGCTCCCAGTCGCGGTTGACGAGCGTCTTGTGGTGTCGCCCCTGCTTGTCGAAGAACTCGACCTTGTGGATGAGGAAGCGCGCCTTCTCGACGGAGATGACCCGCTTCGCGTAGCCGGTCTCCTCCGGGTCCTTCGGCGTGGCCTCGACGACGAAGCAGTCGACATCGGCCACGCGCGCGTCGTCCAGCTTGCGGTAGGTCCAGGCGGCGAAGTTCTCCGTGCGCAGGTCCTCGTAGGTGAAGTCCGTCCCGGCGAAGCGCTGGGTGCGCTGCGTCGAGGCGATGCGCTTGGTCTTCTTCAGCGCGGGCAGGTAGAGCCACTGGTCGTCGGCGCGGCCGGTGGCCTCGACGGTGAGCACCGCCGTGCCGCGGACCGTCGGCGGGGCGAGGAAGCGGACGAGGTTCAGGTCGTCGTCGCCCTCCCCGGTCTTGCCGAGGATCTCCATGCTGCGCAGCTGGCGCTGGTCGTCGGCCTCGGAGATGAGGACCATCTCGACCACGCCGCGCTCGTCGCGGGAGCGGTGGTCGCGGTCGGCGCGCCGCACGATCTGCTCGGCGGTCAGGTCCTGCTGCGCCCAGGCGGTGGCCGCGGCCAGGGCGACGAGGGCGGCGGGGGCGAGGCGGGCGAGGGGACGCGGCTTCATGGGCTCCTCCGGATCGGGGGCCCAGTATAGTCCGCCCGGCGGAGCGGCGAGGTCGGGGCGGTCCAGCGCTTGCGGAGGCGCCGCGGCCTGAGCTATGACCTTACGCGGCGCGCCCGGCCTCGCCGCGCGCCTGGGGGGGGTCGGCTCGAGGATGGTGCAGCTCCAGGTCCTCAGCGGCAAGCGGCAGGGCTTCGTCCTCGACATCGAGGGCGACGAGGTCGTGGACGTCGGCAACCGCAAGACGGCCCGGCTCTCGATCCGCGACCCGTGGATCTCCTGGAACCACGCGCGGATCATGCGCGAGGGCGAGCGCTTCTTCCTCGAGGACGCCGGGTCGTCGAACGGCACCTGGGTCAACGGCGAGAAGGTCAAGCGGCGCGAGCTGCGGGCCAACGACGTCATCTACTTCGGCAAGACCAAGGTCAAGTTCGCCGTCGCCGGCGCCGCCGGCGCCCCGAGCGCCCCCGCGCCGGCGGCTCCGGCGGCCGCGCCGGCCGCCGAGCAGCCCTGGTGGGACCGCGCGCTCGAGGGCGCGCCGGCCGACGCGAACGCGGCCCAGCTCCAGGCGCAGCTCCGCGACGAGCGGCGCATGCGCGAGGCGCTGGAGAAGTTCCTCGACGTGCCGCGGGGCACGCCGCTCGGCGACGCGGCCAGGGCGGGCCAGCTCGAGCAGCGGGTGCGCGAGCTCGAGCGCGAGCTGGTGGCGGCGCGCGCGAAGGCGCCCCAGGCCGACGACGGCGCGCTGGAGAAGCTCCGGCGCGAGCACGCCACGCGCGCGGTCGAGCTCGAGACGCGGGCGCAGGGCGCCGAGGCCAAGGTCGTGGACCTCGAGGGCCGCCTGAAGGAGCGCTCGGAGCAGGCCAAGAAGGAGGTCGCCCGCGCGCGCGAGAAGCTGCAGGCGGAGATCGACGAGCTGAAGAAGGCGCTCGACGAGGCGCGCGCGGCGGCGACCGCCGCGGCCGCGGGCGACGACGCCCTGACCGCCGCCCGCGAGCGCGGCGACCGCCTGGAGCAGGAGCTCGAGGAGGCGCGCGCGCGCGCGCTCGAGGCCGAGAAGCGCGCGGACGACGCGCAGCAGGAGCTGCGCGCGCAGCAGGCCGCGTCGACCGCCGAGAGCGAGCTCGAGCGCCTGACGCGCTCGCTCGAGGAGGCGCGGGCCGAGGTCGAGCACTGGCGCGAGGAGCACCGCAAGGTCGTCCAGGAGATCGACGAGATCTCCATGGAGCAGATCGAGATCGAGGACGAGCTCAAGCGGCGCATCCAGGAGCTCGAGGCGGCTTCGTCCGATTCACCGCCCACGGGGTCGTGAGGGGCGATCGCGGCGCCGACCGGGAGCCGGCCTGACGCCGACCGGATCCAGGCGACGCGACGATTTCCCGTGAATCGAATCCGTCTCTTTTCAGCCCGCGTTCAGGGCGGGCGGCCTGACAGCGTAAGTGGCGCTCAGGCCATGTGTTTCGCCGCCCGGCGGCGTTGGCGCGGGCTTTGTTGTGGGAGCCCGCACCATGCTCCACGACGGCACCTACGTCCGGATCGGCCTGCGCTCGACCACCTTCTCCCTCCTCGCGGCCGTGGCCCTGGCCTTCCCCACGACCCTCATCCTCCCCGGCTGCGGCGGGGGTGGAGGGGGCGGCGGCGGCGGCAAAGGCTCCACGGCCGCCGGCGCCACGCCACCGTCGTCCGTCGCGGGGCCGCAGGTCGAGGTCACCTCGCCCCGTAGCGCCGCCGCGATCACCGGCGCGACGATCGCCGTCGAGGGCGTGGTCGTCGACGACGGCCACGGCGTGACCCGCGTGGCCGTCGACGGCGTCGAGGTCGCCACGGGTCCCGGCCCCTTCCAGGCCAGCGTGCCGGCCTCGCCGGGCGTGAACACCGTGGTCGTCGAGGCCTGGGACGGCCGAGGCGGCCGCACCGAGCGCCACGTGTCGATCATCGCGGGCCCCCTGCGCCCCGCCGACCAGGCGATCGCCGGCGGCGCCGAGGTGGCCCTGGCCGGCGCCGCCGCGCCGCTCGTGGCCAACTTCCAGACCCAGACGACCAGCGGCGGGTCGAGCGCCGTCCCCAACGGCATGCCGCCGACGCGGTTCATCGCCGCCCACTCGGGCAACTACACGCGCCGCACGGGCCGCACGATCCGCTACATCATCATCCACACGATCGAGGGCAGCGAGGCGGGCTGCATCTCCTGGTTCCAGAACCCGTCCTCGCGCGTGTCGGCCCACTACGTCCTCAGCCACGCCGGCCGCGTCACGCAGATGGTCCGCGACGAGGACCGCGCCTGGCACGCGGGCAACTACAACGAGCAGTCGATCGGCATCGAGAACGAGGGCTGGGCCGGGCGCAACAACTGGACGGACACGCAGTACCGCGTCCTGGCGCAGCTCACGCGCGCCCTGTGCGACCGCTACGGGATCCCCAAGACCCGCGCCCACATCCTGGCCCACAGCGAGGTCGCCAGCCACAAGAGCGACCCCGGCCGCTTCTTCGACTGGGACCGCTTCATGACGCTCGTGCGCGGCACCGGCGCGACGACGACCACCACCCCGCGCGCGTCGACGCAGACGGTGACCCTCGGCACCGGCGGCGAGCTGGCCGTGGCCTGGTCGCCGCGCCCCGTGACCACGAGCGGCGGCACCTCGCGGGTCGTGCTCGACGTCAACGTGGCCCCGCGCACCCCCGTTCCCGGCCGCCTGGCGAGCTCGGTCGTGCTCGGCACGCCGCGGGCCGCCGCCTCGCAGCCCACGGGCAACGCCGCGGGCAACGTCGGGCTGGCGGTCCACCAGGACTTCATCAACCGCTCGCTCCAGGCCGCCTGGCGCGGCGGCGCGCTGGACGTGCGCCTGACCGCGGCCGCCCTGGCCCTCCTGGCGCCGGGCACGACGGGCACCCTCGACCGCGACGCGCTCGTGGCGCAAGACCCCGCCCTCGCCGCCCTCCTGCCGCCTGGGAGCGCCCTGGCGATCGAGCTCGTCCCGGCGCTGCCGCCCACCGCCCGCGTCCAGCCGCTCGGCGAGCTGGCCCTGAGGGTCGGCGCGCTCGAGGCGCGCATCGACCGCGTCGATGCCGGCGGCACGACGCGCCTGGGCGTCGTGACCCTGGCCCTCGACGCCCCGGCCTGGGTCGACGGCCACGGCCCGACGGCCCGCCTCGCGCCCTCGGGCCAGGGCGAGCTGCGCGCGGACGTCGCCTCCGGCCAGGACGCCGCGCTCCCGCGCCTCGCCCACGCCCTCGCGCCGGCCCTGCGCGACGCCGTCCTCGGCGCGCTGGCGGGCGTGCCGCTGCCGACGCCGCCCGGGATCGACCTCGTCGGCCTCTCGCTCGGGCGCAGCGGCGACACGGTGACGGGGGTCGGCACGGCGCGCTGATCCCGGCTCCACGCCGGGCTGACGGTGAACGTCCTGCTATCATCGACGCCGTGGACCTGCTGGAAACCGATCCGGTGACAGGCAAGCGGACCGGCCTCGCGCGGACGGTGCGCAAGGCGCTGCGCGCCATGCGGGCGAGCTGCGTGCCCTTCAGCGTGATCGGCGCCACGGCCCTCGCCGTGCGCGGGTTGCCGCGCATGTCGCGGGACCTCGACCTGGTCGTCCTCGTGGACGACGCCGACGTCGCGATCGACGCCCTGCGGGACGCGGGACTCCGCGCCTCGACGCCGACGTACGACGACGAGGGCGCGACGGAGCTCATCTTCGTCGACCCGGCGACCGGCGTGGAGGTCGACCTGCTCGTGGCCGCCGGAGACCCCGAGGCCACGGTCATCGGCGAGGCGCAGCCGACGGCCGTGTTCGGCGCCGCCGCGCCCGTGGCCAGCCTCGAGCACCTGCTGCTGCTCTACCTCTATTCGAACCAGCCCAGGCACCTGGGCGACTTCGCCTCGATCGCGCAGAGCGGCCGCGCCGACCTGAAGAAGGCCGAGCGCTCGCTCGCGCTCATGCACCCCGAGATGCTGACGACCTATCGACGACGCGTGAAGGAGGCCCGGACGCCGCCGGCAGCGGCGCCGCGCCCGCCGGCGCGGCGCTCGACGCCGACCCGCCGCCGGAAGGGTTGATCTCGGCCGTTCAGCACGGGACGAGCGGCCTCGCGCCGACCGGACCGACGCGGGCGCGGCCCCGCAGGGCGCGCCCGCCCGCGTCGAGCCCGGCCACGACGGCGAGCGCGAGGAAGGGGCTCGCGAGCGCCGGCCAGCCCCGGGCGCGCCGGCGACGAGGAGTAGCAGGGGCGCCAGGCCCGCCACCCACGCGCCGCGCGCGCAGAGCACGACGGCGCCCGGCGCGGCGAGGAGCAGCACGGCGCCGCCAGGCAGGCCCGGCGCGCCGAGCACGCCCCTCGCCGCCGGCCCAGACGGTGCGCCCGCCTGCGCAACAGGAGCGGCGAGGCCAGGGCGCCGCGCGCCAGCGCGGCCGGGCCCCGGGCCGCGACCGCGGCCTCGACGGCCCACGCCCCCAGCAGCGCGGCGCCCACGGTCGGGGTCGTGACCGACGCGACCGCCACGAGCGCAGCCGACGCGCCGACCTCCCAGGCGAGCGCCGCGCCGCGCGATGCGACGAGCACGAAGCCGACGGTCGCCAGGGTCAGCGCCGCGGTCGGGGCGTCCGGCGGGCGCCCGATCAGCAGCGCGGCGAGCGCCGCCGCGCCCGCGAAGGCCAGGCCGGCGCCGGCCTGGGTCCGGAGCAGGGCGAAGCCCGCCGCCGCGAGCGCCGCGAGGCCGCCGGCCGCAAGCACTCCATGCGGGGACGCGGCATCAGGGCGAGTGACGGGCGCGACCGCCTGCTCCACCTCTCCCGGGCCGGAGCGCGGCGCGGACGACGCGGCGGCCCGCACGTCGACGGGCGCGGGTGGCGTCGCGGTGAAGCGCCAAGCGCCGAGCGCGAGCACGAGGAGCAGCAGCAGGAGCCCGGCGTCGTCGGCCCCGGTGCGCCGCGGCGGCGGCGCCAGGACGAGTGCGTCCTGCCAGGCGCGCGCGTCGCGCCGGGCGAGGGCCTCGGCGACGAAGGCGGACTCCGGACCACCGACCGCGTCCGGAGCCGGGCTCGAAGGCTCGTCGGCGAGCCGGACCCGACGGGTCCCCGTGGCGCGGGGTGGCCCTGGCGGTGGCTCGACGTCGTGAGCGACGCTCAGTCGCTGCGTGCGCACGGCGGGGCGCGCCGTCACGCCGCCGCGCGCGGCCGCGCCCTCGGCCGCGCCAGCCGCACGTCGTGACTGCCCCCGGGATGCGCGAGAAGACCCACCTCGTGCCTGCTCGATCACCGTCTCTCCTCCTCTTTCGCCGGACGGGACGGCGCTGACGCGCGTGGCGCGCCAGACCTCGAAGCCGCCCGCGCGCGCGCCCCGAGTCGCCGGGCCCATCGGTTACCCTGCTCGCCACCGAGGAGGTCCCATGCGCCGCGTCCTCACCTGTGCCCTGCTCCTCCTGGCCGCCGCCGCGCCCGCCCGCGCCTGGGGCGACCGGGGCCACGAGCTCGTCAGCGAGGCGGCTGCCCGTGGCCTCCCGGCCGGGGCCCCGGCGCTCCTGCGCGAGAACGTGGCGCGCCTCACCTACCTCGGCCCCGAGCCCGACCGCTGGCGCATCTCGGCCCTGGAGGCCATGTCGAAGGGCCTCGCGCCCGACCACTTCGTCGACCTCGAGATCGCCAAGGGCATCGACCCCGCCCGGCCGCCGGCCAACCGCCACGAGTACGCGCGCCGCCTCGTGGCCGAGGGCCAGGACCCCGAGAAGGTGGGCTTCGCGCCCTACCGCGTGGTCGAGCTGTGCCAGCGCATCGAGGCCGCCGTCGTGGCGCTGGAGACGATCGACCCGGCCCACCCCGACGCCGCGGCGCGCCGGCGGCAGGCCGAGGAGAACCTCATCTACGCCGCGGGCGTCCTCGGCCACTACGTTGCCGACCTGGCCAACCCGCACCACACGACGATCCACTACAACGGCTGGACGGGCGACAACCCCGAGGGCTTCGCCACCGACAAGGGCACCCACGCGCGCTTCGAGAGCGACTTCGTCTCGCGCCTGGGCGACCGCCTCGTCGTGCCGGCGCTGCCGCCGGCGAAGGACGACCTCGACTACGCGCGCGCGATCTGGGACCTCGTCCTCGAGTCGAACGGCCTCGTCCGCGACCTCTACCGCCTCGACAAGCGCGGCGCCTTCACCGAGGGCAACGAGGCCACCCCCGTGGGCGAGGAGGGGCGCGCGTTCGTCGCGGCGCGCATGCAGCGCGGCGCCGCGCTCCTGCGCGACCTGTGGGTGACCGCCTGCGCCAAGGGCGCCGCGCGGGCCGCGACCGAGCGGCTCAAGTGGACGATCATCCGCGCCCTCGAGGCGCACGGCGTGCGGCTGTGGGTCGACGTCAGCCCCTCGCGGTCCGTGACCCTGCGCGGCCGCGTGAGCGACCCAGCCCTCCTGGCGCGGGCTCTCGAGGTCGCGCGCGCGGTCCCCGGCGTCGAGCGCGTCACCGCCCGCGTCGAGGTCCTTTACTAGTCGACGGCTGCGGCCGCGGATGCCGGGCGAGGGGGGGCGCGCGCGGGTCGTAGGATCAGGGCGTCTGATACGACCCGCGCGCGCTCCCCCCTCGCCTCGGCCTCCGCGGCCTCGCCTCGCTTGTGGTTGCATTCCACCCGTGGCTCGAGCGTGTCGAGCGCAAGTTCGCCTTGAAGGCAGGCCCTGAAGCCCGTGACCGACGCCGATCCGGAGAAGGCCCGCCGCGAGCTCGAGCGGCAGCTCGCCCTGCTGGCCGAGCGGCCGGCGGAGCTGCCGGAGACGCTGGGCGACCCGCCGCGCGGGGCCTTACCGGCGCTGTTCCGCGCCGCGCGCGCCGCGCGGCCGGACGCCCGGCCGGCCGTCGTGCGCCTGCTGGCCGCGCGGCTGCACGACCTGCCGCTGGCGGCGCCGTCGCTCGAGCTGGCGGGCGAGGAGGGCCTCGCCGCGCCGTTCGTCGAGACCCTGCGCGAGCTGGCGCAGGCGAGCGAGGCCTGGTGCGCCGTGCGGCAGGCGGCGGCGCTCGAGCCGGCGGCCGGCGCGCCCGGCCGGCTGGTCGAGCTGCTCGCGGCCCTGCTCGCCGATGCCCCCTGGGACCCGACCGAGCTGGCGCTCGAGGCGGGCGTCGGCCCCGTGTGCGACGCCCTGCGGGAGGTCCTGCGCCTGAGGTTGCAGTCGCCGGCGCGCCGGCGCGACCGCGCGTCGGTGGCCCTGGCGCGCGGCGCGCTCCGGGCGCTGGCGCGCATGATCCCCGACGATGCGGCCTTCCAGGCGACGCTGGCGCAGGTGGTGGCCGCCGAGGCGCGGCGCGCGGGCAAGGACGAGCCCGTCCTGGCGCTCGAGGCGCTCGAGGCGCTGGCCGCCGCGCCGCCCTTCCAGCGCCTGCGCCTGATCGGCCCGCTCCTGCGCGCGGTCGAGCGGCCCAAGGTGCGCACGCGCCTGGAGGCCGCGCTCGAGCGGGCCGCCGGCGACGCCGGCGTCGGCCCCGAGGAGCTGGCCGAGCTCTCGGCGCGCACGGGGGGCCTCGAGGCCGACGGCCGCGCGCGCGTGGCGCTCGACGAGGGCGACGCGCTCCTGTGGGTCGACGCGTCGGGCGAGGTGGTGCGCGAGCCGGCCGGGGCCCTCTCCGGCCCCGACGCGCGCGTGGTCGAGGCGGCCACGCGCGACCTCGAGGCCGCGCGCGGCGAGCTCACGCGGCGCCTCGAGGCGGCGATGGTCGCGCGCCGCGCCTGGACCGCCCCGGTATGGCGCGCGCTGTTCCAGGGCGAGCATCCGCTCTGGGCCGAGCTGGCGCCGCGCGCCCTGTGGGAGCTGCGCGCGCCGTCGGGCGCGCGCGCCTTCGCCCTCGGCGCGCGAGGGCCCGAGGACCTGTTCGGCGAGGCGGTCGACCTCGACGCGCCCGACGCGCGCGTCGGCCTCGTGCATCCGGTGCTCCTGGCCGACGACGAGCTGGAGCTCTGGCGCGAGCGCGCGATCGAGCTGGCCGCGGCCGGCGAGCGCCGCCTCGTCGCCGCCTTCCCGCAGCTCCACCGCGCCGTGGCGCCCGCGGCGCCGGACGCCGTGCAGCGCTTCGTCGGCCGCGAGGCCTACAGGCAGGTCCTGGGCGACGTGGCCCGCGAGGGCGGCTGGAAGGGCTTCCCGCTCCAGGGCTCGGCGCCGTGGGAGCTCGAGCGCGCGTTCGGCCCGGCGCGCGCGCGGCTGGTCGTGGACGACGTGCCGCTCGTCGTCAAGAAGGTCGCGCCCACGCGCCGCACGAAGGACGACGACGACGACGACGGGCCGCGGCCTCGCCGCCGCGGCCCGAAGCGTCCGCCGCCGCCCGAGGCCGCGCCGCGCGTGCGCCTCACCGCGGTCGAGTGGGCGCCGGGCGGCCTCGGCGGCGACGACGAGCGCGTGGCCCTGGCGGAGGTCGTGCGCGACCTCGAGGCGCTCACCGACGGGCTCGCGGGCGTCGACGAGCTGTTCCTGCGCACCTGGCAGCAGCGCAAGTGGAAGGACCAGAAGGAGGCCTGGCGCGAGGTCGTCCTGCGCTACCGCCAGGCGAGCCCGGCGGTGGTCGCCGTGCGCAAGGGCCTCCTGGCGGCGCTCGCCCGGCGCGAGGGGCTGGCCCTGCGCCTCGAGGACCGCTTCGCGATCGCCGGCACGCGCGTGATCGAGCTGCACGCGGGCCTCGTGCACCAGGGCGCCGCCAAGGACCACCTGCCGCTGTGGAAGGTCGAGGAGGAGCTGGGCTCCGACGCGGACCGGCCGATCGTCGGGCTGCCCTTCGAGCCGGCCGCCGACCCGGACACGGTCGAGGTCGTGACGCGCGTCCTTGCGCTCGCCCGGCGGGCGGCCGCCGGGGGCGCGTGACCTGGCTTCGCGTTGGCCGACCTGATCCTGGGCGTATACGATTCGCCTTGGCCCCCCTAAGTGCGAACACGAGCCGAACACGCCGCGCTCTCTTGCCGCTCTGCGGGCGCCCGATCAAGCGTGACAGACGAGCTTGAGCCCGGCGATCTGCCGGAACACGGAGTCGTGGGCGAGCAGTGTCAGCCCGTGTCGCAGTGCGGTGGCCGCGACCCACAGGTCGGCGAAACCCACCGTGAGGCCCTTCTTCGCCAACGCCGCACGCAGGTGAGCCCAGGTCTGAACGGTGTCCTGTTCCGGGTAGAGTACGAGGTAGTCGGCAAAGAACTTCGACAGGTTGCGGCGCCGCTGCGCGCCCCAACCCTTCATGTCTGCGCCTGACAGGAGCTCGGCGGCGGTCTGGAAGGACACGGCACCACGGCGACCTCGCAGGTCACCGCCGTAGAGCGCGCCCTCCGGTCGCGACATGAGGAGGAAGCTGGCGACGTTCGTGTCGAGCAGGACGGGCGCCGTGCTCATGCGCGCTTGGACGCTCGACTCCGCTTCGCCTTCTCCGCTTCGGCTCGCCGCTCCTGTTCGCGCATCTCCCTGATCGCGGAGAGCAACTCCTCCCCGTCCTCTGGGCTCACGTGCGCGAGGTCCGCGAGGTCTCGAATCGGCTTGATGCCCGCCTCCCGAGCCATGCGGTCGACCCGCCGCTCGCCCTCGGTCCACGATGCGCGCGAGGAGCGCGGGCGCTTCTTCTTGGTCGTCTTCTTTTTGCTCTGGGGCACGGCGCACCTCCCAGCCGACGTCAGCCTATCACCGCAGGCGCCCGTCGTTCGATCGCACGCATCTCGCGGATCGCGGAGAGGAGCTCGTCCGCATCCTCGGGAGTTCCGTATGCCAGGTCGGCAATGTCGCGAATCGGCTTCACGCCTGCTTCTTCAGCCATGCGGGCCAGGCGACGCTCACCCTCGCTCCATGACGCCCGCGACGACCGCGGCCGCTTCTGTTTCGTCGTCTTCTTCTTGCTCTGGGGCACGGTACAACTCCCCGACAGCCAGCCTATCACCCGTTGGTGCCAGGCAGCCGCTCCACCGCCGCCCGCAGGTCGGCCTGGTCGACCGCCACGTAGAGCCTGGGCGAGGAAGCGGCCATTCTGGACAAAGCTGTTCTATTTGACCACCAGCGGCGTCGCCGCCCGCCTCGTGCCCACGCCGGGCGAGTGGCCCGGGCTACGGACGCTCGCCGAGGACGTGGGCACACGCGTCGTGGACGCGGCGCGCCCCGACTTCTTCTTCCGGAAGCCCGCCGCGGACACGGACGACGCGGCTGACCGCGCCGACGACTCCGGCTGCGCTCGCCGGCGTCGCCACGAGCCCGCGCGCGCCCCGCTGCCCGAGCGCGCCCGCCTGGCGATCACTGTCCCGCCGGCGTTCGCCCTCCTTGCCGCCCGAGGAGTTCCGCGCGCTGCTCGGCCGCGCCGTGAACGACCGCGTCGCCCAGCTCCACCACCAGCGCGCCGGACGCCACTGGCTTGGCGTGGAGGCCGTGCTCCGGAAGGAGCCCAAACGCCAGCCCCGGCTCCATGGCTCCGGACGGCAGCCTCAACCCACGGATCGCTTGCCGCACAAGTGGCGCCGGATCGAGCTGCTCGAGACCCAGGTGGAGTTCTGGCTCGAGTACCGGTAGGCCCTCGCCCGCTACCGCCAGCGTGAGCAGGTTTCCGACCTGATAGATCGGCCCGTCTCCGCCGCGCGCGTGGCGAGGCGTCCGCGGGAGCAGTACGCTGCCTCCATGGCCCGGCGCCAGCCGAAGAAGAAGACCACCACGCAGCGGCTGGTCGACGCGGCGTCGGCGCCGGTCAAGGCGACCGACGCCGCGGTGACGGTCGTCCAGACGACGCGCGAGCGCGTCAACGCCTTCCTGCTCCCCTGGGCCCTGCGGGCTGGCTGGCTCGGCATGTCGGGGCTGGTCGTGTGCGCGGGCCTGGCCGTGATCGACCCGGCCCACTGGCCGGCGCCGCTCGACGCGGACGACCTGCCCGTCTACGCCGTCGCCTGCCTCGTCGCGGCGAGCCTCCTCGGCTGGGGCTGCGTGCAGGCGGGCGTGCGCAGCATCCGCGGCCTGATCGGCGGGCGGCTGGGCGGCTGGCTGTTCGTCCTCCTGCCGCTCGCCTGCGCCGTGCTCGTGCTCCTCCAGGTGCGCCGCGTGGTCGACGTGAGCGTCTGGCCGCACGGCGAGCACCTGGCCACGTTCGCGCGCTGGTACCCGGCCACGCTCGTGGCCCTGGGCCTCGTCGCCTACACCGTCGGCCGCGTGCGCGCCGACCGCGAGCCGGGGCGCTTCGAGCGCGGCGCCTGGGTGCTCGTCCTCCTGGCGCCGTATGCGCTCCTCATGGCGCACCTCGTCGTGCGCGTCGAGCTGCCCTGGCTGGCCGAGTCGCTCGAGGACACCGTCGACGAGCTGGGCACGGCCGCGCTCGTGCTGCAGGTCGTGATGGCCTACTTCGTCAGCTCGAGCGCGGCGGGGTCGTGAGCCGCGCGCCCGCGACCAGCTCCCGTCCCGCCTCCGACAGCGGCCGCTTGGCCAGCCAGAACAGCCCCACGTCGCGTCGGATCACGCCGAAGTCCACCCCGGCGACCGGCACCAGGTCGCGCGGCCGCGCGGCGAGGGCCACGGTCGACTCGGGCAGGTAGCCCACGGCCAGCCCGGCGCGCACCAGCTCGAGGCGCACGTCCATGCTGTGCACCACCCACACCGTGCGGAAGCGCTCGCGCAGGCGCCCGCCGCCCGGGCGGGCGCCAGGCGCGTCGAGGCTCGAGGTCACGAGCGGCACGTCGCGCAGGGCGGCCTCGCCCTGCCGCTCGAGCGCGCGACGCCAGGGCGCCCGGCGCGCGACGTAGAGCACCATGCGCTGCTGGCCGAGCGCGCGCCGCTCGAACCCCGGCATGTGTTTCTGGAAGGGCCCCAGGCCGAGCTCGAGGCGGCCGTCGGCCACGACGCGCACGAGCTCGCGGCTGGGGAGCGTCTCGAGGTGCACCGCCGCCCGCGGCCGGCGGGCGTGGAACTCGCGCACGAGCCCCGGCAGCACCTCGCGCGAGAGCGCCTGCGAGGCGCCGAGCGTCAGCACGCCGGTGCCCCCCTTGGCGATCTCCTCCACGTCGCGGCGCGCCGCCGCCTCGCGCGCCAGGAGGTCGCCCGCCAGCTCGTACAGCCGCGCCCCGGCGGGCGTCGGCGCCGGCGGGCGCGTGCGCGTGAGCAGCCGCGCCTTGAGCTCGTCCTCGAGGCGCCGCACCGCCTGGCTCACGGCCGACTGGGTGAGGAACGAGGTCTCGGCCGCCCGGGCGAAGCCGCGCTGGTCGACGACCGCCTTGAACAGACGCAGCTCGTGCAGCTCCATGAGTAGCCACGCTAATCGAAGGTACATGACTTTCAATGACGCTGCTCGACGTGGCGGCGGTAGCCTCCGGGGCGTGGAGGCGACGATGAGCGAGGCGAGCTGGACGAAGGGCATGGCGGGAGTGGTGGCCGACGCGACGGCGATCTCGTCGATCGACGGCGAGCGCGGCGAGCTGCGCTACCGGGGCTACCTGATCGCGGAGCTGGTCGAGCGGGCCAGCTTCCTCGAGGTCGTGGGCCTCGTCGTCGACGGCGAGCTGCCGGGGCCGACCGACGTGGCCGCCCTGGAGGGGGCCCTCGCCGACCGCGCCCTGCCGGCGGCGGCGCAGGACGTCCTCGCCCGCCTGCCGCGCGACACGCACCCGATGACGGTCCTCGCCGTGGTCCTGCCGCTCCTCGACGACGCCGCATCGAAGGAGCGCCCGCGCCTGGGCGCGCGCCCGGCGCAGCGGGCGGCGCTGCTGGCCTTGGCGGCGCGCCTGCCCACGGTCGTCGCCGCGTGGACGCGCCTGCGGCGCGGGCTCGCGCCGCTCGCGCCCGACCCGGCCCTGCCGCTCCACGCCGACTTCCTGCGCATGACGCGCGGGGCGGCGCCCGACGCGCGCGAGGTGGCCGTGCTCGACGCCACGCAGGCGCTGCAGATGGAGCACGGCTTCAACGCCTCGACCTTCGCCGTGCGCACGGTCGCCTCGACCCTGGCGCCGCTGTCCGAGTCGCTGGCCGCCGGCGTCGCGGCGCTCCATGGGCCGCTCCACGGCGGCGCCGACGAGGCCGCCTACCGCATGGCGCTCGAGGTCGGCGGGCCCGAGGCCGCCCTCGCCTGGGTCGACGCCGCCCTGGCGCGCAAGCACAAGATCATGGGCCTCGGGCACCGCGAGTACCGCGTCGTCGACCCGCGCGCGCTCGTCCTGCGGCCGATGGCCCTGGACCTCGCGCGCGCCCTCGGCCCCGCGCACGTGCGCGTGCTCGAGACGCTCGCGGCGATCGACGACCACGCGGCCGCGCGCTTCGCGGCCCAGGGCAAGCGGATCCGCGCCAACGTGGACTTCTACAAGGGGGCCGTGTTCGCGGCCCTCGGCCTCGAGCCCGACTGCTTCACGGCGCTCTTCGCCATGTCGCGCGCCTTCGGCTGGGGCGCGCACGCGCTCGAGCTGTGGGACGACCACGCCCTCTACCGCCCCCGAGCGGCCTACCGCGGGGCCCCGCCGCGCGAGGTGCCGCGCCCGACGATGGTGTGACGGCGCCGGCGAGCGGCGCGGCTGGTATCGTCCTCCCCCACCGGAGGCCCCATGCCCCGCCCGCTCGCCGCGACGCTCGCCCTGCTCCTCGCCCTCCCCGCCGCCGCGCAGGCGCAGCAGCCGAGGAAGGAGGCGCCGCCCCCGCGGCCGCCGCTCGAGCTGCCGGCGCCGCCCGCGCCGCCGGCGCGGCTGGGCGCCCTGGACCTCAAGACGCTCGACGGCCAGGCCCTGCGCGCGCGCGCCTACGAGCGCTACGAGGCGGGGGCCCTCGACGAGGCGATCGCCCTGCAGCACTGGTCGATCCTCGCCCGGCAGGGCGGCGGCGAGGGGCACTACAACCTGGCCTGCTTCTACGCCCTGGCGCGCAAGGTGGACGCCGCCCTCTACTGGCTGCAGCGGGGGGCCATCGAGGAGGGCGTCGACGCCGCCTGGGCGCGCGAGGACGAGGACCTCGCGGCCCTGCGCGACGACCGGCGCTGGGAGGAGGTGGCCAACTTCCTCGACGACTGCAACGCCTACTGGGAGCGGAGCGGCCGGTCCGAGACGCTGCTCGTCGTCCCGGCCGGCTACGCGCCGGGGCGGCCGCTCACGGCGGTCGTCGGCCTTCACGGCCTCGGCGCCCATCCGCGCGACTTCGCCGACCCGGACGACTACCAGAAGCTCGCCGACCGCCTGGGCGTGGCCTTCGTCGGCGTGAGCGGCACGACGCCGCTCGGGCCGCGCGCCTACGCCTGGAGCGAGGACCCGGCGCGCGACGCGGACCGGGTGAAGCAGGCCCTGGCGGCGGTCGCCGACCGCGTGACGATCGCGCCGGGGCGGGTGGTCCTCGTCGGCTTCTCGCAGGGGGCGCAGGTCGCGGCCGAGGTCGCCGCGCGCGACCCGGCCACCTTCGCCGGGGCGATCGTCCTCTCGCCGGGCTCGCGCGAGGCGTCGCGCCTCGAGCAGGTCGCGGCCGCCGAGGCCCACGCCGGCCGCGGCTTCGTCGTGCGCGTCGGCGCCTCCGAGGAGCCCGAGAACGTCGACCGGGCGGACGAGGTGACCCGCTCCCTGCGCCGCCTCGGCGCGCGCGTCGACGCCCACGCCTACGAGGGGATGGACGAGCACGCCTTCCCGCCCGACTACGAGGAGCGGCTCGGCGCCTGGGTCGCGCACTGTCTGGGCGACCGCACCCCTTGATGTGTGCTCGACGGCTGCGGCCGCGGATGCTGGGCGGGGCGGCGCGCGCGCGGGCTCGAAGTATGCCGATACGTCGTCGCCCGCGCGCGCGCCGCCTCGCCTCAGCCTCCGCGGCCTCGCCTCACGTGCTGCTTCGATCGAGGCGGGTCACCAGGACTCGCGGGCGAGCGGCGATGGCTTCGTGCGGTCTGAGCCGCGCGTGACCCGTCGCCCAAGCGGACGGGTGGGCGGACGTTGAGGGCGCGGACCTGGCCCCGGCGCGCCGAGCGCTTAGCATCGAGGCATGAGGCCACGCACTGCTCTCGCCACCTTCCTGGTGGCCGGGGGGGCGGCGCTCGGCGTGACGGCGGGGACCTCGCTCTCCCGCTGGGCCACGGCTCCCTGGACGACCGACGCCGACCGCGCGCGGGTCGAGGACCTGGGCCCGTGGTCGCCCGGCATGAGCCTCCGGGCCACCTTCGACGGCTTCCCCGCGCCCGACGGCCCGGCCCCGCGCCTGCGCCTGCTCGACGACAACCAGGAGGCCTGGGTCGAGCGCTGGCGCCTCCTCTCCTCCGCGCGCGAGCGCGTCGACGTCGCGTCGTTCATCGTCCGCGACGACGTCTTCGGCCTCTCCTTCCTCGGCCACCTGCTGCTCCGGGCCGAGCAGGGGGCGCGGGTGCGCCTGCTCGTCGACGCCCACGGGACGAAGATGGGCCGCTCGCCCTTCGAGGAGGACTACCTCGACGAGCTGGCCGGGGCGGGGATCGACGTGCGCATCTACCGGCCGCTGCCGGCCCGCGTGGCGCAGGCGGTCCTGTGGCTCAGCCCCGTGGCGGCGATCGCCAGCGAGCACGACAAGCTGCTCCTCGTCGACCGCGCGCGCTCGATGGTCGGCGGGCGCAACGTGTCGGCCGAGTACTTCGCCGACCCGGCCACCACGCCCGACGCGTTCAAGGACGTCGACCTCGTGATCGAGGGCCGGGCCACGGCCCTCAAGCTCGAGCGCGCCTTTCGCGCGGAGTGGGGGGCCGGCGCGGCCGAGCCGGTGCTCCCCGACGCGGTGAACCTGGCCGCCCAGCGCGACGAGCTCCTGGGCGCCTACCGCGCGATGGACGCCTGGCTGCGCGGGGATCCCACCCCGGCCCTGCTCGACCCCCGCGCCGCCCCCTGGGTGCAGCGCCTGCACCGCGAGCACCCGGGCCTCCTGGGCGGGCTCACCCGCGCCCGGCCGTCGGCCGTGCGCGCCCCCGTGCGGGTGCTCGACAGCTCGCCCCGCCCCGTCGGCGAGGTCGACCCCGTGACCGAGGGGCTGCGGCGCCTGCTCGCGAGCGCGCGCCGTGAGGTGCTGATCCAGAGCCCCTACCTGGTCCTGTCCGACGCGGCCGTGGAGGAGCTCGCCGCCGCCGGCGCCCGCGGCGTGCGCATCACGATCATCACCAACAGCGCCACCTCGTCCGACAACGCCGTGAGCCAGGCCTTCTTCATGGAGCAGTGGCCCGAGATCCTGGCGCGCGTGCCCCACCTGCGCCTGTTCGTGCGCGGCGACGGCCACAACGTGCACGGCAAGACGGCGACCTTCGACGGGCAGGTGGCCGTCGTCAGCACCTACAACCTCGACCCGGTGAGCATGCACGTCAACGGCGAGGTGGCCGTCGTCGCCTGGTCGCGCCGCCTGGCCGCCCGCGTCGCCGAGCCGATCGAGGCCTGGATCGCGGCCGGCGCGCCGCAGACCCACGAGTACCGGCTCCTCCGCGACGCCGACGGGCAGGTGGTGCGCGGCCCCGACGGCGCGCCGGTGGTGCTCTTCGGGCCCCGCGACCACACCGACCCCGACGACTGGCCGCGCCTCGCCGCCTGGTGGCGCCTCCTGCGCACCCTGCAGGGGACGATCGGCTTCGACCCGATCTTCTGACCGCGACCTGCTTTCCCTCAGCCGTGGCCCGGTGACGACGAGCTCGGCGGCGGCTCCTCGTCCAGCGGGCGCGGCAGGGGACCGGCCGGACCGCCGTCCTTCTTCCAGGCGCCCTCCTTCCCCTTACCCTCCGACGTCGCGGGCTCCGCCGCGGGCCGCGGGGTCCGCCTGGCGAGACGCAGCCACGAGGGGCGCTCCGTCAGCCGGCGCCGGTGCGCGAAGAGGAGGGCGAGGACGACGAGCACGCCCGCGAGGACGCCCGAGATCGTCTCGAGCGGCAGGGCCAACAGCGCGATCACGAGGGCGACGGCAAGGACCGCGAGGACCGTCTTCGCGATCAGGGCCGGCGCGACGGGGGTCCCCTGCCGCGCGTCGCGCCAGCGGGAGTCCAGGCGGCGCCAGCGCTCGGCGAGCGGGCGCGCAGCCTCGCCCGCCGGCGCGGTGCCGCTGGCCGCGGACGCCGCCGGCGCTGCGGCGCCGCCTCCGCATGCGCCGCAGCGTCGATGCGTCTCCTCGAAGCAGACCGCGTGCGTCCAGCCCATGCACGCGCTGCAGGCGACCTTCTCGTCACCCGGCAGCACCGCGTCGCGGCAGAACGGGCAGCGCGGATGCTGCACCTCGATGGCGAGGCGGGCCTGGTCCATGCGTGGAGTCTGACGAGGCGCGGAGGGCCTGACCACCGGCCAGGGACGAGGTCAGGCGTCGTCGCCGTCGACGCACACCCGGTCGCGCGGGAAGCGGGCCCGGCCGGGCCGGAGGCGCGGGAGGGCGCCGCGGACGACGGCGCCCACGTCCTCGACGAGCGTGTACCACACGGGCAGGCCGACGAGCGTGAACACGGTCGACGTGGCGAGGCCGCCGATCACGGCCACGGCCAGCGAGTCGATGAACGCGCCGGCGACCGTCGAGGCCGAGAAGACGAGCGGGATCAGGCCGACGATCGTCGTGATCGCGGTCATCAGCACCGGGCGCAGGCGCGTGGCGCAGCCGGCGAGCACCGCCTCGACGCGGTCGACCCCCTCGGCGCGCAGGGCGTTGACGCGGTCGACCATGACGATCCCGTTGTTCACGACGATGCCGACGAGCACGATCACGCCGATGAACGCCACGGCGTCGAGGTCGTAGCCGCCCAGCCACAGGCTCCAGAACGCGCCGGAGAAGGCCAGCGGCAGCGTGATCAGGATCGCCAGCGGCTGCGTGAACGACTCGAACAGCGCGGCCATGAGCATGAGGACCACGAGCAGCGCCAGGGCCACGCCGCGGGCCATGGTCTCGAGCGTCTCGTCGCGGTCGCGTCCCCAGGCGCCCCAGCCGCGCCGGTAGCCCTCGGGCAGGGCGAGCCCGGCCAGCGCCGCGTCGATGCGCGCCTGCGCCGCGTCGGTGGTCAGCGACGGGTCGACCTCGACCTCGACCCACACGGTCGTCACGCGGTCCTGGCGCACGATCCGCTCGGGCGTGCGGCCGAGGCCCACGTCGGCCACCGACGAGAGCAGGACGACGTCCCCGCTCGCCCGCGGGATCGGGAGCTGCAGGAGGTCGGCCGGCGACACGCCGCCCTCCTCCGGCACGCCCGTGACCATCTCCAGCTCGCCCTTCGGCCCGAGGAGGCGGCGCAGCGGCTGTCCGCGCAGGGCGAAGCGCACCACCTGCCCGACGTCCTCGGGCGTGAGGCCCAGCGCGCGGCAGCGGGCGGGGTCGACCTGGACCGTGAGCTCGCGCGACCCGCCGCGGCCGGGGCCGCTGACCTGCACCACGCCCTCGACGCCGCGTAGGCGCTCCTCGACCCGCGCGCCCAGCGCGGCCAGGAACTCGGGGTCCTCGCCGTGCAGGGCCACCGGCACGCGCCGCGCGTCGTCCGCGCCGCGCCGGCGGCCCCACAGGCGGTCGCCCACCTCGAGCTTCACCCCGGCCAGCCGCGGCAGCCCCGCGCGCAGGGCCGCCCGCAGCCGCTGCAGGTTCGCCGCCGTGGCCCGCGCCTGCGGCAGGTAGACCCAGGTGAAGGTCCCGCCGCTCTCGCTGTACCACGAGTAGAGGCTCTCGAACTCGAGCTCGTGGCGGCGGGACATCAGCCAGCCCTCGACCGCGTCGACGTGCGCCTCGAGCGCCTCGCGCGTGGCGGCGTCGGCGACCGAGTAGTGGATCGCCACGGCGCGCTGGCGCGTGCGCGGGTCGCCGGTCTTCTCGATCCGCGCCAGCGGTACGGCCGCGCTGCCGGCCAGGAGCAGGAGGGCCGCCAGCGTTGCGGCGCGGCGGCGCAGGGTCCAGCCGAGGAGCCAGCGGTAGGCCGCCGTCACGCGCTCGAGCGAGCCCTCGCGGGCCCCCGCGGCGGCCGCGCGCACGCGCCCGGCCAGGAGCGGGATGAACGTGACCGACACGAGGAGCGACGCGGCGACCGCCAGGCAGATCGTGACCGCGACGCCGCCCAGGTAGAAGACCAGCGGCCCGGGCGGCGCGACGAGCACCCAAGACCACACGATCACCGTCGTCGCCGTCGAGGCGAGCACGGCCAGGAGCACCTCGGCGAGGCCGCGCCGGGCGGCCTCGGCCGGCGCGACGCCCTCCCGCTGCAGGCGGTGGATGCTCTCCATGACGACGACGGCGTTGTCGACGAGCATGCCCACGCCGAGCATGAGCCCGAGCATGGTGAGCACGTTCAGCTCGAGCCCGAGCGCGAGCATGGCCCCGCAGGTGACCAGGAGCGAGCCCGGGATCGCCGCGGCCACGATCAGCGTCGGCCCGGCGCGGCGCAGGAACAGGTACAGGATCACGACGGCCAGGAGCGCGCCCTGGAGCCCGGCCTCGAGCAGCCCGCGCAGCGAGCGGCGGATCTCCTCGCCCGCGTCCTGCCACACGAGCACCGAGAGCCCGCGCAGGGCCGGGTCGGCCCGCACCTCCTCGAGGCGCGCGAGCACACGGTCGACCGTCTCGACCGTGTTGGCCCCGGGCTCCTTGAACACGTCGAGGCCGATCGCGTAGCGCCCGTCGAGGTGGCGCCCGTAGTCGAGGCGCGGCGGCGCCAGCGTGACCTCGGCCACGTCCGACAGGCTGAGGCCGCCCGGCAGGCGGTGCGCGCGCACCTGCGCCAGGCTGGTGAAGCGCGCGGCCAGGCGCACGTCGTGGCGCAGGCGCTCGTCGCGCACGGCGCCCAGGTCGAGGTCGGCGTTCTGCGCATCGAGGCCGCGAAGGACGCCGCCCGGATCCAGGCCGTGGCGGCGGAGCGCCCGGAGGTCGAGGTCGATCCGCACGCGCGGCGGCTCGACGCCGTAGAGCGCCACGCGCGCCACGCCGCGCGTGCGCTCGAGCGGGCGCCGCAGGTGGTGCTCGAGGAGGTCCCAGGCCTGCGACAGGTCGCGCTCGGCGCCGACGCGCCCCTGCAGGATCGCCCGCCCGCCCAGCGGGCCCGTGTCGCCCTCGACCCGCACGTGGCCGACGCCCGCCGGGAAGCGGTCGCGCGCGCGCGCCACGGCGTCGCGCACCTCGAGGCGCTTGAAGGCCAGCGCCGCCTCGTACTCGAAGTTCACCTCGACGCGCACGTGGCCGGCCGACGCGGTCGTCGAGACGCCCCGGACACCCGGGATCTGCGCCACCTCCTCCTCGATCGGCTTGCCGACCTCGCGCAGGGCCTCGAGCGGGTGCGCGCCGGGGAAGGGCGCGTCCACGTTCACTTGCGGCTCGTCGAGCACCGGGACGAACCCCAGCGGCAGCTCGACCGTGGCCACGGCGCCGAGGACCACGAGCGACACGAGCAGCATGGCCGTGCCGACGGGGCGCGCGAGGGGGAGGTCGGCGAGGCGCGTCACGCCCGCTCGCGCGCGGCCCGGGCGCGCGCCTCGAGCGCGGCGCGGCGCCGCTCCTGCCCGGGCGACAGCGGCACGGAGAAGACGACCGCCGCCCAGGCGGCGCGCTCGAGCGCCTCGGCGGCCGCGGGCGTCGGGTCCCGGTCGAGGGCCCGGTCGAGGCGCTCGAGCGCCGCGACCAGGCGCGCGGCCAGGGCTCCCTGGAGCCCGTCCAGGGCCGCGCCCTCGACGCGCCGGCCGGCCTGGAACGAGAGCGCCGCCAGGCCCTGGGCCCGCGCCAGGTCGTGCGCCTCGGGGTCGGCCTCGAGCGCGTCGGCGTGGCGCAGGACGCCCGCGACGTAGGCCGCGTCGACCGCCTCGCCGGCGTAGGGGTGCGCCTTGTAGTGCGGCGCCGGCGTCACCCCGGGCAGCGACCGCACCTCGACCTGCTCGAGGTCGCCCGTGGCCAGCGCGCGCGAGAGGTCGAGGCGCGTCCAGCCCTGGACGGCGGCCGGCCGCAGGGTCGTGCCCAGGGCCAGCGACACGGCGCGGCGCGCCGGTTCGAAGACCATCGCCTGGGCGTTGATGTAGTCCAGGTAGGTGCCGCCCAGGACCGCGCGCGCGCCGTCGAGGTCGAGCGCGCCGCGGCGCGCCTGCAGGAGGTCCGAGAGCGCGCGGGCCCGCGCGTCGGTCTGCAACCCCGCCTCGGGGGCGAAGGCGTCGTTGCTGCAGGTGAGCAGTCCGTCGAGGCCGGGCAGGCGGTCGGGCTCGCCCGGGGCCACGATCGCGCCGGTCGAGGCGTCGGCGACGAACACGAAGTGGCCGGACGCGACCTCGCGCGCGCGCAGGAGCGCGCGCGCCTCGTCGACGGTGGCGCAGGCCTCGAGCACCTCGCGCACGACGAAGGTCAGCGGCGCCGCCTCGCCCTGCCCGCGCCGCCCGCCCATGTTGATGAGCACCGCCGCGCACAGGCCGTCCTCGTTCATCCCGGAGACCACGCCGGTGACGCCCGGCCAGCCGATCGACACGAAGGCCTTCTTGCCGGCCGGGCGGACGAGCGTGACGAGCGTGCGCGGCCCGAGCAGGTGCGCCGGCGGGAAGTCCATGTTGCGGGCGAAGAGGAGCTCGCCCGAGGCCGTGTTGGCGCCGCTGGCGACGAACGCCGTGCAGGCGGAGTCGACGATGACGTTGGCCACGAGCGCGTCGCCGTAGGGGACGCCCGCCCCGCGCGCCAGCGCCTGCAGCTCGCGCCGGTGGTCGTCGGGGAGCCCGGCGGCGAGCGCCCGCGCCCGCTCGGCCGGCGCCGGCGGCACGAGCTCGAAGAACTCGTCGCGCAGCGCGCGCAGGGCGCCGCCCGTGAGCGCGGCGAGCTGCGCGCCGATCTCCTCCGGCGCGCCCTCGACCGCCGCCAGCGCCAGCCCCTGGCGCACGACGAGGCGCGCCGGGCCGGCGCGCCCCTCCTCGTAGTGGCCGGCGGGCGAGCTGACGAGCAGGTGCGCGCAGCCGGCGAGCGGCAGGGCGAGGGCGAGCAGGGCGCGGCGCATGAGGACCTCCGTCCGCGAGGGTCGCGCGCGGCGCGCCAGGCGTCGAGGAAGCTCGGCGAAGGCGTCCGATAGGCCGGGCTTCATCAGCGCGGCTCGTCGGCGCGCAGCGCCTGGAGGGTGAGGAGCGCGTAGGCCGTGCCGTAGGCCTCGTGGAAGCCGTAGAGCGGGAAGTCGAACCACGACCCCGACGGCCCCTGGTCGCGCGCCGTCGTCGCCGCCAGCCAGGCCGCGGCGTCGGCGCGCTCGTCGTCGGGGAGGACCGCCAGGGCGCGCGCCGCGTAGTAGCGGCCGAAGAGCACGTAGTAGCCGGCCGTGTAGTACCAGGCCTCGTGCGGGTAGGGGCGCCCGCGGCCGATCGCCAGGAAGTGGTGCTGCTCGCGCAGGCGCTCGACCGCCGCCGCGAGCCGCTCGGGCGACGAGCGGCCATGGCTCCACAGGGCCAGCTCGCACGGCTGCGCCCGGCCGAGCGAGCCCTTGGCGCGGTTGGCCAGGTGCGCCGGGTAGGGCAGGAGGTAGGTGCCGTAGACGAAGGCGCCGTCGGGCAGGCGCAGCCGCTCGAGGCAGCGCAGCCCGGCCTCGACGACGCGCCCGTCGCAGGTCACGCCCACCTCGGCGGCGGCCTGCAGGGCCAGGAGCGCCGCGCCGGTGAGGAAGCTCGTGCTCTCGAGCCCGCTCGGGCGCGCCAGGCCGTGGTCGAAGTCGTAGTAGCCCCAGCCGCCGTCGGCCGACTGCCGCTCGCACAGGAGCGCCACCTCGCGCCGCAGCGCCTCGCCCAGGGCGGCCTTGCGCTCGCCGTAGGCGGGGTCGTGCTCGAGGGCCGCCAGCGCCTCGACCATGTAGACGTGCGTCCAGGTGTCGTAGAAGGTGTCGCCCTGCGCGCGCAGGACGGGCGGGTCGGCCAGCAGGCGCTCGACGGCGCGGTCCAGCGCCGCGCGCGCAGCGGGGTCGTGTCGCGCCGGCCGCTGCAGGGCCAGCGCGCACAGGGCGGTGGTCGCCTGGCCGAAGGCGCGCAGCGACGCGACCGTGCCCAGGTAGATCTCGCCCGGGCGGGTCGAGTGGAAGCTGCCCCACGAGCCGTCGTCGTTCTGGCGGGCGACCAGCCAGGCGACGCCGCGGGCGTGCGCGCCCGGCGCATCGACCTCCTGGGCGGGGACCTCCTGGGCGGCGGCCTCCTGGGCGACAGGGGAGAGCGCCAGGACGAGGGCCAGGGCGAGGCGCCTCGCCGTCCTGGCCCGGCTCACTCGTCCTCCGGGAGGACGACGGCGTCGCCCGCGACGAGGCCGCGGAGCACCTGCACGAGCTCGCGGTTGCCGGGGCCGAGGATCACCTCGACCGGCGTCGCCCGCTCGTTGGCCCACACACGGCAGGTGGCGCGGCCGCCCGCGATCGTCACCGCGCGGCGCGGCACGGCGAGCGCGCGCCGCGCCAGCTCGCCCTGCGCCTCGACGCGGCAGCGCAGGCCCACGCGCAGGAGCGGGTGGCCGCCCTCGACCTCGACCAGGGTCGCGTAGGTGGGCGCCTCGCCGCCGCCGGCGACCTCCTGCACGGCCGCGACGACGCCGCGCAGGGTCACCTCGCCGAAGGCCAGCGGGCGCAGGCGCACCTTCGCGCCCGGCGCCAGGAGGCGCAGGTCGTCCTCGGCGGCCTCGAAGCGCACGACGAGACGCGACGTGTCGTGGACGGTCGTGATCGTCTGCCCGGGCGAGAGCGCGTCGCCGGGCCGCAGGTCGGCGGGCTCGACGGCGCCGGCGAACGGGGCGGTGACGGTCAGGCGCGGCAGGTCGGCCTCGAGCTCGCCCAGGCGCTCCTCGGCGTCGCGCGCGGCGCGGCGCGCCGCCGCGAGCTGCTCCTCGCGGCGGACGGCGTCGAGGCGCAGCCGCTCCTGCGTCTGCTCGAGCCGGGCCGCCGCCCAGCGGGCCTGCTCCTCGAGCTGGCGCAGGCGCTCGGGGTGCTCGCGCTCGGTCACGACGCGCGCGCGCACGCGCTGCTGCGCGAGGGCCTCCTCGGCGCGCCGCAGGTTGCGGCGCGCGCGCTCGAGGACGATCTCCTGCGTCTCCGGCGCGAGCTGCGCGCCGGCGTAGATCGCCTCGAGCTGCGCCAGCTCCTCGCGCTGGTCGTCGACGTGGTGCTCGTGGGCGGCGAGCGAGAGCGCCGCCGAGGCCAGGAGCAGGGGGCCGTCGACGGCGCGGAAGTGCTCGAGCTCCTGCGCCGCGTCGCGGGCGGCGGTCTGGACCTGCTCCAGCGCGTCGCGGGCGGCGGACGCCTGCAGGGCGTGGTCGGCCTCGTCCTGGGCCAGGGTCACGCGCGCCGCCGCCAGCGCCTCGCGCGCGCCGCGCAGCTCGCGCTCGAGCGGGGCGGGGTCGGCGCGGAGGAGGACCGCCCCCTGCTCGACGCGGCCGCCGCGGCGCAGCGCCGGGTGGACCTCGAGCGCGCGCAGCCGCCCGGCGAAGGCCTCGAGCTCGAGGGCCACGCGGCGCGCGTCGGCGGCCTCGAGTCGGCCGTCGCGCTCGAGCCCCGTGGGCAGGTCGACGAGCTTGACGACGAAGAGCCCCTCGTCGCCCTCGGGTGCGGCGCGGAGGGCGGGGGCCAGGAGGAGCAAGGCGGCGAGGCCGGGGGCGAGCTTCACGAGGAGGTCTCCGGAGACGGCGGCGCCGGTCCGTCGGCCTCGCCGACGGCCAGGGCGCGGTAGACGCAGGGGATCACCACGAGCGTGAGCAGCGTGGCGACCGTGAGGCCGCCGGTGACGGCGACCGCGAGGGGCCGGCGCAGCTCGGCGCCGGCGCCCAGGCCCAGGGCCATGGGCAGGAGGCCGAGGACGGTGGTCCCGGTGGTCATCAGGATCGGCCGCAGGCGCTCGGCGCCGGCGTGCGTGATCGCCAGGTCGAGCGGCTCGCCCTCGAGGCGCCGGCGGTTGATCGCGTCGACGAGGACGATCCCGTTGTTGACGACGATCCCGGCCAGGACCACCGCGCCCATGAGCGCCAGGACGCTCACGGCGCTGCCGGTGGCCCACAGGCCGGCGACGACGCCGGTGAGGCCGAGGGGCACCGTGAGCAGGATCACGAACGGGTGCACGACCGACTCGAACTGCATGGCCATGACGACGAACACGAGGAACACGGCCAGGGCCAGGGCCTGGCGCAGGCTCTGCAGCGAGGCGGCCAGCTCCTCGTCCTGCCCGGCCAGCTCGGCCACGACGCCGGGCGGGAGCGGCGCGCGGCGCAGGGCCTCGCGCGCCGCGGCGATCGTCCCCCCGAGGTCGCGCGCCGGCGCGTGGGCCGTGACGCGGGCCACGCGGCCCCCTTTGGCCCGGTGGACGGCGGCCGGCCCGCGGCCGACCTCGACCCGGGCCAGCGCCGACACGGGGACGCTCTCGCCCGCGGGCAGGCGCACGGGGAGGTCCTCGACGCGCCCGGCGCGGTCGCGGTAGCGCTCGGCCGCGCGCAGGCGCACGTCGATGCGCCGCTCGTCCTCGCGGAGCTGGGCCACGACCTCGCCGTGCACCTGCCGGCGGAGCGCCGCGCCCAGCGCGTCGGCCGAGACGCCCAGGGCCGCGGCGCGCTCGCGGTCGAGCTCGAGCCGGACCTCGGGCGAGCCCGGCTCCACGCTCGTGGTGACGTCGCGCACGCCCTCGAGCGTGGCCAGGGCGGCGGCGACGACGCGCGCCGCCTCGTCGAGCGGCTCGAGCGCCTCGGCGTGCAGGAGGACCTCGAGCGGCGGGCGGGTCTCGAGCGCCTGCAGGTGCGAGAGCTCCGCCTCGACCTGCGGGAAGCGGGCCAGCACGGCGCGCACGCGCTCGACGGCGGCCGCCTGCCCGGCGGCCCCGTCGCCCGCCCCGCGGGCGACGACCAGGTCGAGCTGGGCCAGGTTCTCGCCGAGGGTCTGGCGGCCCGAGGCCGTGGACGGCAGCGACCCCGAGACCGAGATCACGCGGCCCAGGGCCGGGTCGCCGCGCAGGGCGTCCTCGATGCGCCCCACGACGTCGGCCGTCGTCGACAGCGGCGTGCCCTCGGGCAGGCGCAGGCGGAAGGAGAGCTCGCCCTGGGCGAGGTCGGGCACGAGGCTCGTGCCGAGGCCCTGGAAGACGGCGACGGCGCCCAGGAACGCGGCGAAGGCGGCGGCGATCACGGCCCAGCGGGCGCGGAGGGCCGCGCGCAGGGCCAGCGGGTAGGCGCGGGCCAGGCGGTCGAGGGCGCGCGCCGGCGGCCAGGCGAGGGCGTGGAAGGTCCAGGCTCCGGCCCACAGGAGGCCGAGCGCGGCGCCGACGACCAGGGCCAGGGCCAGCCGCGGCGGGGTCAGGAGCAGGGTCAGGGCGCGGCTGATCGGGTGCGCGCCGTCGCCGACCGGCGGCAGGACGAGCGGCCCCAGGCGCAGGGTCCAGGGGCGCGCGGCGGCGCCGCCGCGGTCCCAGGCGAAGAGGCTCGGGGCGGCGGGGCCGCGGCGGCGGGACGGGTCGAGGGCGGCCAGGGCCGGGATGAGCGTCAGGGCGGCCAGGAGCGAGGCCAGGAGCGAGGCGCACACCGTGACGGCCAGGTCGCGGAAGAGCTGGCCGGCGACGCCGCGGACGAAGACGATCGGCAGGAACACGGCGATCGTGGTGAGCGTCGAGGCGGTCACGGCGCCGGCGACCTCGCCCGCGCCGCGGCAGGCGGCCTCGAAGCGGCCGAGGCCCTGGCGGCGGCGGCGGTCGATCGCCTCGAGGACGACGATCGAGCAGTCGACGAGCATGCCCACGCCCAGGGCCAGGCCGCCGAGCGACATGACGTTGATCGACACGCCGGCCAGGCGCAGGGGCAGGAAGGTGGCGGCGACCGAGATGGGGATCGTCAGCGCGATGATGATGGTGGGCGACGGGTCGCGCAGGAAGAAGTAGAGGACGAGCACGGCCAGGAGGCCGCCGCCGATGGCGGCCCACCACACCTCGTCGATCGCGGCCTCGACGTAGCGGGCGCGGTCGGTCAGCGGCTCGAGGGCCAGGTCGGCGGGCAGCTCGGCGCGCAGCCGCTCGACCTCGGCGCGCAGGGCGCGCGCCACGGCGATGGCGTTGGCCGAGCCCTCGCGGTGGAGCGCCAGCTCGACCGCCTCGCGGCCGTCGACGCGCGCCACCTCCTCGGGGTCGCGGTGCCAGCGGCGCACCGACGCGACATCCTCGACCAGGACGCGCCCGCCGCCGCGGGCGGTGTCGTCGCGGACGATCGTGCGCCCCACCTGCCGGGGGGTGGAGAGCTCGTGCAGGGTGCGCACCAGGTAGACGTTGCCCTGGTCGCGCAGGGCGCCGGCCGGCGCGTTGACGTCCTCGGCGCGCAGCGCCCGGGCGACGTCCTCGCCCGAGAGGCCGCGCGCGGCCAGGCGCTCCTCGTCGACCTCGACCAGCACCTCGGGCGCGGCCCCGCCGCGGACCTTGGCGGCGGCCACGCCGCGCACCGCCTCGAGCCGCGGCTCGAGCACGCGCTCGGCCAGGCGGCGCAGCTCGTCGAGCGGGCGGTCGCCGGTGAGGGCCAGGCGCAGGATGGGCTCGAGCGACGGGTCGTAGCGCAGGACGCGCGGCGCCTCGGCGTCGCGCGGCAGCTCGACGAGCCCCAGCTTCTCGCGCACGTCGATCGCCGCCAGCTCGACGTCCTCGCCCCACTCGAGCTCGAGCACGACCTCCGACAGGCCCGCGCGCGACACGGAGCGCAGGTCGCGCACGCCCGGGATCACGCCCACGGCCTCCTCGACCGGGCGCGTGACGAGCTGCTCGACCGACACGGGCGCCGCGTCGCGGTAGCGGGTCTGGATGGTGAGGGTCGGGTGGCTGATGTCCGGCAGGAGCTCGACCGGCAGGCGCTCGAGCGACAGCAGGCCGAAGACGACCACCGACAGCGTCCCCATGAGGACGGTCACCGGTCGCCGCGCCGCGCCAGCCGGGATGGACATGGGCGGTCAGGTTACGGGATGGACGACGCGGTGTCGCGCGCGGGGGCGCGCGCTGATCGCGAGCGCTTGGACGTCGAGACGCGCCGAGTGACCCGGGTGTGTGCCAGGCGAGCGCGTCGACACGAAGCATACACGCGTGTATGATTCCGTCCCGATGGGCCGGACACGCGAACACACCGCTCCCACGCGCGGCGTCCGGCCGGGCGTCGAGGTCCAGCGCCGGCGGGTGCTGGAGGCGGCGTGGCGCGTCCTCGGCCGGATCGGCCTCGAGCGGGCGCGGGTCGAGGACGTGCTCGCCGAGGCCGGCGTCTCGCGGCAGACCTTCTACCGCTGCTTCGCCGGCCTCGACGACGTGTTCCGGGCCGTGCGGGCCGAGGTCGAGGGCGTCGTGCTCGGCGAGGTGGCGCGCGCGCTGACGGCGGCCGACGGCGAGGCCCCGGTCCCCTGGCTGCGCGCGGCGCTCGACGCCGTGTTCGGGGCGGCCGTCGCGGCCGGGCCGGCGCTGGCGACGATCGAGCGCGAGGAGGCGCGCCCGGGCTCGCCGTTCGAGGGCGCCCGCGCGGCCCGCCAGGACCGCCTCGTCGACCTGGTCCTGGCGTGGTCGCACGCCCGGCTCGGCCTCGACCCCGACCCCTGGCAGGTGCGCGCCGTGCTCATGGCCGTCAACCAGCTCTGCCTCGCGGTGTGCGACCCCGACCGGGCCGGCCCCGAGGACGTCGCCGCCGCGCGCGAGGCGGCCTGGGGGCTGGCGCAGGGCCTGCTCCTCCGCGAGGGCTGGCGCGCGGGGCGCTGGGACGTCGTCGCGCGCGACCCGGCCGCCCCGCTCCCCCCACGCCCCGAAGCGCGCCGGAGGTGAGGATGTCCGCCATCGCGATCGACACGGCCGGCTGGGCCTTTGCCGGCGCCGCCGCCTGGACGCTCCTCGAGTATTCGCTCCACCGCGGGCTGGGTCACCGCTGGACGGGCAACGCGTTCGGTCGCGAGCACACCCGCCACCACGCCACGACGCACTACTTCGCGCCGGGCTGGAAGAAGGCCCTCGCCGCCGCCCCGGTCGTCCTGGCGACGGCCGCCGCCGCCGCGCTCGCCCTCGGCCCGCGCCCGGGCCTCGCCTTCGCCGCCGGATTGGCGCTGGCCTACGTCGCCTACGAGGTGGTCCACCGCCGCGCGCACACGCACGGCCCGCGGGGCCCGTACGGCCGCTGGCTGCGCCGACATCACTTCCACCACCACTTTCACGCGCCCGCGACGAACCACGGCGTGACGAGCCCCGTCTGGGACCTGGTGTTCGGCACCTACGCGCGTCCGGGGACGATCCGGGTCCCCGAGAAGCACGCCATGCCGTGGCTCGTCGACGGCTCCGGCGAGGTCCGGCCCGAGCACGCGGACGCCTACGTCGTGAACCGCCGGCGCCCGGGGCAGCCACCCCGGCGTCCCCTCGGCCCCCCCTTGCCTCACGCGCCCGGCGACCTGGCCCCGCTCGGGGAGGAGGGTGGACCGCCCCTTGCTCCCGTGGCGGCCGCCCGGAGCGAGGAGGCGCGATGACCGTGAACATTGAGCCCGCGGCGGCGGCGGCGACCGCATCTCCCGTCTCCGGAGGCGGAATCGTGGCGGAGACCCGGCGCCCGCGGCGGCTGTCCCCGGCCGAGCTCTTCGGCCTCCGGCCGCTCGGCCCCACCCTCCGGCAGGCCTGGCTGGTGTTCCGCGGCGACCGGCACCTGCCGAAGTCACGCTTCGACCTGACGAGCCTCGGGATCGCCACGCCGCGGCTGTCGATCGCCACCTGGCTCGGGCGCCGGGCGGCCGGGCGCCGCGTGCCGCTGCTGAACCTGTTCAACCACACGCAGTCGCCGCCCGAGGAGGGCTGGTCGGTGCGCGTCACGCGCGTGAGCGACTTCCGCGGCCGGGCGCTCACCTACGACAGCCACAACGGCACCGACTTCGTCGTGCCGCCGGGCACGCCCATCCTGGCGGCCGCGCCCGGGCGCGTCGTCGCGCGCCGCCAGGAGTGGAACCGCGGCGGGGTCAAGCTCTACGTCGACCACGGCGGCGGCCTGCTCACGACCTACAACCACCTGGGGCGCACGCTCGTGCGCCCGGGCGACGCGGTCGCCCGCGGGCAGCCGGTGGCGCTGTCGGCTTACTCGGGCGCCGACGGGCTGCTCATGTTCCCGTGGGTCGCGCCGCACCTGCACTTCAACGTCATCCTCGCCGGCGCGCTCGTCGACCCGTTCGCCCGCCCGGGCGAGGCGTCGCTCTGGCGCGAGGAGAACGCGCCGCGCCCCTGGACGGGCGGCGCCGAGCCGGCGCCGCCCGAGCCCACCCGGCTCGAGCCGGGGCGCGTGGCCGACCTGCTCGACGCCGTGCGCGACCCGGCGCGCCGCGAGCGGCTGGCGGCCATCGACGACCCGGAGCGGCGCGCCTTCGAGGTCCTGATCGAGGCCACGACCTACCCCACGCGCTTCGCCGTCGCCGAGCCGGGGCGGCGCCTCTTCGACGACGGCGCGGGGGAGCGGCGCCCCTGGCTCGACCTGCCCTTCGCGGCGGCCGACTTCGACGGGGCGGCCTTCTGCGACGACCTCGGCCTGCGCAGGTAGCGCCCTCTAGAGGGCCGGCCGGACTGCCGCTTCGCGGCCTTCCTGCCGGCCCTCTAGCCTCATCGCTGATGCCGGGGGATCCGCGTGCTCGGCCGCTGCCATCTCACGCTTCGAGGACTTACGGGTGGATCGGCGGCCGAGCACAGGGACCCCCGGCCGGAGTCGGCCCGGCCTGGCCCGTCCGAGGCGGCTGCCTGGCGCGTTTCCGGCCGGGCCTCTAGCCAGCGGCCAGCGCCTCCAGGTCGGCGTGCTCGCGCACGTGCACGCCGGGGGCGCCGCGCTTCAGGGCGGCGAGCATGGCCGCGGCCACGATGTCGGCGTCGATCGGCCGGTAGCGGCGGGCCGGTCCGACGAGGAGCCCGGCCAGCGCCATCGACACGGCGATCCCGGCCGCCTCGAGGCGGCGCGGCACCTCGCGCGCGCCGACGAGGAAGCTCGGCCGCAGGACCTCGACCGACTCGAACCCGAGCGCGGCCACGGCCGCCTCGGCCTCGCCCTTGGTGCGCAGGTAGAAGCTGCGCGAGCGCGCGTCGGCGCCGACCGACGAGACGAGGGCCAGGCGGCGCGCCCCGGCGCCGCGGGCCAGGCGGGCCAGGGCCACGACGAGGTCGTGATCGACGGCGCGGAACGCCGCCCGCGAGCCGGCGGCCCGGAGCGTCGTCCCGAGGCAGCAGAGGACGTCGTCGACCGGCGGCACGTCGGCCGGCGTCAGACGGGCGAGGTCGCCCACGACCTCGGCCAGGCGCGGGTCGGCGGCCCCGGTCGGCCGCCGGGTGAGGGCGACGACGCGGTCCCAGGTCGGGTCGGCGAGCAGGCGCGCCAGGCAGCGCCGGCCGACGAGGCCGGTCGCGCCGAGCAGGAGGGCCGACGGGGTCATCCGGCCAGCCCGACCGCCAGCGCGCCGCCGCAGAGCGCCGTGAACAGCGCGTCGCCGACGAGGATCCGCGCGAACATCGGCCCGCGCGCCAGCCCCAGGCGGCGCACGCGCAGGTCGAGCACGAGCTGCGACAGGTTGGCCGCGGCCAGGGTCAGGAGCGCGAGGAGCCGCGCCTCGTGGCCGGCGAACAGCGCCGCGGCGGCCAGGACCACCAGCGCCGCGTTCAGGCCGGCCAGGAAGCGGAACAGCTCCGTGGCGATCGCGCTCACCGGCCGCTCGCTCGTGGCGCGCGCGAGCGTGCGCGCGGGGGTCACACCGAAGTGCCAGGTGGCCAGCCCGTGCCACACCGCGGCCAGGCCGAGGATCGCCGTCGTCATGCCGCGATCAGGCCAGACCCGCGCGCCGCCCGCAAGGTGCGCGCGGCGCACGCCGCCGCGGCGCCACGGACCTCAATGATCGACCGGGAGGCGCATGGCGAAGGTCGTCCCGCCCCCCTCGCGGTCGCGCACCGAGACGGCCCCGCCGTGCGCCGAGGCGACGAGCTTGACGAGGTGCAGCCCCAGGCCGTGGCCGCGGCGCGCGCCGCCGCTCCGGGCCTCGACGGAGCCGAACTTCTGGAAGAGGACGCCCTTGAGCGGGTCGGGGACGCCGGGGCCGCGGTCCTCGACGGCGAGCTCGACCTGCTCGCCCTCCTGGCGGATCGACACGACGACCGCGCCGCGCGGCGGCGAGTACTTGAGCGCGTTGGCCAGCAGGTTCTCCACGGCGCGGCGCAGGAGCCGCACGTCGGCCTCGAGGACGGGGTCGACGTCGGCCTGGACCTCGATCGACACCGACCCGGCCGAGCCGAGGACGGAGCTGACGGCGTCGTCGACGATCGCGCGCAGCGGCCGGCGCGCGCGGTGGAGCGGCACCGCGCCGCCCTCGAGGAGCTGCACCTCGAGCACCGAGCCGAGGACCTCCTCGACCTTGCGCCCGCCCTCGAGGGCCAGCTCGGCGTAGCGGGTCAGGCGCGGGTCCTTGTCCCGCAGCGCGTGCACGAGCAGGTCCAGGAAGCCGATCACCCCGGTGAGCGGGTTCCTGACGTCGTGGACGATGAGCCCGAAGAGCTCGTCCTTGAACGCCTGCAGGCGGCGCAGCTCGTCGAGCTGCGCCTGCAGGCGCGCCTCCTGCTCGTGGATGCGCCGCTCCTGCTCGCGGCGGCGCAGGAGCGCGCCGACGCGCAGGAGCAGCTCGCGGCGGTCGAACGGCTTGGTCACGAACTCGTCGGCGCCCGCCGCGAGCCCGGCGTTGCGGTGCTCCTGGTCGGCGAGCCCGGTGAGGAGGACCACGGGCACGAAGCCGCGCTCGCCGTGCGCCTTGATCCGCTGGCACACCTCGAGCCCGCTCAGGTCGGGCATGACGACGTCGAGGAGCACGAGGTCGACCGGCCGCTCGGCGAAGACGGTCAGCGCCGCCTCCCCTGAGGCCGCCTCGACCACGGCGCAGGTGGGCGCGAGGAAGGCGGCCAGGAGGGACCTGTTGCGCGGGTCGTCATCGGCGACGAGGACGGTCGGCGGGGTCGTCGTCATCGTGGGTCCCCGTCCCCCCGCGTCGGGGGGTGGCCGCCCGTCAGGCGGGCGACGACCGCGAGCAGGCGCGCGCGGTCGATCGGCTTGGTCACGTAGTCGTCGAAGCCGGCGGCGCGGATGCGCTCCTCGTCGCTGCGCAGCGCGAGCGCCGTGAGGGCGGCGACCGGCACGTCGCGCGTGCGCGGGTCGGCGCGCAGGGCGGCCAGGGCGGCGAAGCCGTCCTGCCCCGGCATGGCGATGTCGAGCAGGATCGCCGCCGGGCGCTCGGCGCGCGCCAGGGCCAGCGCGCCGGCCGCGTCGGGCGCGTCGACGACGCGCCAGCCGGCCCGCTCGAGGAGGGCGCGGGCGAGCTCGCGGTTGACGTCGTGGTCGTCGACGACGAGCACCGGCCCGGCGGCGGCCGGGTCCTTCGCCGGCCCGCGGCCCAGCGCCTGCTGGACGGTGGCGATGAAGGCCTCGCGCGTCAGGTCGCCCTTCTCGGCCAGGGCGCGCGCGCGGGCGCGCAGCCAGTCGCGCTGCGCCGGGGTCAGGTCGGCGGCGGTGAGGACGAGCACGGGCCGATCGCGCGTGCGCTCGTCGCCGGCGAGCGCCTCGATGACCTCGAACCCCGAGGCGTCGGGCAGGAGGAGGTCGACGACCAGCAGGTCGGGCGGGTCGCGCCGCGCCGCGGCCAGGCCCTCGGCGGCCGTCCCGGCCACGGCCGCCTCGAACCCGGCCGCGCGCAGGACGGCGCCGACGACCTCGCCCGTGCGCGGGTCGTCGTCGATCACGAGCACGCGCCCGGCGCGCGGGACCGCCGCCGCCGCCAGCTCGGTCAGGAGCCCCGACGGGTCGGCGGCGTCCGCCGCCGCCGTGGCCACGACGACGAGCGAGGGCGCGGCGCCCGCTCCGGCCACGAGGGCCCGGGCCGCCTCGGCGCGGGCGGGGTCGACGAGGACGACGGCGGGCGGCTCCGTCGCGAGCAGGCGCGCCGCCTCGTCGAGGTCGCTCGTGGCGCGCACGGCGAAGCCGGCCTGCTCGAGCCACGGCCCGAGCGTCGAGGCCCGCCCGGGGTCCGTGTCGACGACGAGGACCTGCGGCCGGGCCGCCGGCGCCGGGGCGCCGCCGCGCGCCGCCGGGACCGTGGCCACGAACGTCGCTCCGGGCCCGGGCGCGTCCTCGAGCGCCAGCGCGCCGCCCTGGAGCTCCGCCAGGCCGCGCGAGATCGCCAGCCCCAGCCCCGAGCCCGTGTGGCGCTTGACCAGCGGGTCCTCGCCCTGGACGAAGGGCTGGAAGAGCCGCGGCCGCAGGTCGGGCGGGACGCCCGGGCCGCGGTCGCGCACGACGAAGCGCACGGCGTCGGGCCCGGCGTCCACGTCGACGTCGACCGGCTGGCCCTCGGGCGAGAACTTCACCGCGTTCGAGAGCAGGTTCACGAGGATCTGCCGCAGCCGCGCCCGGTCGGCGCGCGCCCGCGCGTCGAGCGCGCCCCTCGTGGCGACCGACACCTGCCGGGCGCGCGCCTGCGGCTCGACGAGGGCCAGCGCCTCGGCCACGACCTCGCCCGCGACGACGTCCTCGAGGTCGAGCGTGAGCCGCCCGGCCTCGATCCGCGACAGGTCGAGCACCTCGCCGATCAGCCCCAGCAGGTGGCGCGCGGCGGCCAGGACCTCGTCGAGGTAGCGCGCGTGGCCCTGGGCGAGCGTGGGCCCGACCTCCTCGCGCAGGAGGTCGGCGAAGCCGATGATCGCGTTGAGCGGCGTGCGCAGCTCGTGCGAGACGTTGGCCAGGAACTGGCTCTTGTGCCGGTCGGCGCGCACGACCTCCTCGCTCTTGGCCACGAGCGCCGCCTGCTGGGCCTCGAGCTCGCCCTGCTGCGCGCGCAGCTCCTCGGCCTGGGCCTCGAGCTCCTCGTTGCGCGCCTGCAGGGCGTCGCGCAGGTCGCGCCGCGCGACCGCCAGCGCCAGCGGCAGGGCGATCGTCGTCAGGGCCGCCAGGGCCTCGTCGCCCGGCGGCTCGAGCGCGCCCGCGGCGAGCAGGCCGACGTCGCGGTCGCCGACCCGCAGGGGCACGAGGGCCACGGCGGCCGGCGCCCCCGCCGCGAGCCCGAGGTCGAAGCGCAGGGGGAGCCCTGGCGGGAGCCCGGCGACGACCCTGACCTCCTGCGCCGCGATGACCTCGGCCACGACCCCGGCCACGGGGATCGAGGGCAAGGCGCCCGCGCCCCACGCGCCGACCGGCTCGAGCGCGTCGGCGTTGCGCCGCCAGCAGGCCAGGACCACCGCCCCGGCCGCGGGGGCCAGGGCCGCGAGCGCCCGGCCGGCCGTGGCCCCGAGCGGCCCCTCCTCGCCGAGGGCCACGAGCGCCTGCCGCAGGGCCTCCTCGCGCGCCTGGCGGCGGTCGAGGTCGGCGCGCTGCGCCGCCAGCGCGCGGTTCTGCTCGGCCAGCGCGGCGTTGGCTCCGGAGAGCGCCTCCGTGCGCTCGGCGACGCGGCGCTCGAGCTCGTCGCGCGCCTCGCGCACGGCGCCGGACATGCGGTTGAAGCGCGCGGCGAGGTCGGCCAGCTCGCCGCCGCCGTCCACGCGGACCGTGGCGCTCAGGTCGCCGGCCTCGATCGCGCGCGCGGCCTCCGTCAGGGCGCGCACCGGGCGCAGGACGAGGCCGGTGGCCAGGAGCCCGCCGAGGAGGGCGAAGCCGACGATCACCCCCGACGAGAGCAGGGTGGCGCGCGTGAGCCCGCCCACGGCCGCGTCGACCGTGGCGCGGGGCACGAGCATGAACAGCGTCCAGGGGGCGCCGCGCAGGCGTCGCGCCACGGCCAGGCACTCGCCGCGGGCGGCGGAGTCGGCCGCGAACGTCTCCGCCGGATCGACGGCCGCCGCGCGCGCGCGGGCCATCTGCGCCCCGGCCGCCAGCGGCGCGTCGAGCAGCGCGCGCGTGCGCTCGCCGAAGCGGCGCTCGAGCACCTGCGCCTCGACGAGCGCCGGGTCGAGGGGGGCGCCGGGCCGGAACAGCTCGTCCGGGCTCCTGCTGTGCGCGATGCGGACCCCGTGCGGGTCGAAGACGACCGAGAAGCTGCCGGGCCCGGCGCGCTCGTCGGCCCCGTCGACCACGCCCCAGAAGGCGGCGGCGCGCACGAACAGGACGGCGACCCCGCGTACGGCGCCGCCCGCGTCGCGCACCGGCTCGGCGTAGGCGATCGACGGCACGGAGCCCACCTCGGGCACGGCGACGTACAGGTCCGAGACGTTGCCGCGCCCGCCCATCGCCTCGCGGAAGTAGGTGCGGAAGCCGTAGTCGTTGCCGAGGAGCGGCGGCTCGGTGCCCACGGCGATGCGGCCGTCCGGGTCGAACAGGGCCACGCCGCGGAAGTGGGGGTCGCTGCCGGCGTAGACGTCGAGCAGGGCGGCGGCGGCGGGGCGCGCCGCCGCGCGCGCGGCCCCGTCGGCGGCGCAGTAGCCCACGACCTCGGGCAAGCGCGCCAGGCGCCGGGCCGTCAGCGCGTAGCTGGCGTGGAAGGCGTCGAGCTCGCCGGCGAGCTGGTCGGCCCGCGCCCCGAGGAGGTCGGCCGCGTGGCGCTCGATCCTCGTGCGCGTGGTCGCGTAGGCCAGCGCCGTCCCCGCGGCCAGCGGCAGGGCCGCCGCGCCGAGGACCAGCGCCGCCACGCGCGCGCGCAAGGGCCAGGTGTCGGGCTGGAGCAGCGCCATCAGGCGGTCCTCCGCCGGAAGATGCGCAGGGTCGCCGGGAGCCCGGGCCAGGGCTCGACGGCGGCCGAGGGCGGCGGCGACTCGGCCGCGCCGAGGACCAGCGCGCCGCCGGGCTCCAGGGCGGCGAGCGCGCGCTCGAGCGCGAGGGCGCGCATGCGGTCGTCGAGGTAGACGATCACGTTGCGGCACAGGACCAGGTCGAACGACGCCAGGACGGCCTCGGCGGGCGCCAGGCGCGGGCCGAGCAGGTCGTGGCGGGCGAAGCGGACGCGCGCGCGTAGCGCCGCGCGCAGGGGCAGCGCGGCCGCGCGCAGGGCGCCCGGCTCGAGGGCGGCCTCGCGCGCCCAGGCCGGCGCCGCGTCGAGCGCGTCGCCCGGGTAGGCGGCGGCGGCCGCTGCCGCGAGCGAGGCGGGGTCGCGGTCGGTCGCCAGCACGTCCCAGCGCCCCGGGCGGGCCTCCTCCAGCAGGGCCGCGATCGACCAGGCCTCCTCGCCGGTGGCCACGCCGATCGACCAGCAGCGCAAGGTCCTCGCGGCGCCGCGCGCCAGCGACGGGAGGACCGTCGTGCGCAGGGCCTCGAACACCGGCCGGTCGCGGAAGAAGCCCGTGACGTGCAGGAGCAGCGCCGAGGCGAGCCGCTCGAGCTCGCCCGGCGCGCCGCCGAGCGCCTGGACGTAGGCGCCGAGGTCGGCGTGGCCGGCGGCGGCGGCCCGCTGCCGGGCGCGGCGCAGGAGGGCGTCGCGCCGGTAGTCGCGCAGGTCCACGCCGGCCCCGGCCAGGAGCCGCAGCGCGTCGTCGAGGGCCTGGAGGTCGGACGCGCAGGGCGGGGACGCAGGGTCGACCATCCCGGCCATTGAACCGGGGTCTCCCCCCGGGGTCATTCATCAAGCCCCCTGATGCACCTCGAAGGGGGGGGGCCTACTCGCGCCCCTCGTCGGGGAGCACGCCGCGGAGCTGCAGGACCGCCAGCACGAGGCCCCAGGCGGCCGCGATGGCGGCCATGAGCCCGATCGAGCGCAGGAGCGGGTGGCCGGCCTGCAGGGCTCCGGCCAGGCCGGTGACCGCCCCGCACACGGCGCAGGCGGGGACGTTCAGGAGCACCCACGGGTCGGGCCTCCAGCCGGCCGGGCCGGCCTCGCCGAGGGCCGGGCGGCCGCGGACGACGCGCCAGGCGACCCACAGGAGCAGGAGCGGGAAGAGGACCGGCGCGAGCACGAGCAGGAAGGCCAGCGCGATGTGGCGGATCCCCAGCCAGCCGAGCGCCCAGCCGATCGGGAGCATGAACGCGCCCAGGAGCTCCGCCACGTTCGAGCGCGGGGTCACGACGCGCACGGCCGCCAGGCCGGCGAACACGCTGGCGAAGAAGGCGGCGATCAGGAGGACGCCCGAGAGGAAGGGGCGGCGCTCGCAGAGGACCTCCCGGCTCACTCGGCCTCCGGCCGGTAGCGCTCGCGCAGGCGCTGGCTCTCCTCGATCAGGCTCCGGCGCTCCTGCCGCACCCGCTCCAGCTTGGCCTCGATCTCGGCCACGGAGCCCAGGTGCTGCTCGAGCTGCAGGCGGACCGCGTCGTCGCCGTCGAACGCGCGCAGCAGCGCGAGCTGGGCGCGGAGGGTCTCCTGGTGCGAGTCGAGCGCGAAGCCCATGATGCGCCCGGAGAAGCGCGTCTGGTCGTCCATCGCGCGGTCGAGGTCGCCGCGGGACAGGCAGCCGCCGAGGGCCAGCGGGGCCAGCAGGGCCAGGGCGCGGGCTGCGTGCTTCACTCGAGCTCCTCCTCCGCGGGCCGCGGCGGGCCCGGGTGTTCCTCACGGTCTTCGTCACGGTCTTCGTCACGAACAGTGCGGGCGGCCGCCTCGGTGGCGACCTCCGCGGCGGCCTCGACCTCGTCGCGCGGGACGAGCGCCTCCGGGCTGCCGGCCGCCGCCGCGGCCTCCTGGGCCGGCGTGGCCTCCGCCAGCTCGCGGGCGATCTCGTCGAGCGCCGCGTGGGCGATGCGCGCCCGGACGGCCGGGAGCGCCAGCGCGCGCCCCGGGTCCGGGCCGAGCCCTGCCGCGCGCACGGCGCCGACGACGCGCAGGAGGTCGTCGCGCTCGAGGCGCCCCTGGGCGCGCAGGACGGCCGCCGCCTGCGAGAAGTCGTCGACGAGCACGATCCGCTCGTCCTCCAGCCGCAGCGGGGCGGGCGGGGTCGCCGGGGCGACGCGGCGGATGAAGATCCACTCCACCGGGTCGCGCTCGGGGAGCTCCGAGGCGAGCGTCTCGATGTACTTCGCCGCGGCGCGGCCGACCCCGCGCTGCGCCAGGTGCTCGCGCAGGACCTCGCCGCGGGCGGCGCCGGCGCAGATCCGCGCGTAGAGGGCGTAGACCTCCGGGTCGTGCTCGCGGTCGTCGCCGAAGAGCGTCTCGCGCCCGCCGGGCGGGTTCTCGAGCCGGTAGAGGAGCAGCGCGGCGGTCTTGTAGCCGAAGATGTCGCGCAGGTAGCGCAGGCGGCGCAGGTTCCTGAAGGTGATCCCGTCCTGCACCACACCGTCGAGGAGCATGCGCCGCTCGAGCACGCCGCGCATGGTCTCGGGGCTGGCGCTGACGAAGAACACGGGCGGCCGCGCGTCGGGGTCGGCGGCGCGGCGCAGCCCCGCCAGCAGCTCCACGGCGCCCGGCACCGGCCGCTTGTCCTCGGCCGCCTCGAAGCGGATGCGGATCAGGTCGCGCAGGCCGCTCCACTCGGTGACCAGGTAGGTGTTGTCGATGTCCCACAGGTAGATCGGCCCCCCCCAGTCGGGCGGGAGCGGCCGCTCGTTGCGGCGGTAGAGCGGGTAGCGGTAGCCGCCGCGCTCGGGGGCGCCGTCGGGGGCGGCCATCAGGGCAGGCCCCCGGCGCGCGGCTCCACCCGGCGTCCCTGGACGGCGATCACGCTAGCGGACCTCGGCGGTGTAGTCGAAGTCGATCTCGTAGCGGGCGGCGCGCGTCATCAGGTCGTCCAGCACGGACCCGGGCGTGGCCCCCTGGAACAAGAGCCTACCCACGCCCTCGATGATGGGCAGGGGCACGTCCACGCTGCGCGCCAGCTCCAGGGCCACGCGCGTGGTGTTCACGCCTTCGGCCACCTCGCCCAGCTCGTCGAGGACCGCCTCGAGCGCGCGCCCCTGCGCCAGCCCGAGCCCGACGCGGAAGTTGCGCGACAGCTCCGAGCTGGCGGTCGCCAGGAGGTCGCCGATCCCGGCCAGGCCGCTGAAGGTGAGGGCGTCGGCGCCCAGGCGCACGCCGAGCCGCTGCACCTCGGCCAGGCCGCGCGTGATCAGCATGGCCCGCACGTTGACGCCGAGCCCGAGCCCGTGGGCGACGCCGGTGGCGATGGCGATCACGTTCTTGAGCGCGCCCGCCAGCTCGACGCCCTTGACGTCCAGGTTGCCGTAGACGCGGAGCACGCGGCTGTGGAGGAGCTGCGCGCCGACGACGATCGCCTCCCTGTACCGCGAGGCCACGACGGTGGCGCCGGGCTGCCCGGCGATCAGCTCCTTGGCCAGGTTCGGGCCGGAGATCGCGCCGACCTTGCGCGCGCAGGTCTCCTCGGCCAGCACCTGCGACATGCGCACGAACGTGCGCGGCTCGAGGCCCTTGGTCGCCGAGAGGAGCACCTGGTCGCCGGTGACGAACTCGCCCGCCTGGCCGGCCACCTCGCGGAAGGCGCTCGAGGGCACGCACACGATCACCAGGCGCGCGTCGGGGACGGCGTCGCCCAGCTCGGTCGTCGCGCGGACGGTCGGCGCCAGGGTCACGTCGCCCAGGTAGCGGCGGTTCGTGCGCGCCTCGTTGACCTCGCGCACGGCCTCGGCGTCGCGCATCCAGAGCACGACCTCCTCGTCGCCGGCCATCGCGGCGAGGTGGGCGAGCGTGGTCCCCCACGACCCGCCGCCGACGACCGCCACGCGCTCCTTGAGCCCGCCGCTCACGCGGCCTCGAGCCCGTAGCCGAGCAGGCGGTTCCGGTAGAAGTAGAGCAGGTTGCGGTCGCGCGAGCAGATCCGGTCGCCCGCGCGCGCCAGCGCCGGGCGCGTGTGGTACGTGCCGAGCGCGCGCAGGGCCATGAGCACGAGGTCGTCGGCCCGCTCGCGGCGCACGCGGTCGTCGAGGCGCAGGCGCCCCTCGGCCTCGAGCGCCACGAGGCGGTCGCGCAGGGCGGCCACGACGCGCGAGAGCTCGCCCAGCGAGAGCGTGTCCTGCGTGCCGCCGGTGCGCAGGAGCCGGTAGAGGTCGAGGCCCGGGTTGCGGCGCCGCAGCTCCTCGAAGAAGGCGAAGCTGACCAGGTGCGTGGGCATGAGCGTGTTGCCGCGGTGGAAGGTGTCGACGAGCCGCTCGCCCAGCTCGCGCGTGTACTCGTGGTCGCGCTCGTCGTCGTCGACGAGCTCGCCCGTGGGCCCGCGCAGGTAGCGGTCGATGTCGATCGGCCGGCCGCGGCCGTCGAGCGAGACGCCGGCCTCGTCGACGCGGTTGCCGAAGGGGTCGAGCGGCGGCATGAAGGTGAAGGCGATGCGCGCGTCGAGCTCCAGGATCCCCTTCATGAACTGCAGGATGCGCCGCGGCGAGGCGAACTCGTCGTCGGTGATGATGTAGCGCGACTTGCCCGTCTCGCGCAGGAAGTCGTCGACGAGCGTCTCGGCCTCGAGGACGAGCTCGTAGCTGAGGACGACCGGCACGACGAACAGCCGCGGCCGCGGGCGCCCGTGGCGCAGGTTGTTGGCGAAGGCCCGGAGCGAGGTGCCGAGGAGCCCCAGCTTGAGCCGGTCCTCGATGGCGCCGCTGCGGGCGCGCGTGCCGCCGGGGAAGAACAGGTTGTGGTAGCCGTACTCCAGCGAGACCGTGGCGTACTCCTTGAGCACGTCGCGGTAGAGCGGCGCCGTCTTGCGGCGGTCGACCTTGTAGGCGCCGAGGTTGTGCATGAAGTAGGAGATGAGCGGGTTCTCGAACAGGTTCAGCCCGGCGCCGTAGAGCAGCGGCGGGAAGCCCAGCTCGTGCATGCCGTAGCCGAGGACGATCGAGTCGAGGTTGCTCGAGTGCGTGGGCACGCACACGATCGTGCCCAGGTCCTTGAGCGCGCGCGCGTGCGCCACCTCGCCCTGGACGGCGAGGCGGTCCTCGAGGCCGAGCACGGGGAAGCGGCGCAGGAGCTGGCGCGGCGAGCTGGCGTGGAGGAGCGCCGCCAGGCCGAAGGGCACGGCGCGCGTGGCGAAGGCGTGCACGCGCGGGTCGAAGTTGCCCAGGACCTCGCGGGCGAAGGCCTCGGCCACCTCGCGCAGCAGCCGGCGGCGCTCCTCGTCGGAGCCGGCGAGCAGGCGGCCGCGGCGCCGGTCGAGGAGGGCCAGGCGCCGGTCGCGCTCCTTGCCGCGCCGCTCGCGGTCGACGCGCTGCCGCTCGTGGTAGAGCGTGTCGGCGATCGCCGCCTCGAGCGCCTGCGGCCCGCGCTCGAGGACGCGCGACATCACGCGCGTGACGACGTCCTCGACCGCCCGCTCCCGGTCCTCCGCGCGCATGACGAGGGCTTATAGCACGCCCGGCCGCGCGCCGGCGGGCGCTCAGCGCGGCGCGATCGTCACCTGGAGGGGCGCCGTCCAGCGCTTCTCCTCGTCGGTGTAGTAGAGGTAGGCGCGCGACGCCGGGCCGGTGTAGCGGCCGGGGACGGCGGCCACCGCCTGGAGGGTGACCTCCTTGACCGCGCGCGGGGCGAGCGACCGCCAGTAGAGGATGACCTCGCGGCCGCGCGTCTCGACCATGTCGAAGGCCCCGGCGCGCCGGAGCTCCTCGAGGCGCTCGGTGCGCACCTCGAGCCCGCCCGGGAGGCCGACGATCGCCACGGCCATGGGCAGGCCCTGGTCGCTCGTGCTCGCCACGCGCACGCGCACCTCGGCGACCTCGCCCTCGGCGACCTCGGCGCGGTCGAGGGCGGTCGAGAGCGTGAGCGCGCAGCCGGGGGCGCTGGGCGGGGTCTCGGTCCGGTAGCGGATGACGACCGAGGCCGGGAGCGGGCCGCCGCCGACCATGCGCAGGGTGACCTCGTGGCGGCCGGGGCCGAGGGCGTCGGCCAGCCGCGGCAGGCGCACGGCGCCGGCGGCCTCCTTGCCGACCCGCACCTCGTCCACGACCTCGCCGTCGACCAGCAGGAGGACCGTCCCGTCCGCGCGCGGCGCGGCGCGCACGGCGTCGTAGGCCAGGATCGCGCGCAGGGCCAGCACGGTCGCCTGGGTCGAGCCGAAGCGGCCGCCCTGGCACGACTCGAGGATGAACGTCATCGCCCGCTCGAGCGGCGCCGTGTGGTCGGGCGAGCGCAGGAAGGCCAGCGCGGCCAGCGCCGTCGTCTCGATGCGCAGGCTCGTCCCGCCGCTGCCGGTGATCGACGTGGCCGCGCCGTCGACGCCGCCGTCCTGCGCCTGCTTGCCGGCGAGCTTGTTCAGCAGGTCGCGCGCCTGCGCCGCCTCGCCGCGGGCCAGCGCGATGTTGGCGGCCAGCGCCACCACGTAGGCGTCGTCGCTCGCCCGGGCGCGGGTGAGCACCGCCTCGACCTCCCGGGTCACGTCCGGCTCGCCGGCCTCGACCAGCGCCCAGGCGATGTAGGCGTCGGTCACGTCCGCCGGGGCGCGCCCGAAGCTGTCGAGCGCGCGCTGGTTGCGCAGGAAGCCGCCCTTCCCGTCGCGCCGGGCGAGGAGCCAGGCGCGGGTGCGGGCGAGCATGCCGTCGTCGACCGGGTGCACGGCCTTCATGTCGGTGAACTCGAGCAGGCCGTAGGCGGTGAGCGCCTCGTGGCCCGGGTCGCCGCCGAACCACTCGTAGCCCTTCTCCTTGCACTCGAACGACACGAGCTTCTGGTAGCCGCGGTCGAGGAGCCCGCGCGTCCTGACGACCAGCGCCGGGTCGACGCCGTGGTGGCTCGTCATGTAGCGCATGGCCATGACGTTGGGATAGTGCGACGAGCTCGTCTGCTCGAAGCAGCCCATGGGCTCGCGCAGGAGCGCCGCCAGCGCCTCCTGCAGCGTCGCCAGCGGGGTCGCGTGGACGACCGCCTCGGCCTCGAGGCTCATGGGCGAGAAGCCCTCGGGGATGGTCACGGCGCGCGTGATGGCGCCGCCGGGCACGAGCTGGCCGCCCCAGGCGTGCTCGAAGGGGAAGCCGCGCGGCACGACCTTGACCGTGCGCGAGACGACGTCGCGGCCGCCGGGGCCCGTGGCCTCGAGCGTGAGGGCCGCGTCGCCGCGCAGGGCGCCGACGGTCAGGGGCACGAGCGCGCGCCGCCGCTCCTCGGCGCCCAGGGCCAGGGCCACGGCCGGCTGGCCGGCGGTCAGCCCCTCGCCCGCCTTGACCGTCACGACGACGCCCTGCGGCGTGGCCGCGCCGTTGACGACGACGACGGGCACGAGCGGGCGGTCGCCGGCGGTGACCTCGAGCGGCAGCTTGGCCTCGACGTAGAGCGGCCGCCGCGAGGTGACCTCCGCCTGGCCCCAGGCCAGCGCGCCGTCGCGCCCGACGCCGTCGGCCACGATGCGGAAGGTCGTGATCGAGTCGCACAGGTCGAACTCGAGGCTCAGCTCGCCGCGGGCGCCGGTGAAGCCGCCGGCCGACCACAGGAGCGTCTCGGCGAAGTCGGCGCGAGCGGCGCCCTGGCCGGCGCGGTGCTGGTAGAGGCGCGGGTGCTGGGGCGGCGGGGGCGCCGCGGGGGCGCGGCGCGCGCGCCCGGCGAAGCGGGCGTCGTCGGCCTCGTCCATGAGGGCCTCCCGCGCCCCGGCCTCCTCGGCGACCTGCCGGCCGGCGGCCTCGACCGGCGCCACGTCCTGGACGGGGGCGGCGCCGAGGGCGTCGACGTCGTCGAGCGGACCTCCAGCGGGCGCAGGGGGCGGCGCGCCGCGCAGGCGACCGTCCCCGCCGGCCGGGGCCGCCATCGGGCGACCGAACCGGAGCTCCTGCCGCTCGAGCAGCGCCTGGACCTTCTTCGCCGCCTCGGGGTCGCGGCGGGCGAGCGCGCGCCAGCCGGCGTCGCCGTGGGCGCGGACGAAGGCGTCGGGCTGCAGCCAGGCGAAGCGCCGCCAGGCCTGCGCGCCGAGGAGCAGGTCGGCGGCCCGCGGGCCGCGCGCCGGGTCGTCGAGGTAGACGTGCGCATCCTTGAGCTCGCGCACCTCGGGGCCGAGGAGCGCCTGGACGGGCAGGCGCGGGGCGCGGTCGCGGACGTCGATGCGCGACAGGGCCGCGTCGTCGACGGCGCTCACGGCCACCCAGGCGTCGACCGGCCGGCCGTCGGGGCCGGTGGCGCGCACGGTGACCTTGACCCGCGCGCGGGGCGTCGCGGCCGCCGGCGTGGTGGTCACCTCGAGGCGCAGCCCCTCCTGGGGCCGGCGCAGGACGAGCCGCTCGGCGCGCGGCCGCCCCTGCCCGTCGAACAGCGTCAGGCGCACGACGCCCGCGGCCCACGCCGGCAGCGGCAGCGCCACGAGGCGCCCGGCCGGGCCGACGGTCACCTCGGCGCTGGCCACCTCGCGGTCGTGGACGAAGGCCGCCAGCCGGCCGGGCTCCTCCTCGGTCGCCGCGACGCTGGCCCGCGCCGGCGCGCCGGGGGCCAGGACGTCGTCGGGCGTCGACAGCGTCCAGCCGGCGCGGCGGACGTCGGGCAGCGGGAAGGTCTCGCTCACGCCGCGCGGCTCCTCGACGATCAGCCGGTAGCGCCGGCCGGGCGCGGGCACGAGCTCGAACCGGCCGCGCCCCTCGTGCTCGGTCGCCACCTGCGCCGCCGTGGCGCCCTGGTCGTCGACCACGCGCCCGCGCAGGTCGGCCGGGTCGCCCGTGAGCGTGCGCGCCTCGAGGTAGACCCGGCCGGGCAGGCCGGCGACGAGGTCGCCCGACTCGGCGCACAGCTCGACCTTCAGGGCGGCCGCGAGCAGGAGCGGGATCGTCCGCGCCGCCGTCTCCTGCACGCCGCCGTCCTGGATGACGCACGCCAGGCTGGCCTCCGGCGTTGCGATCGTCCGCGGCAGGGGGAGGCTCACGAGCGCCTTGCCCTCGGCGTCGAGGCGCAGGTCGGCGCGGGCGGCCTCCTGGCCGTCGACGCGGGCGATCGCCGTGACCCTCGCCCCGGCCGCCGGCCCGCCCTCGGCGCGGGTCACGTGCAGCAGCGCCTCGACCACCTCGCCGGGCCCGTAGCCCTTGCGCGCGAGCTGCAGGTCGCTGCGCAGGCGCGGCACGCGGTAGGCGAGGACCTCGAGGCCGACCTCGCCCGCCGGGTCGCCCCCGGCCGTGCGCGCCAGCACCGTGTAGCGGCCGCCCGCGGCGCCGGCGGGCACCGTCCAGACGAACGACAGCGCGCCCTGCTCGATCGTCGCCAGCGTCGACGTGACCACCTCGCCCCGCGGCGACTTGACCTCGACCAGGCAGGGCGTGGTCGACGTCAGCGGCCGGCGCGTGAAGGCCTGGAGCGCCGGGCCGCGCACCCGGACGGTCTCGCCCGGCCGGTAGGTCGGCCGGTCGGCGGCGAGGTGCACCTGCCAGCGGTCGTCGCGAGGGGCGTCGTCGCCGCCCTGGCCTTGACCCAGGAGGGGGGCGGCCGTGGTCCCGACGAGCAGGCCGAGGGTCACGCCGACGAGCGCGCGGCGGAGGGGGACGGATCGCATGGGGGTCTCCGGGGGGCAGAGGGGGGGCGCGACGAGCCACACACCCGGACGGTCGTGGTTGGGGGTGGGGGGCGCCTTGCCGGCCCCGGGGGGCCGGGTATCTTCCGCTCGACCGAGAGGAGCCTCGATGACCCCGACCGTCACCCTCCGCCTGGCCGCCGCCCTGGCGCTGCTCGCGGCCCCCGCCCTGGCCCAGGAGGGCGCGACCTACGACCTGCGCCAGGACTACAAGTACAAGGCCGGCGACAAGGTGCGCGTGCACGAGCGCAACGAGACGCGCCAGCGCTACACGGTCCGCCAGGGCGACGAGGTCGAGCGGGGCGACGGCGTCGAGGGCTACGAGTGGCGCTACGAGGAGGAGGTGCAGGAGGTCGACGGCCGCGGGCGGCCGGTCCGCGCCGTGCGCACCTACACCTTCGTCCACGACCTCTCGGCCGACGAGCGCCTCGACCTCGCCGCGGCGCCGGTGAAGGTGCAGGTCTCCCGCGACGACGACGGGCTGCCGCGCTTCGCGGCCGTCGACGGCGGCGCGGAGCTGCCGCCGCTCCTCGAGCGGCTGCTCCTCGAGCACGACGGGGGCGGCGCGGCGGGTGAGGGCGACGCGGACGACACGCTCAAGCACGTCATGCCGCCGGCGCCGGTGGCCGTGGGCGCGCGCTGGCCGATCACGCGCGAGCAGATCTGCAAGGTCTTCCCCTTCGACCCCGACGAGATCGGCGACGGCGCGGACCTTCACGGCACGCTCGTCTCCGCCGAGCCCAAGGGCGGGCTGAACATGCTCACGGTCGCCCTTCGGATCAAGCTGCCGCTGAAGAGCTACAGCGGCATGGTCTGCCCCGAGCCCATGGTGTTCGACGCCACGGTCACCTTGCGCATGCCGGCCGGCGCCGGCGCGCCGGACGGCGGCGCGACGATGGACGGCACGATGCGGGGCAAGGCCCTCCTGCCCGACGGCGGCGAGATGCCGGCCGACGGCTCGTTCGAGCTGGACCTGGCGGTGAAGAGCACCAAGACGGTCGAGCGGGTGAAGTGACCGCGGCGCCGTCCGTTGCGGGGGCCGCGCGGGACCCGTAGGCTCGACCTGCCATGGTCGACGCCCCGCGCGAGCCCGAGGAGCCCGTCGTCCCGGCCGCCGGCGCGG
>JAHBXY010000149.1 GCA_019636275.1 Planctomycetota bacterium | reverse complement strand
GGCGGGGGGGCGGGCGAGAACGAGGTCGGCGAGGGCGGCCTCGACCTCGGCGTCGGGCGGGAGCGCCGGCGCGGCGACCTGCCAGAGGGCGGCGCCGAGGGCCAGGCGGGCGAGGGGGGTCACGCCCGGGTCGCGGTGGTCGTGCTGGAGGAGGAGGGCGAGGTCGCCCGGGCGCGCGGCGTCGCGCTCGGCGAGGCCGGCGGCGATGGCGCGGATGAGCCGGGCGGTGGCGGGCCCGGGGGCGAGGGCGGTGCGCTCGAGGAGGTCCCCCAGGGCCAGGAGGTCGGACTCGGCGGCCGCCCGGCGCAGGAGGTCATGCTCGCGGGCGGGGGCCTCGGCGAAGGCGGCGGCGAGGGCGGCGTGGAGGAGGTCGGGCGCGCCCGGGTGGGCGGCGACGGCCTCGCGCCAGGCGCGGCGCGGGGCGTAGAGGTCGTGGACTCCGCGCGGGAGCGGCAGGGGCGCGCCGCCCGGGCCGCGGCTGGGCGTGCTGGGGTCCATGCTGGGCCCGAGGAGGAGGTCCTCGGCGGCGAGGGTGAAGCCGCGCGCCTCGAGGAGGGCGGAGACCTCGGCGCGCAGGTCGGCGGGGAGGAGGAGCCCGGTGGCGGCGAGCGGGTCGTGCGGGCGCCAGAGGAGCGCGGCGCGCGCGGCGGGGCGCGCCGCGAGGGGCCGGAGGGCGGGGAGGAGGTCCGGGTCGGGCGCCAGCACGGTCGCCGGCCCCGGCGCTGCAGTGTGGGCCATGGCTCCTCGCCGGCTCGGGGCGGGTCAGGATAGGCCCGGCGGCCGGGTCGGTCAACGCGTGCCGCTCCTCGGCTTGCGGGGCGTCGCGGCGGTCGGTGGGCGGCGCCGGGCGTCGCGAAGAGAGCCGTGGCGGGCGGTCACGGCCTGGCGAGCGCGCCCAGCCCTCGCGCTCCAGGCGGGCCTGGCCTCCGCCGGCGGATCGAGGGCCGCATGGCGTCGGCCTGCGCCCGGAGAGCTCGACCAGGCGCGCTCCTCGGCTCGCGAGGGCCGGGCTCCGGGCAGAGTCGTCGGGCGCCTCGTGGCCTACGGCGCGTGGCCCGTCGCCGACCTCGGGCGTCTCCTGGGGGGCGCCCCCCGTCGGTCGGACACGTCCGCGAGGCCCTGCTCCCGTGGGTGCTGGCCGACGGAGGGTGACCTTCCGGCGTAAGCCGCTGGGGCGTCGGGGGCCCGGGTCGCGGCGGCACGTCCATTTCCCGAAGCCTGGCGCCTCGCACGTCAACCAGACCTGGCACCGTGCGCGTCGTGCACTCCTGTGCTCACGGAAGTTACAGCGCATTCATGACAGAAACGTGGTGAACATGGACGAGGGCGATGGCACGATCCGGCGCTCGAACCCTGGAGGCGCCCATGCGCTCCCTCGTCCTCGTCGCCTCGCTCCTGCTCGCGCTCGCCGCGCCCGCCCTCGCGCAGGACGACCACTCGAACGTGCGCAGCAGCGCGGCCACCTTGATCGCCGTCGACGGCGCGCTCGTGCCGGGCGAGATCGAGGTCCGCGACGACCGCGACTGGTTCCGCTTCGCGGTCACCGCCGGCCGGATCTACACCGTGTTCACCACCGCCCAGCCCGGCATGGACGTCGAGCTCGACGTCTACACGCCCCAGGGCGCGTACGGCGGCAATGGCGACAAGGCCGGCGACGGGAGCGCCTTCCACGAGTTCACCGCCTGGACCACAGGCACGTGGTACGCGCGCGTGACCCACGGCCAGCGCGGGACGGGCCGCTACGCGATCGGCGTGGCGGGGCACCGGCTGGCGCGGCCGCCGGCCAACCTGGCCGCGCAGGTGACCGGCGTGACGCGCGTCGTCCTCACGTGGACGGACTGGTCGGCGCCCGGGTCCAACGAGGACGGCTTCGAGGTCGAGCGCTGCGTCGTGGGCGACGCGGCCTACACGACGGTCGCGCGGCTGCCGGCGAACACGACCACCTACACGGACCACTCGGCGGTCGAGGGCGCCCTCGCGGACTACCGCGTCGTGTCCACGACGGGGACCGGCCGGATCGCGTCGAACCTGGCGCGCGCCACGACGCCGCCCGCCGCGCCCACGAACCTGCGCGGGACGGCCCCGACGACCACGCAGGTGAACCTCACCTGGACCGACGTGTCGATCCGTGAGACCGGCTACCGGCTCGAGCGGCAGTCGACCGGGACCCTCGTCTACGTGACGATCGCGCACCTGCCGGCGGACGCCACCTCCTACGTCGACGCGGCGGCCCCGGCCAACCTCGAGCACCGGTACCGGCTCTACGCCGTGGGCCCCGGCGGCGAGAGCCCCCCGGCGACCCTGTCGACCTCGTCGATCGTGGTCCCCGCGCCGATCGAGCTCTACACCCGCCACGTCGCGCCGGCGCACGTCGAGCTGCGCTGGCTCGACCGCTCGACGAACGAGGACGGCTTCCGGATCGAGCGCCGCCTCACCGGCACCGTCGACTTCAGCGCCGTCGGGACGACGCCCGCCGACGTGACCAGGTTCGTCGACACGACCACCCAGCCCGACACGCGCTACGACTACCGCGTCGTGGCCTTCGCCGGCCCGCACGACTCGCCGCCCACCTGGACGAGCACCGTCCAGGTCGGCCTGCCGGGGCCGACGAACCTGATGGCCGTCGCCGGCGGGCCGGGGCGCGTGGTCGTCTCGTGGTCCGATCACGCGGCCGACGAGGACGGCTACCGGGTCGAGCGTCGGATCCCGCCGACGTGGAGCTGGGCGGGGATCGGCGCCGCGGCCGCCGACGCGACCGTGTTCGAGGACACGACGGCGCAGCCCGGCACGACCTACGAGTACCGCGTGCGCGCCTTCCGGGGGACCGGTCACTCGCCCTACGGCGAGGGCGTGATCCTGACGACCCCCGCGACGACGCCGCCGGCGCCGCCGCGCGCGCCCGACGGGCTGCGCGCCGTCGCGGGCGGCCCCTCGCTCGTGGGCCTCGCCTGGCGCGACCGCGCGAGCGACGAGACCGGCTACCGCGTCGAGCGCCGCCCGGCCGGCGGGACGTTCGCGCAGGTCGCGCTCCTGCCGTCGGACGCCGTGGCGCACGACGACGACACGGCGGCGCCCGGCGCGACCTACGACTACCGGGTCGTGGCCCTGTGCCCCGGCGGCGACGCGGCCAGCGACGCCGTGAGCGTGACGACGCCGCGCGGCGGGCTGCTCGCCAACGGCGACTTCGAGGCGGGCGACCTGCGCGGCTGGACGACGTTCGGCCTGGCCCCGCCGGCCGAGGCGCGCGTCACGCCGTTCGCGACGGTCAACGGCGTGGTCTCGAGCGCGCTCGAGCTCTCGGGCGTCGGCGGCGGCGCGGCGGCCGGCGCGCGGCAGACGGTCGTCCTGGCCGCCGGCGACGTGACGCTCGAGGCGCGGATCGCCCTGCACGCGCCGCAGCCCAACCCGACGGGCGGCGTCGCCGTGCTGCTCTTCGACGGCGCGGTCGTGGCCACGCGCACGTTCAGCGGCCCGCTCAACGGTCAGACGATCCGCTGGACCCTGCGGCGGGCCCTCGCGGGCGTGCCGGCCGGCCCGCACGAGGTGGCCGTGCGCTGGGAGCGCCAGGGGTCGGTCGACGCGACGACGCCGCGGCTGTACGTCGACGACGTGCGCCTCGTCGGCTCGGCCGTGCCGGTCGCGCCGGCGGCGCCGACGGGGCTGCGGGTGGTGAGCAGCGGCCCCGGCGGCGTCGAGCTGGCCTGGACCGACGCTTCGAGCGACGAGGTCGGCTTCCGGCTCGAGCGCAGCCCGGCGGGCGGCGTGGGCTTCGCGGAGGTCGGGCAGGTCGCGGCGAACGTCACCCGCTACACCGACGCGACCCCCGTGGCGCCCGGCCACGTGCGCGAGTACCGCGTCGTGGCCGTCGGCGTGGGCGCCGACTCGGCGCCGAGCAACGTCGCCGCGACGCCCGCGCCCGGCGCGCCGGCCGCCCCGACGAACCTGCAGGCGACGACCGCCTGGCTCGAGGTGCGCCTGGCCTGGACCGACGCGTCGCTGGCCGAGACCGGGTTCTGGATCGAGCGCCGCTCGCCCGGCGGGACCTTCGTCGACGTCGCCGTCGTGGCGGCCGACACGACGAGCTTCACCGACGCCGTCCTGCCCGGGGTCGACCTCGAGTACCGCGTCGTGGCCCGGAACGACGGCGGCGAGGGCGCCTCGGCGGTCGTCGCCGTGACGACCGCCCGGACGCCGCCCGTGCCCGCCGCCCCCGACGGGCTCGTGGCCACGGTCGTCGGCCCCAACCGCGTGGACCTGGCCTGGAACGACCGCTCGGCCGACGAGGTCGGCTTCCGGATCGAGCGGCGGCTCCTCCTGCCGGCGCTGTTTCCGCAGTCGTTCGAGGCGCTGGCCACGGTGGCGGCCGACGTGACGACCTACAGCGACGCGGCGACGCAGGCGGGGAGCGAGTACGACTACCGCGTCGTCGCCCTGGGCGCCGCGGGCGGGTCGCTGCCGAGCGACCCGGCGCGCGTGCGAACGACGACGCTCCTGAACCCGATCGAGCTTCAGGCGCCGGTCGTCGCGCCGGGCTGGGTCGAGCTCACCTGGCGGGACCGGACGACGACCGAGACCGGGTTCCGGATCGAGCGCCGCGTGGGTCACCACGGCCCGTTCACGGCGATCGGCGCGGTCGGCGCCGACGTGACGCGCTTCGTCGACCGGACGGCGCCGCCGGCCACGGACGTCTTCTACCAGGTGGTCGCCGAGACGCTGGGCGGCGAGTCGGCGCCCTCGAGCTTCCTGCGCGTCGGGACCCCGGCGCCGCCGGTGCCGCCGCCGGCGCGGGGCCTGCGCGCCGTCGCCACGTCGCCCTTCACGGTCGAGCTCGCCTGGACCGACCACGCCGCGGACGAGGCGGGCTACCGGGTCGAGCGCCGCCGCGCCGACGACGGCTTCCAGGTCGTGGCCACGCTCCCGCCCGACGCGACGGGCTACACCGACGGCGGGCTGACGCCGGACCGGACCTACGAGTACCGCGTGCGGCCGTTCACGGCGGGAGGACCGGCGCCGGCGGTCGAGACGGTGGCCGTCACCACGCCGCGGGCCGGCGTGCTCGTCAACGGCGACTTCGAGACGGGCGACCTGCGCGGCTGGACGGTCACGGCCGGGGCCCGGCTCGTGGTGCAGCCGCACGACGTCGACGGCGACGGGACGGCGACGCGGGCCCTCGCGGTGAGCGAGCACGACGCCTCGCTCGCGCAGGCGGTCGACCTCGCGCAGGGCGACCTCGACCTCGAGCTGCAGGTGGCGGGCGCGAGGCGCCGCGGGATCGTCGCGCTGCTCGTCGACGGCCGGGTCGTCGACCGGGTCGACCTCGAGAAGGTCCCCGGGCAGGTCTCGCGGGCGACGCTGCGCGGGCGCGTCGCCGTGACCGCCGGCGCGCACGAGGTGCGCTTGGCCGTGCACGACCTGCGCTCGTCGGACACCGTCTACCTCGACGACCTCGCGCTCACGGGCAGCGCCGTGCCGGCGCTCCCGCCGGCGCCCACGGCGCTCGGGATCACGGCGGGGACGGCCACGCGGATCGACCTGGCCTGGGGGCCGGCCGCCGGCGCGACGGGCTACCGCGTGCAGCGGAGCATCCTCGGCGACGGCTTCGCCGAGGTCGGGCGCACGGCGGCCGGCGTGACGCGCTTCTCCGACCCGACCGTCCAGCCCGGGCGCGTCTACCAGTATCGCGTGCTCGCGACGAGCGGCGCGGGCCACTCGGCGCCGAGCAACGTGGTCCAGCGCTCGTCCTTGTCGCGCCCGGCGGCGCCGGCGAACCTCGTCGCGCACACGACCGGGCCGGCGCTCGTGACGCTCACCTGGACCGACCGCTCGACGAGCGAGGTCGGCTTCGTCGTCGAGCGCCGGGCGTCGGCCGGCGGGGCCTTCGCGCTGGTGGGCGTCCTGGGCGCCAACGTGACCGGGTTCCTCGACACGTCGGCCGCGCCCCTCGCCGACTACGACTACCGGGTGGTCGCCTTCAACGACTCGGGCGAGTCGGCGGCCGCGACGGTGAGCGTGACGACCGGGACGCCGCCCCCGGCGCCCGCGCCTCCCATGAGCTTCAACGCGACCTCGTCCGGGGCGGCGGGCGTGCTGCTCACCTGGACGCCCGGCACCGACCCCGACGCGGGCTACCGGATCGTGCGCGACTTCGACGTCCTCGGCGTGGCGCCGGCCGGCGCGGCCAGCTTCCTCGACGCCACGGCCGAGGCCGGGCGCGAGTACGGCTACGTGCTCTACCGCGTGAGCGCGGGCGGCGAGGTCCGGCGCGGCGAGGTGCGCCTGCGGGTGGGCAGCCGCGCCCCGGGGCCGATGACCGACCTGCGGGCCGACGCCGTGGCCGCCGACCGCGTGCTCCTGCGCTGGGCCGACGCCGAGCGCGAGGGCGGCTACCTCGTCGAGCGGCGGACCGCCGGCGGAGCGTTCGCGCCGGTCGTCGCGCTGGGCCCGGACGCGACCGCCTGGCTCGACACGACGGCCGCGCCGGCGACGACGCACGAGTGGCGCGTGACGGCCACGAGCCCGCACGGCGACGGGGCGCAGGCGACGGTGTCGGCGACGACCCCGCCGGCGGGCGTCCTGTTCAACGGCGACTTCGAGGCCGGCGACCTCCGCGGCTGGACCCGCTTCGGCCCGCCGGGCGCCCGCGTGGACACGACCGTCTTCGACGTGGACGGCGACGGCCGCGCCTCCTGGGCGCTCGTCGTGCGCGAGGCGGGCTACTCGCACCAGGTGGGCGTCGCGCAGCAGGTGCGCCTGACCGACGGCGCGCTCGAGCTCGAGGTGTGGGTCGACGTCTCCGGGGGCCACGGCGCCGGCGAGGTGTCGCTCGTGCTCGACGGCGTCGTCCTGGCCAGTCACGACTTCAACCCGAACACGAACCCGCCGCCGCAGCCCACGCGCCTGCGCGCGAGCGTCCCGCACGTGACCGCGGGTGTGTACGAGGTGCGGCTCATGGTCGAGCGCGGCATGGGGGCGAGCGCGGGGACGCCCTGGCAGTACTTCGACGACCTGCGCCTGTGGGGCAGCGCCGTGCCGGCGCGCCCGGCGGCGCCCGACGCGCTCGCGGCCGCGCGCATGGCGGCCGGCGTGCGCCTGACCTGGGTCGACCAGGCGAGCGACGAGGTCGAGTTCCGCATCGAGCGCAGCCCCCCCGGCGGCGGCGCCTTCGTCGAGGTCGGCCGGGCGCCGCGCGATGCGACGGCGTTCGTCGACGCCACGGCGGCGACCGGAGCGGCATACGAGTACCGGGTGTTCGCCACGAACGAGAGCGGCGACTCGCCGACGGCCGCGACCGTCGCCGCGCCGTAGCCTCAGAACGGGGAGGCCAGGACCTCGACGTTCTGCTCGTAGTGGCCGGTGATGGCCTTCGGCAGGCGCGTCACCATCCAGGTGAGCGCGAGCGCCACGATGGCCACGAGGATGATCACCTCGGTCATGCTCTGGCCGGCCCGCCGCTTCGTCATCACCAGGCGACCTCCGTCGGTCGAGTCGCTCCACTCACGAGGCGTGCCATCCTCGCCGTCAGGCCCCCCGGCGCAAACGGCCACCGGGTCGGCTCGTCGGCTGTCTACGGATGGACCATTCGGTTCAGATCTGGCGCGCGTGAGACGTATCCTCGGGCCGAAAGGTGGCGGAGGGACGATAACTGCTGCGTCCTTCGTCCTTGGCCCTCGGGTCCGCCCTGTGCTCCAATCTCTCGTCGCCGCGGAGTGATCCGCGCACGATTCTGGAGTGAGGGCACAACCCGCCAGCAGGCCGGTCGGCGCACGACGCCGTAGGAGAGTCCGACATGATCATCAAGAAGAACAAGAAGCTCGGTCGTCGCAGCGGTCAGGGCATGACCGAGTACATCATCATCGTCGGTCTGATCGCGATCCTCCTCGTCGCCGCGGTCGGCCGCTTCAAGACGGCCCTCGAGGGCGCCTTCGACGCCGGCACCAACGAGATCAACACCAAGATCACCAGCCAGATCGGCAGCGGCCAGTAACGACGGCTCGCTCCGACGGCCTCGCGCGGACCGCGGGGTGGGCGCCAGGCGCCCGCTCCGCGGCGCGCGCATGTCCATACACCCCTCTCCCGCTCTCGGTCCGCCTGCGGTGGGCGGACCGGGGGCGGAACCCGGGCGGCTCGCGCCCGTGGAGCGCGTGATGAGCAGCGTGGAGGCGGTCTTCGACCTCATCCGTGTGGTGCTGCTGTTCGTCACCGTCGTCGTCGCGGCGACGACCGACACCCTCTCGCGCCGCGTCCCCAACGTGGTCACCTACCCGGCCATGGCCCTGGGTCTGGCCCTGGGCTTCGGCATGGGCCAGGTGGGGCTCGACGGGAGCCTGACCCAGCACAACCTCCTCAGCCACGCGCTCGGGCTCCTCATCGCCTCGGGGATCTTCCTCGTCGCCTGGTGGGCCGGCGGCGTGAAGGGCGGCGAGGTCAAGCTCGCCGGCGCCGTGGGCGCCCTCGGGGGCCTCCAGTTCGCCGTGGCCGCCATGTTCTGGTCGAGCCTGGTCGGCGCGCTCATGGCCCTGTGGGTCCTGCTCCTGCGCGGCCGCCTGCTCGAGGGGCTGCGCCGCTCCGTCCGCTACGCCATGATGCTCCGCGCCGAGCCCGCCCCGAAGGACGACCCGGCCCGGCTCTCGATCCCCTACGCCGTGGCCATCGCCTTCGGCACCCTGTGGACCTTCTTCCTCGTCGAGGCGAGCCGATGAGCGCCGCGCAGTCGAAGATCGCTGCGCAGCCGACGAACGCCGCGCAGCCGAAGAGCGCCGCGCGTCGCCTCCACGAGGACGAGGGCGGCCAGGCCATGGTCGAGTTCGTCCTCGTCTTCCCCATCCAGCTCCTGCTCACGCTCTGCGTCATCCAGTTCGCCTTCATCGCCCACGCCCACCTCGTGGTCGAGCAGGCGGCCTTCCTCGGCGCGCGCGCCGGGGCCGTGGCCGACGTGGGCCAGGGCGGGTTCACCGACGAGGGCGCCTGGCGCGCCGCGGGGACCAAGGCGGCCCGCCGCGTCGCCGCCCGCACCTGCGCCGTGCTCACCTCGAGCATGGGCGTCTCCGACGCCCCGCTCCTGGACCAGGACGACCGCGCCGCCATGCGCTGGTCGTCGGCCGAGGGCGGCTCCGTGGGCTTCTCCGACGTCCGCGTGCAGGAGGCGTTCAAGCACCTCGACGTGAAGTTCACGCCCCGCCCGCAGCAGGGCTACGTCGCCTGCGAGGTCACCTACGACTACACGATGATGATCCCGGTGGCGAACCACCTGTTCGCCAGGACGCAGATCGTCTTCCAGCTCAACCTCGGCGGCCAGGGCAACGCCTACGGCGCCCCCTCGCAGGAGCGGCAGCGCACGGTCTACCGCGTCCGGCAGGCGAGCTTCATCCCGACCCCGTGGACGAGGGCCCCGCGATGATGACCCGACGCCTGCAGCGCGCCCGCGCCGCCGCCCGCGACCTCCACGAGGACGAGGGGGGCGCCGCCCTCGTGTTCGCCGCGATCACGCTCTTCTCGCTGGCGCTCCTGACGATGATGGTCTTCCAGGTCGGGCTCGTGACCACCGACCGCATGCAGATCCAGACCGCCGCCGACGCCGCCGCCTACTCGGGGGCGCAGGTCGAGGCCAACTCGCTCAACGCGATCGGTCAGCTCAACGACGGCATGACGTACGTCCACTACGCCACGCTGCGCTACGTGCTCGACAACATCGTCTACGGGACGCTGAACTCCTTCACCACGCATCCGCAGTGGCTGCGCCAGAACGACTCCACGAACCTGCTCAACCAGAGCCCGCGGGGCGTCGTCCCCGGCGGGTGGAGCAAGGAGTACGGGCCGGACATCCTCAACGAGCCCGCCCCCGAGTGGGTCATGCTCGGCGACGAGGCCGAGTGGCGGCGCCGCTGGGGCGCGGTGAACGGCCGGGGCCGCGCGGCGGTCGAGGAGGGCCGCCGCTGGCTGCTCGAGCTCAACGCCGCCGCCCACCTGATCATGCAGAAGACGCCGGACCTCGTGCGCGAGAAGGCGGCCGAGATCGCCTTCCTCAACGGCGCCTCGCACATGGCGATCTCGAGCGACGCCGAGCACGCGTTCAAGGCCAACCGGGACGGCAGCGACGAGGCCGGGTTCATCGCCGCCCAGGGCGACCGCGACGGCGAGGTGGCCGCGTCCCTCCCGCACCGCTACGAGGAGCGCACGATCAAGGTCGACGGGACCAAGCGCAAGCTCGTGTCGCCGAGCACCTGGTTCGACCCGCGCACGGGCAAGCGGGTGGGCGCGGGCTACTCGCAGGTGCGGATCTGCTGGAGCCGCGCCGACTGGGCCCACCGCGGGGGCAACCAGCCCGACCTGCACCTCGACCGGGACTCGCGCCTGCAGCGCTGGTACATGGCGCCCAACGGCCACTGGCACGCCCACCACGAGCACAAGTGGATGGAGTACGACGAGAACGGCTTCCCGAAGATCGAGACCGGGAAGCACGGCGGCCTCCAGGGCTCGGGGAGCGGGCCCGTGCGCGAGATGCAGTGCCCGGGCGGCGGCGTCGGCGGCGGCCACATGGTCCCCACCGACGACGACCCGGAGATGCACCTCAAGGTGCAGATGGGCGGCTGGGGCCTCGACCCGTTCATGGACAACCCCCTGCACCACGCCACGATCCGCTGCCCGACCTGCATGAGCGCCGACAGCAGCGCCGTGATGAACGGGCCGTTCTCGCAGGTGCGCAAGCAGCAGGAGCGCGCGGAGAAGGACGGCGGGCTGGTCTACGAGCTCAAGTTCGAGGGCGACGACTTCCCGAAGCCGCTGGTGGCCACGGCCGCGCTCCTGCGCAGCGGCGTGACGGTGGCCACCTGGCGCGAGAGCCACGGGATCGGCGAGCTCCTGCCGAAGTCGCGCTGGGGGATGATCGCCCTGGCGTCGGCGCAGGTGGGGCTGCTCGACGACCAGGGGCGCGTGTTCGCCCTCGAGCAGCTCGAGTCGGGCCAGCGCGCGCGCTACGGCGCGGCGGGCGAGGTGCCGCTCGACCTCTCCCGCGACCAGCGCCACCGCAACCTCTTCTACTCGCACGACGACTCGAAGCTGCCGGGCATGCGCTTCGGCGCGCGCCTGGTGCCCCTGCGCCGCGAGGAGACGCACCACCCCAAGCTCGCGCGCAGCGGCGCGGTCGACGAGCTCCTGCGCGACGGCTCGCGCTGGTGGACGACGACGAACTTCGAGCAGCCGGCGCCGAGCAACATGCAGCAGGGCGCGCCCGCCGGCCTGCCGGCGCTGCGCCAGTGGGTCACGTTCGGCGACCTGCGCCGCGTCCAGGAGACCCTGTGGCACTGACGAGCGCGTCCGAGCCGCGCGGGCTGGCCGCCCTGCGCCACCTGCTGGTCGACGACGAGGGCGGCTCGGCCGCCGTCGAGTTCATCGTCCTCATCCCGGTCTACATCGTCCTCCTGGCCGGGCTGTTCACGATGTCGCAGGTCATGCACGTCCGGCAGCAGGTGGTGGCCGCCGCCCGCTTCGAGGCCTGGAACCTGGACGCGAACCGCGGGACCGAGCACGGCCCCGACGCCATCCGCGACGCCTTCTTCGGCGTGCGCTCGGGCACGTGGTCGTGCGAGCCCAGGAGCGAGGACCTGCCGCTCGAGCTCGCCGGCGCGGGGCGCGGGCGCGACCTGGGCAACCTGGTCCTGGCCAACAAGGTCGAGGGCGCCAACGAGCAGGCGAAGCCCCCGCTGCGCCGGGTCCTCGTCGACGGCATCTTCGAGTGGACCGGGCTCTCCTTCCTCACCGGCGCGCGCATCGCGATCAGCACGCGCTCCGCCGTCGTCCTGATGACCGACCACAAGCGGCCGATGTTCCAGGACGGCATGCAGAGCGAGCACCCCATGGTCGGCGCGACGGCCCTGAACAACCTGCGGCAGCGCCGGGACGCCTTCGACCCGGCCGGCGACAGCAACCCCTACCTGTCGCCGGTGTTCGGCACGTTCCGCGACGGCGGCTCGGACCCGGGCATCTGGTCGCGCGAGGCGCGCCTGGGCGGCAACGTCATGTCCGAGCACGGGATCTACCGCCAGAAGATGGGTCAGTGATCGGGGCTGTCCGGCCTCGGATCACGAGACGAAACCCTGACACGTATCTGGGATCGGATACGACGATGGCGGCAGAGAAGCGACCGAATTACTGTATGTTGCGCGTGGTCCGCGCCTTGCGAGTCAAGTCTGGCGTCACCGGTTCCCGGGAGGAGCGTCACACATGATCGTCACGCGGAAGAACAACCGTCGGCTTGGCCAGGGCCGCCTTGGCCAGGGGATGACCGAGTACATCGTCCTCGTCGGCCTCATCGGCATCCTGCTCATCGCCGCGGTCGGTCGCTTCAAGGAGCAGATCCGCGTCACCATCGAGGGCAGCGACGGCCAGAGCGGCATGGTCGGCGAGGTCGACGGCGTCCGCGAGGGCATCGCCGCCAACAACGTCGACGCGCCCCCGGCGACGACCAACCGCCCGCCGGCCGAGTGGGGCCAGCCGGACGCCAACGGCGTCTACACGCACTCGAACGGCACGCAGGGCCGCTGGAACGGCCGCGAGATGGTCCCCGTCCGCCCCGGCCAGTAGCCGCGCTTGCTCCGCCGCGCCCCCAACGTCCTCCTCGGCGTCGCGCTCAGCGCGGGCCTGATCTGGTTCGGGTTCCTGGTCACGGGGACCCGGGTGGACGCCCTCGTCGGAGGGGCGCGGCCGGGTGGCCTCACGCCCTTGCCCGGCTCCGAAGCCCTGCACACCACCGTCCTCGTCGACGGCCAGCCGACGCGGGTGAGCGACTGCACGCTCGCCTCCGCGCCGGCGGCCGTCCTGGCGCGCTACGAGGCGCTCGCCGCCGCCGAGTCGAGGCGCAGCGACGCGCCCTACATCAAGCAGGACGCCCCCGCCCTGGGCGGGGGCGTGCTCCTGTGGCGGGCGCCCGACGGGCGCCGCCGCGCCGTCTTCGTCGAGTCCGACCGCCTCGGCCGCGCCCGCTACCGCCTCCTCGAGTCCGACCCGCCTCGCGCCGGTTCGCGCCGCCTCCCCGGCGGCCTCGAGGCGCCGCCTGGGGTCGAGGTCGTCATGTCGGTCGAGCGCCCCGGCGGCGGCGGCCTCGCCCTCCTCCGCACGGTCGCCCCCGTGCCCGCCGCCGCCGACCGCCTCATCGGCGCCCTGGCGCGCGAGGGCCTGACCGCCGACCCGGCCGCCGTGGCGCTGCTCACGGGCGACGGCGCGGTCACGGTGCCGCTCAGCGACGGCCGCGGCGCCGCCCGCGGCGTCCTGACCGTCAGCCCCGACGGCCAGGGTGGCGCGCGCGCCTCGCTCACGCTCGACTAGGAGCCCCGTCGTCGCCCGCCAGCGCGGCCGTCCCGGGCGCGCTGGGCCGGCGCCGTCGTGGCTGTTAGGGTAGGAAGGGAGTCGCCGTGACCAACAAGCTCGCCCTCGTCGTCGCGGTCGTGCTGGGCGTCCTGTCGATCGTGGGCATCCGCCTGTACGTCGACAAGCTCGAGAAGCAGCACAAGATCACGCAGAACCTGATCGACGTCTTCGTCGCCTCCCGCGACCTGGCCCCAGGCCGCGCCCTGACCCGCGAGGACGTCGAGATCGGTCAGTTCCCGGCCGCGTTCATCGACGCCGCCTTCCGCAAGACGAACATCACGGACATCAACACGATCGTCGGCGAGCGGACGGTCGAGTCCGTCGTCGCCGGGCAGGTCCTGCAGCAGTACCACTTCCAGAAGCGCACCACCCGGCGGTTCACCTTCGACAAGGAGTACCGGGCGATCACGATCCCCATGAACCGCGTGGGCGGCGTGGGCGGCCTGCTCCGGCCCGCCGACCAGGTCGACATCCTGGTGAACATGCCGCTCTCCGACCAGACCGGCGCCAGCCTGGCCGTCACGCGGGCCCTGTTCCGCAACGTCCTCGTCCTGGCGCTCGACACGAACACCGACCCGTTCATGGACTTCGGCGGCTACGCGACCGTGACCTTGCGCCTGCGCCCCGAGGACTGCAACAAGCTCGCCTTCTCCCTCTACAACGGGGCCTCGATCCACCTCACCTACGTGCAGCCGGGCACGCCCGAGCCCACCGGTTACGACTCGACGGTCGCCGACCACCTGTGGCAGGACATCAAGGGCGAGCTGTCTCCGACGAACAGGCCGCGCTGAGGAGGTGCTCGAGTGGCCTCGCTCCTCGTCCGGGACACGAAGAACGGCCGCGTCAAGGAGGTCGACCTCGCCAAGCGCCGCTTCACGGTCGGGCGGAGCGACTGGAACGACCTCGTCCTGCCGCGCGACAGCGTCTCGCGCGAGCACTGCGTCGTGTTCGAGAAGGACGGGGCGTTCTTCGTCCGGGACCTGGGCTCGCGCGCGGGCACGATCGTCGACGGCCAGCCGATCACCGGCGACGTGGCGCTCAAGGACGGCGTGCGCTTCGAGGTGGGCGAGTTCGAGTGCCAGTTCCGCGGCCAGCGCCAGCGGACCGGCGCCGAGGACGAGCGCAAGGGCTCGGGCGCGGCCGGGCCGGAGGGCGGCAGCCGGGCCGAGGTCCGCGCCATCAGCGCCGCCGGCGGGCCGGCCGAGGCGCTGCGCGAGGCCAAGAAGCTCGTCCACCAGCTCCTGCTCGAGGCCAAGGAGCTGAAGCGCATCGACTTCGAGTCGACGCCGGGCCCCGAGGCGCGGCGCATGACCGAGCGCGTGGCCGTGCAGGTCATCAAGGACCTCGAGGACCAGGGCAAGCTGCCCACGGCGAACATCGACCGGCGCCGCCTGCTCAAGGAGGTCCTCGACGAGGCGCTGGGTCTGGGCCCGCTCGAGGAGCTCCTCGCCGACGACGCGATCTCCGAGATCATGGTCAACCGCTGGGACCAGATCTTCGTCGAGCGCCGCGGCGTGGGCATGGTCCTGGCGCCCGTGCAGTTCACCTCGAACGAGCAGGTGATGCACGTGATCCGGCGCATCGTCGCCCCGATCGGCCGGCGCGTGAACGAGCAGACGCCGCTCGTCGACGGCCGCCTCGCCGACGGCTCGCGCATCAACGCGATCATCCCGCCGCTGGCCGTGTCGGGCCCCAGCCTGACGATCCGGAAGTTCCCCAAGGACCGCCTGGGCGTCCAGGACCTGATCAAGTTCGGGTCGATGACCCAGGAGATGGGCAAGTTCCTGGAGATCGCCGTCCGCGAGCGGCTGAACATCTGCATCAGCGGCGGCACGGGCTCGGGCAAGACGACCCTCCTCAACGTCGTCTCCAGCTTCATCGGCGCGCACGAGCGCATCGTGACCGTCGAGGACGTCTCGGAGCTGCGCCTGCCGCAGGACCACGTCGTGACGCTCGAGACGCGCCCGGCGAACCTCGAGGGGCAGGGCGCGATCCACATCCGCGACCTGGTGAAGAACTGCCTGCGCATGCGGCCCGACCGCATCGTCGTCGGCGAGTGCCGCGGCGGCGAGGCGCTCGACATGCTCCAGGCCATGAACACCGGCCACGACGGGTCGCTGACGACGATCCACAGCAACTCGCCGCGCGACTGCATCGCGCGCCTGGAGACGCTCGTGCTCATGGCCGGCATGGACCTGCCCTCGCGCGCCATCCGCGAGCAGATCGCCTCGGCCGTGCACCTGATCATCCAGCAGAGCCGCCTCCACGACGGCTCGCGCAAGGTGACCGCGATCTCCGAGGTGACCGGGATCGAGAGCGGGGTGGTCACCCTGCAGGACGTGTTCCTGTTCCAGCAGACGGGCTTCGACGAGAAGCACAAGGTGATCGGCCACCACGACGCCACCGGCAACGTGCCCAAGTTCGTCCAGGCGCTGAAGCGGCGCGGGATCGACGTCGACCTGAGCATCTTCCAGCGGAAGCAGGCGGCCGACGACGGGCCGCGGAGGCGGCGCGGATGAGCGACCTCCTGCCCCTGGCGCCGCTGGTCCTGGCGCAGGTCGACGACGGCAGCCGGGTGATCCTGCACCTGGTGACGCTGCTCGGCGGCCTGGGCATGTTCGTGTTCGTGTTCGTCGGCTACCTGCTCTTCTCGTCGGGCTGGGAGAGCTACGAGGAGAAGTACATCGAGGGCGCCGAGCGGACCCTCGACGACCTGTTCCTGACCATCCCGCCGCAGCAGCTCCTGTGGCTGACGATCCTCGGCGGCTTCGGCATGCTGACGATCACGTTCGTCCTCTCGGACAGCCTGCTGCTCGGCGTCGCCGCCGCCCTCCCCGGCGCCGTGGCGCCGCGCATCGCGCTCCAGGTGCTCAAGCGCGCCCGCCTGAAGAAGTTCAACGAGCAGCTCGTGGAGGCCATGGTCACGATGACCAACGCCCTGCGCAGCGGCGTGGCCCTGCCCAAGGCCTTCCAGATCGTGGCCCACGACATGCCCAAGCCGATCTGCCAGGAGTTCGGAATCCTGGTCCAGGAGATGCGCCTCGGCATGGACGTCGAGGAGGCCATGGACAGCATGCTCGAGCGCATGCCCGGCCAGGACCTCGAGCTCGTGGTCACGTCGGTCGGCATCTCGAACTCGGTCGGCGGCAACCTCGCCGAGGTGTTCGAGCGCCTGGCCGAGACGATCCGCGAGCGCTACCGCATCGAGGGCCGCATCGACGCGCTCACCGCGCAGGGCAAGATGCAGGGCCTCATGGTCTCGATCCTGCCCATCTTCGTGGGGCTGATGATCTACTTCATCGACCCGGCGATGATGCAGCCCATGTTCACGCGCGTGGAGGGCTGGGTGATCCTGGCCGTCATGGCGATCATGGAGGGGCTCGGTTACTTCTTCGTCCGCAAGGTGACGACGATCGAGGTCTGAGCTCATGCCGCCCGAGTTGTTCGGCCTGTCCCTGTTCTTCGCCTTCGCCGTGGGGCTGCTGGCCTTCACGCTGATCGTCGACATCCTGACGATCAAGGAGGAGGCGCAGGCGCAGGACGAGCTCTTCTCGCAGAGCCCGCTGTTCAAGCTGGCCCTGCCGTTCGTGCAGCACCTCGGCCGCGTGGTCAGCGGCGTGCGCGCGCTCGACGGCATGCGCGAGGACGTGCGCAAGAAGCTCGTCCGCGCCGGCAAGGCCGACACGATCACGCCCGACGAGTTCATCGGCTTCATGCTCCTGTGCGGCGTGGGCGGCGCCGCCGTGGGCCTCTACTTCGAGCTGATGATCGAGATCGGCGGCGTGGGGATCTTCGGCATCGCCTTCCTGGTCATGTTCCTGCCCACGCTGTCGCTCAACGACACGATCAAGCGCCGCCAGCACTCGATCCGCCGGCTGCTCCCCTACACGCTCGACCTCCTGTGCCTCGCGGTCGAGGCGGGCCTGGACTTCACGGCCGCGCTCAACCGGATCGCCGACAACCTCGACCGCTCGCCCTTCCGCGACGAGCTGCGCGCGCTCTCGCGCGACCTGTCGATGGGCAAGACCCGCCCCGAGGCGCTGCGCGACATGGAGAAGCGCATCGGCCTCGAGGAGCTCACGTCGGTGATCACGGCGCTGATCCAGGCCGACGAGCTGGGCGCCAGCCTGGGGCCGACCCTGCGCATCCAGTCGCGCGAGCTGCAGCGCAAGCGCTTCCAGCGGGCCGAGAAGAAGGCCATGCAGGCGCCGGTGCTCATGCTGATCCCGCTGGTGCTGTTCATCTTCCCGCTGGTCTTCCTGATCATCTTCGGGCCGATCGTCCTGCGCATCAGGGACATGGGGGTGTTCTGATGCGCCTGGTGCGGGAGCGCGACCGGGCGGTGGTCGTCGAGGAGCTCGAGCTCGCCGGCTCGTTCCTCCGCCGGCTGCGCGGCCTCATGGGGCGGCGCGCCCTGCCGGGCGGTCGCGGCCTGTGGCTCGAGCCGTGCGCGAGCATCCACATGATGTTCGTGCCCTTCCCCATCGACGTCCTGTTCGTCGCGCGGCGCGGCGACCGGCCCCTCGGCCCCGGCGCGCGCGCCGAGGTGCTAGAGGTCGCGCCGGCGGTGCGGCCGTGGGTCGGGCTGGCCTGGTGCAGCGGCGCGTCGGGCGCCGTGGGCGCCATCGAGGTCGCCGCCGGGCGGGCGGCCGACCTGGGGGTCGCGCCGGGCGACCTGCTGAGCGTGGAGGCCGCATGAAGACGATGACCGCGCCCTGCCTGGAGGTGCTCACCGGCGACCTGTCGGGGCGGCGCTACCGCGTCGAGGACGCGGAGTTCGTCATCGGCCGCGCGCCCGGCTGCGACCTGGTGCTGCCCAAGCGCTACATCTCGCGCGAGCACGCGCGCATCTCGCGCGCAGGCGGCGGCTACGTGATCGAGGGCCTCTCGGAGAAGAACCCGGTCATGGTGCGCGACCGCCCCGTGCGCGCGGGCCACCGCCTCGAGGACGGCCAGGAGTTCGAGGTGTGCGGCATCCGGTTCCGCTTCCTCGCCCAGGCCGAGGTCGGCGGCGGCCGGCGGCCGCCGAAGGAGGTCGGCGAGTCGTCGTGGGCCTCGGACCCCGACTACGCGCCGCGCGGCGGCGGCGGCGCCCGGCAGGAGCCCTCCGACGAAGGCGACGTCAGCGGCGACTCGGGCCCGCGCCCGCGCGCGCGCGACCCGCGCGACGAGTCGGGGGCGCCGCGGGGCCTCCCCGACGAGGACGACGCGCCGCCGCCGCGCCGCCCGGCGCGCAGCGCCCCGAGCGACGACGACCTGCCGACGGCGCCCGTCCGCGGCTCGGGGGCGGTCAAGCGCTCGGCGGCGCAGAAGGTCGTCTTCGACGACGACGACGGCGGCGGCGACGACGACCCCGAGGAGCGGACGGCCGAGCTGCCGGCGGCGAAGGGCGGCGTCGCCGCCAGCGCCGGCAGCCGCGAGTCGCAGAACGAGCGCACGGCGGAGCTCGGCAAGGTCAAGGACCCGAACGACCCGGACTACGACCCGTTCGCCGAGGTCGACAAGCGCAAGAAGGAGGAGAAGAAGGGCGACCCCGGGCGCGAGAAGGCCCTGCGCGCGCTCATGGTCCTGGGCGCCGGGGGGATCCTCCTCGCCGCCGTGATCATCTGGAAGATGCAGGAGAAGAAGCCCTACGTCCTCGAGCGCCACACGACGCCGATCCGCGTGGCGATCGACCAGACGGTCCGCATCGAGGAGCCCTGGTCGCAGGTCGACCCGCCGCAGGGGCGGCAGGCCACCCGCCGCGACGGCGAGCCGTACTTCCACTTCCGCGACCGGATCGCCGACATCGAGTGGGCCGTGCCCCACGTGAAGACCAAGTGCATCTTCCTCGTCCGCGGGATCGAGCCGGGGACGATGGAGTTCGACCTCGTGTTCCCCGAGAGCCGCCGCGTGAAGCGCTTCACGGTGGAGGTCGAGGGCGACAACCCGCACGACGTGGCGCGCGAGCGGCGGCGCGCCGAGATGAAGGGCAAGCTGAGCGCCTTCCAGCTGCGGCAGAAGGCGGACGGCCACATGGCGTCGGGCGAGACCTACAAGAAGGAGCGCGACATCACCGCCCGCGAGGGGAACTACCGGCTGGCGCTCATCGAGTTCGGCCGGGCGGTGGACGCGGCCGTGCTGCTACGCGACCAGCTCGCCCAGGGCGGGATCGTCCCGGGCGACGTGGCGGAGCTCGTGCGAAAGGCCGAGGACTCGGAGGCGCAGGCGCGCAACGACTACGAGGAGTTCGTCTCCCGCGAGCTGGCGAAGTACAAGGTCTCGCTGCAGAAGAACTCGACCTTCGAGGTGATCGAGCAGCTCAAGCGCACGCTGCGGGCCATCAACCACGACTGCGACCCGCGGTTCATCCGGCTGCGGCTGATCCTCCAGGACAGCTTCGGCGGCACCTGGAGCGGCGGCGGCGGCGAGATCTGCACGGAGCGTTGAGCGTGCGACTGATCTACCAGCGTGGCGACGAGCGCATCGCGTTCCCCCTCGACGAGGGGGAGACGTTCATCGGGCGCAAGGACGACTGCGACATCTACTTCCCCGACTCGAGCCTCTCCAAGCGGCACGCGCGGCTCGTGCGCCGCGGGCGCTCGCTCACGGCCTACGACGCGGGCTCCAAGAACGGCACGATGGTCAACGGCGACCTGATCCGGGGCGCCACGCCGCTGACGAGCGGCGACGTGCTCGAGTGCGGCAAGCTCGCCTTCCGCGTCGAGGGCGTGGGCGAGGGTGACTTCGACATCGTCGACGACGAGCCCCGGTCGCGCGCTTCGGCCCCCGTGGCCAAGGTCGTGCGCAGCGGCGAGGTGCGCGGGTCGGTGCTCGACGAGTTCCCCGAGATGCCCCGCTCGGGCGAGGTCCAGGCGCCGGTCGCGCCGGCCGGCCCGCGGGCGCGCTTCCGGCTGGTCGAGGGCGGCCCCGAGCGCACCTGGGACCTGACCGAGGGCGAGACGATCACCGTCGGCTCGAAGCCGGAGAACGCGGTCGTCCTCAGCGGCGAGGGGATCTCCCGCTACCACGCCGAGGTCGTGCACGAGGGCGGCAAGTGGCTGCTCAAGGACCTCGGCGCGCGCAACGGCCTGTTCGTCGCCGGCAAGAAGATCGACATCCACGAGCTGCGCGAGGGCGACGAGGTGCAGATCGGCACCTCGAAGCTGCGCTTCGAGGTCGTGCACCCGTCGCCGCTGCTGGAGGTCCAGCAGCTCCTCGCCCAGCTCAAGGCCGACCCGGCCGGCACCTTCAAGCGCGAGCCGCGGGTGCGCATGGCCGCCGCCAGCCTGGTCACGGCCGTGATCCTGCTGATCATGGCGCTCCCCTCCGGCGGCGAGCTGCGCGCCGGCGGCTCGACGGGCGACGTGGCCTGGCTGCAGGAGGGCACGGCCAAGCTCCTGGCCGGCGACAGCCGCGAGGCGCGCGACATCTTCCGCCGCGCCCAGGCCAAGCCGAGCACGACGAAGGAGCTGCAGGAGGTGGCCCGCGGGCTCACCACCATGGCCAACCACTGGGTCGACCTCGACAAGGGGGCGCTCCAGTTCCGCTGGGGCCGCGCCGAGGAGCTCCTGGCCGACTGCGCGCGCCTGCCGGGCCTCCCGCGCGAGCTGCAGGAGTGGATCACCGAGCAGATGGGCACGGTGCGCATGAACAAGGAGGCCTACGAGAAGCTGGGCGAGGCCGAGCAGCTCGGGTCCACCGCCGTGCAGCTCGCGCAGGAGAAGAAGTTCCGCGAGGCGCTCAAGCGCTTCGAGGCGACCACCCTGCGCTACTCCGAGGTCCCCGCGCGCAGCGTCTACGGGCCGCGCGCCGCCGAGCAGTCGCGCGCCCTGCGCGGGCAGGTGTTCAAGATGGTCCTCGACGAGGCCACCGCCCTCATGCGCGTGCCGTCGCCCGACTGGCAGGGGGTCGCGAGCTTCATCGATCAGGGCAACGCCTACGCGGATACGCCCGAGCAGCGCATGGAGCTGCGGCGCCTGAAGGAGGTGTGCGAGACCAACCTGCGCGACGAGGACTTCTACCAGCGCGGCGTGGACATCGTCGCCGTGCGCGACGTGGAGAACTACCCCACGGCGACGCGGCTGTTCGAGCGCATCGACCGGCGCTCGCGCATCTACCCCGACGCGCAGGCCTACATCCAGTGGATCGACGCCGACCTGAAGGTGCGCCAGGCGCAGCGGGCCTACGAGACCGGCGACGCGAAGCGCGCCTTCCAGCTCCTCGGCGAGGCGCTCCAGCACGAGGTCCTGGGCCCCGAGGCGCGGCAGAGCGTGCGCACGCGCCGCACCAAGTGGGGGCAGGTGTTCACCGCCTACCAGCGGGGGATCGAGGCCGAGAACCCCCGCGAGGCGCAGGAGGAGCTGCTGCGCGTCATCCAGCTCGAGCCCAGCCAGGCCAACGTCTACCACAAGCGCGCGCTCGACCAGCTCCGCCACCTGCAGCGGCTGGAGAACATGAACCTCGAGAGCAAGGTGCGCGAGGGGATCACCGCCCTCGAGGCGGGCGACTACGACCGCGCCTGGCGCCTGTTCGAGGCGGTGCAGGGCGACCAGAACAAGCAGCCGCGCGACCTGCAGCGCATCCAGGAGGCCGTGGTCAACGCCAACCGCTCGCGACGCCTCCTGCACCACGCGCAGCAGGACTTCCGGCACGACCGGGGCGAGCGCTTCCTCGAGATCTACTACATCACCTACATCCTGCGCTCCTGGCTCCCCACGACCGAACGCGCCGCCCGGACGGAGGCGGACCAGCTCTTCGGGCACGTGGTCAAGCGCCTGCAGAACATGCGCAAGCTCTCGGAGGAGCCCGCCGGCCGCCCTCGTTAGTTCGACGGCTGCGGCCGCGGATGCCGGGCGAGGGGGGGCGCGCGCGGGTCGTCGGTGTGGCCCGCCTCCGCGAGCTCCGTCCCGCGGCTGCGTGCTGCAGTCCATGCGGACCCTACCGCTCGCGGCCGTCCGCAGCCGCGGGCCTCTCGCTCGCTCCGGCGGCCCACCGGGATCCGGCGATCGATACGACCCGCGCGCGCTCCCCCCTCGCCTCGGCCTCCGCGCCCTCGCCTCGCTTGCGGTTCCATTCCCCCCGTGGGTTCGAGCGTGTCGATCACGCGTTTGCCCGTTTGAAGACAGGCCTACCCCGGATCGCTCACCAACCGGTGGGGAGTGGCCGTGTCCGGCGCGGGGCCGCCATCACGGGCGCAGCGACCGGCCAGCCGGTCGTCTTCCCAACGGTTGGTGAGCGATCCGCTGTTGTTTAGT
>JAHBXY010000148.1 GCA_019636275.1 Planctomycetota bacterium | reverse complement strand
CCGCGCGCGAGCGCGACGAGTTGCGCGCGGACGCGCCCGACGGGCGTGCCCTCGGGCGCCCCCCACACGATCAGCCCGGCCAGGGCGAACATGCCGACCGCGACGGCCACGCCCAGCCCGCCGCGCCGCCCCCCGGCCACCCGGCCGGGCGGCACGGTGACGATCAGGTCCGTCGTCGCCGGGCGCGGCCCCACGCGCGAGGTCGCCCCGCGCGAGCGCGGCAAGGCCAGGCCCAGGGCGTCGATCGCGTCCACGAAGTCGACGGCCGTGTGGAAGCGCGCCGCCGGCTCCTTGGCCATGGCCTTGAGGACCACCTGCTCCAGCGCCGGCGTGATCCCCGCGTCGGGCGCCCGCTCGCGCGGAGACACCGGCGGCACGGAGATCTGCTTCATGAGCACGTCCTTGGCGCTCTTCGCCACGAACGGCCGCTCGCCGGTGAGCATCTCGTAGAGCACGCAGCCGATCGCGTAGACGTCGGTGCGCCCGTCGACCGCGTCGGCGCAGGCCTGCTCGGGCGCCATGTAGTGCGGCGTGCCGATCACCTGCTGCCCGGTGAGGCTCTCGCCCTCGTGCTCGCCCGGGCCGTCGAGGAGCTTGGCGATCCCGAAGTCGCACACGCGCGCCAGCTCGCCCTGCTCGTCGTGCTCGACGAGCAGGTTCTCGGGCTTGAGGTCGCGGTGCACGATCCCCTTGGCGTGCGCCTCGGCCAGCGCGCTCAGCGCCTGCCGCGCGATCGACAGCGCGCGCGGCGCCGGCAGCCGCCCCTCGTCCTGGAGCACCCGGCGCAGGCTGGCGCCCGGGCAGAAGTCGAGGGTCATGTAGAGCAGGCCGTCGCGCGTGCGGCCGAACTCGCGCGTCGTGATCGCGTTGGGGTGCGTGAACTCGAGCGCCGCGCGCGCCTCGCGCAGGAAGCGCTCGACCGCCTCCTTGCTGTTGGCGAGCTGCGGGTGGACGACCTTGAGCGCCACCGTCGTGCCGAGGAGGACGTGGCGCGCCTTGAACACGGCGCCCATGCCGCCCTCGCCCAGCTTGCCCAGGACCTCGTACTTGTCGTCGAGGGTGCGCCCGAGGAGGCCGTCGAAGAACTTGCCGGTCGCGCCCGTGGCGTAGTCGGCCGGCGCGACGCCGCCGTCGGACGGCGGCAGGATCGCCGTGCCCACCTCGCTCGGGCAGGCGTCGCGCCCGCCGGTCTCGCGCGCCGCCGGCTGCGGGGCCACGGTGTCGCTCGGCACGTTGCCCGGCGCCAGGCCGAGCGCCTGCAGCGCCAGGCGGAACTCGCGCGCCGACTGGAAGCGCTGGTCGGGCCGCTTGGCCAGCGCCTTGCGCACGGCCTCGTCGAGGCCCGCCGGCACCTCCGGCCGCAGGGCGCACACCGACGGGATCGGGGCCTGGCGGTGCTGCTTGATCACCTCGAGGTAGGTCTTGCCGTTGAAGGGCAGCTTCCCGCTGAGCATCTGGAAGAGCATGACGCCCACCGAGTAGAGGTCGGCGCGCGCGTCGACCTCGGCGCCCTCGGTCTGCTCGGGCGACATGTAGTGGACGGTCCCCATGATCTGCCCGGCCTGCGTGAGCGCGCCGCCGCCGCTGCCGTCGCGCAGCTTGGCGATCCCGAAGTCGAGGATCTTGACCGTCATGGGGTCGTCGCCCTCGCGGGCGGGCGCCTCGATCATGACGTTCTGCGGCTTGAGGTCGCGGTGGACGATCCCCTGCGCGTGGGCGCGCTCGAGCGCCGAGAGCACCTGCGCCGTGACCTGGATGCTCGTCGCCGGGTCGAGATGCCCGCGCTCGCGGATCAGGTCGCGCAGCTCGCGCCCCTTGACGAACTCGAAGGCCATGTAGACCAGGCCGTCGGTGTCGGCGCCGTCGCCGTACTCGTAGATCTCGATCGCGTTGGGGTGGCGGAAGCGCGCGGCGGCCTTGGCCTCGCGCTGGAAGCGGGCCAGGAAGTCGGGGTGCTGGCAGAGGTCGCGGCGGATCACCTTGAGGGCCACCGGCCGCTCGAGCTTGGTGTCGAGGGCCCGGTAGACGGCCCCCATGCCGCCCTCGCCCAGCTTGGACTCGATGCGGAACTGCCGCAGCGACCGCCCGAGCAGCGCGTCGGCCGCGACCTTCGAGGTGCCGTCAGGCATTCGCCCCCCTGCCCCGGCCGCGCGCGGGCGCCCCGCGCCGGCCAGGCCGGTAGAATCCGACCCCATGAGCATACCTCTGCTGCTCCGCGGCGGCCGCATCGCCGTCGACCTGCTGGGCGAAGGCGGCGTGATCGAGGACGGCGCCGTGCTCGTCGGCGAGGACGGCCGGGTCGCGGCCCTGGGCCCCTCGTCGGGCGTGTCGGCGCCGCCGGGCGCGCGGGTGCGCGTCGTGGAGCTGGGCGGGCGGCTCGTGCTGCCGGGGCTCGTCAACGCGCACACCCACCTCTACTCCACCCTCGCCCGCGGCATGCCGCCGCTCCCCGGCACAGCCCCGCGGGAGTTCGTGGGGGTGCTCGAGCGCCTGTGGTGGCCCCTCGACCGGGCCCTGACCCTGGATGACGTCTATCTCTCGGCTTTCTTCGGACTGCTCGAGTGCGCGCGGGCGGGGGTCACGACCGTGATCGACCACCACGCCAGCCAGGGGGCCGTGGCCGGCTCGCTCGAGGCCGTGGCCCGGGCGGCCCAGGATGTGGGTGTGCGCCTGTGCACCTGCTTCGAGGTCACGGACCGGGACGGCCCCGAGGTGGCGCGGGCGGGCCTGGAGGAGAACGTGCGCTTCGCCCGCGCCGTGCGGGCCGACCCGCGGGCGCGCGGCGGCGCGCCGACGCTGGCCGCTACCTTCGGGCTGCACGCGTCGTTCACCTGCGGTGACGACACGCTGCGCCAGGCGCGCGACCTGGTCGAGCGCGAGGGGCTCCCGGGCGTCCACGTCCACGTCGCCGAGGACCGCGCCGACGAGGAGGACGCCCTCAGGCGCGCCGGCGTGCGCACGGTCGAGCGCCTGCACGGCCTGGGGCTCCTGGGTTCGGGCACGGTGGCGGGCCACTGCGTGTGGGCCGACGACGCCGAGCTCGACCGGCTGGCGGAGACGCGCACGCTCGTGGTCACGAACCCGTCGTCGAACATGAACAACGGCGTCGGCCGCCTGGACCTCGCGCGCCTGCGCGCGCGCGGCGTGCGCGTGGCCCTCGGGTCGGACGGCATGACGGGCGACGTCCTTCACGAGCTGGCGCAGGCCTACCTGGTGCGGCGCGACGCCGCGGCCGACCCGCGCGTCGGCGGCGACGAGGCGGCGGCGCTCCTCGGCGGCGCGCGCGAGGTCGCCGACCTGTTCTTCCCCGGCGCCGGCCTGGGCCGCCTGGCCGTCGGGGGCCCGGGCGACCTCGTCGTCCTCGACTACGACCCCTGGACGCCGCTCGACGGCGGCAACCTGCTCTGGCACGTCCTCTACGGCGGCCTGGGCGCGAAGGCGCGCACGGTCGTCGTCGGCGGGCGCGTCGTCCTCGACGAGGGGCACGTCCCCGACCACGACCTCAAGGCGATGGCGGCGCGCGCGCGCGCGGCCGCCGTCGGCCTGTGGAGCCGCCGCAAAGTGTGATCGACGGCTGATGTTTGATCGACGGCTGCGGCCGCGGATGCCGGGCGAGGCGGCGCGCGCGGGCTGATAGGATCCGGCGATCGATATCAGCCGCGCGCGCCTCCTCGCCTCGGCCTCCGCGGCCTCGCCTCGCTCGCGGTTCCATGCCGGGGGCGCTCCCTGACGCGGGGGCCGGCGCCGGCTGCGGACGCCGGCGAGGGGCGCGCCACGCCGGGCGAGGGGGGTGACGCGCGCACGCCCCGACGGGAGGCGCACGAGCGGAGTTGAACCGGCGCTCCTGCGCGATAGCGTGGTGCGCCGAGCGACCCCGCCGCCGGCCAGCAAGGAGCCCCGCCCGTGTCCTACACGCTGAACGACTTCGAGCCCCTGATCACCCGCGCCAAGCTCGACGAGCGCCTCGACCAGCTCGGCGTCGAGATCGTCGCCGGCCTCGACCGCGGGCCCGAGCACCTCGTCGTCGTGGGCGTGCTCAAGGGCGCGCTCGTGTTCATGGCGGACCTGATCCGGCGCCTGCCGCCGACGATCACCTGCGACTTCCTGCGCCTGTCCTCCTACGAGGGCACGGAGAGCACGGGCACGGTCCGCTTCGACTTCGACCTGACGCAGCCGATCAAGGACAAGGACGTGCTGATCGTCGAGGACATCGTCGACACCGGGCTGACCATGAGCTTCCTGCTCAAGGCGCTCGAGGTGCGCGGGCCGCGCTCGATCAAGCTGTGCACGCTCCTGCACAAGCCGGCGCGCACCAAGCGCGACGTGCCGATCGCCCACCTCGGCTTCACGATCCCGGACCGCTTCGTGATCGGCTACGGCCTCGACTACGAGGGCCGCTACCGCAACCTCGACCACATCGCCGCCCTCCGGCCGGTGTGATCGACGGCTGCGGCCGCGGATGCCGGGCGAGGGGGGGCGCGCGCGGGTCGTAGGATCCGGCGATCGATACGACCCGCGCGCGCTCCCCCCTCGCCTCGGCCTCCGCGCCCTCGCCTCGCTCGCGGTTCCATTCCACTCGGGTTCGAGCGTGTCGATCACAAGTCGCGAGTCTGAGGAACAGGCCTAGACCTTACGTCCTCAGGCGGCGCCGCCCTCCCGCTGCCAGCGCTCGAGCTTGACCCGCGCGCGCTCCCCCTCGCCTCGCCTCCGCGCCCTCGCCGCGCTCGCGGTTCCATTCCACTCGGGTTCGAGCGTGTCGATCACGAGTCGCGAGTTCGAGGACAGGCCGAGACCTCACGTCCTCACGCGGCGCCGCCCTCGCGCTGCCAGCGCTCGAGCTTGCGGTAGAGCGACTTGCGGTCGAGGCCCAGGACGCGAGCGGCGAGGGCCTTGTTGCCGCCGGCGAGGTCGAGCACGTGGTGGACGTAACGGCGCTCCATGGCCTCGAGCGTCGGCAGCCCGGCGGCGTCGACGCCGGGGGCCAGGGCGATCAGCGGATCGGCGGCGGGAGTGTCGGCGGCGGGAGTGTCGGCGGCGGGGGCGGGGGTGGCCGCGCGCACGACGGCCGGCAGGTCGCCGGGCTCGAGGCGCTCGCCCTCGCACAGGGCCACGGCCCGCTCGATGCAGTTGTGCAGCTCGCGCACGTTGCCGGGCCAGGCGTAGGCCAGGAGGCGCTCGGCGGCGGCGGGCGAGAGCCCCGTGACGCGCTTGCCGGCGCGGGCGGCCTGCTCGGCGAGCGCGCGCTCGGCCAGGACGAGGACGTCGCGCCCGCGGGCGCGCAGGGGCGGCACGTCGATGCCGATCACGTCGAGCCGGAACAGGAGGTCGGCCCGGAAGGCGCCGGCGGCCGCGGCGTCGCGCAGGTCGCGGTGCGTGGCGGCGACCACGCGCACGTCGAACGGCCGCTCGTCGGCGCCGCCCACGGGCCGCGCGCGGCGCTCCTGGAGGACGCGCAGGAGCTTGGCCTGGAGCGGGAGCGACATGTCGCCGACCTCGTCCAGGAGGAGCGTGCCGCCGCTGGCCCGCTGGAACAGCCCGGGGCGCGCCTCGACGGCGCCGCTGAAGGCGCCCTTCACGTGGCCGAACAGCTCGCTCTCGAGCAGCGCCTCGGGCATGGCCGCGCAGTTGATCGCCACGAACGGCCCGTCGCGCCGCGCGCTCAGCCCGTGCAGGGCCCGCGCCACGAGCTCCTTGCCCGTGCCCGTCTCGCCGCGCACGAGCACCGAGGCGTCGGAGGCGGCCACGCGCTCGACGAGCGCGCGCAGGGCGGCGATCGCCGGGCTGTCGCCCCCCAGCGCGGCGAGCGGGTCGTCGGCCGCCGCGCGGCGCGGGCGGCGCCGCTGCCGCACGGCGCGGGCGATCGCCACGTCGAGCACGTCGAGGTCGAAGGGCTTGGTGATGAAGTCGTAGGCGCCGGCCCGGATCGCGCCGACGGCCGCCTCCAGGCTCCCGTGGCCGGTGATCACCAGCACCGGGACCTCCGGCCGCGCGCGCGCGCTGCGCGCGCACAGGTCGAGCCCGCTCTCGCCCGGGAGGTTGAGGTCGGTGATGACGACGTCGATCGGCGCCCCGGCCTCGAGCGTCGCCAGCCCCTCGGCGGCGCGCGCCCGGGCGAGCACCTCGTAGCCGCGGTCGGTCAGGTCCGCGCGCAGGACCTCGCGCAGGCCCGGGTCGTCGTCGACCAGCAGCAGGCGCGTGGCGCCGCCGTCCTCGCGCGTCCCTGCCACGCCGCGCCCCTCACCGGCGACCGCGCAGCGCCTCGAACCCGCCCGCGGCTCACGCCCCGCGGGGGCGGCGGCTCACCGCCGACGCGCTGCTCACCAGCCGTCGATCGTCAGCCGCACGGGCTCGGGCGCCACGAGGCGCTGGACCCACCACCCCATGCTCGCCGGGTCCGGCGGCTTGTCGAGGACCACGGCCACGCCGAGCGCGCGCGCCGCGCGGCGCACCCTGGCCGCGCGGGCCGCGAGCAGGATCGTGGGCGGCCGGGCGGCGCCGGCCTCTTGCAGCTCCGAGAGCACGTCGAGGCCGCCCAGGCCGGGCATGACCTCGGAGGCGACGAGGAGCTGCGGCCAGTCCTCGTCGCCGGTGGACGCCTGGCCGAGGTACTCGAGCAGCTCGACGCCGTCCTGCACCTCGAGCACGGAGCAGCCGCGCGCCTCGAGGGCGGCCGAGAGCGCGCGCCGCAGGCGCGGCAGCGGCTCGGCCAGGGCGACGAGCGGCGGGCGGGGGCGGAGGATCACGCCGTGACCTCCTCCGCGGGGAGCGCCAGCGCCGCGCGCACGGTCGCCCGGAGCTGCTCCAGGCCGAAGGGCTTGGCCAGCACGGCGCGGGCGCCGAGGCGGTAGGCGTCGGCCTCGAGGCGCCCGTCGACCGGACCGTCGAGCATGAGCACGAACGGCAGCGGCCACTGCGCCTCGCGCAGCCGGCCGAGCACCTCGAGGCCGGTGGCCAGCGGGAGCCCCTGGTCGGAGAGGACGAGGTCCGGCGCGGGCTCGCCCGCGACCATGGTCTCCTGCAGGCGATCGACGAGCTCGAGGCCGTTGCCCGCCTCGAGCACGTCATAGCCGTCGCGCTCGAGCGCCACGCGGATCGCCCGGCGCAGGAGGGGGTGGTCCTCCGCGACGAGCACGCGCGGGCGGCGCGGCCGGGGGGCCGCGACGCCGATGAACTGAAGGCCGAGCATGGTTCCTCCCGCGGGGGGTCCGCGCCCGAGGAAACGCAGGGCGCGTGCCGGCCGTAACGCCCACGGCCGCCGGCCCGGCACCCCGGGTCGACCGTGGCCCCTGGCCCCATCGGGGGCGCGGACCCAGGCCAGCCCGCCACTTCCCGCCGCGCGGCCGGCGGCCACGGGGGTGTGTCGGGCGGCCACACCCGGGGGGCGTGACCTGAGGTCGATTCGACGGGGGGACGGGCTGTCGTAAGTCCATTCTTCTGCGTCCTGGCGGCGGCCCAGGCTAGGGTTGTCGGGGGCCCCCGGGGGGGCGTACAATCCGCGCCGTCTCACGCGCGGAGACATGACGCCGCGCCCCGACCCGGGCGCGCGCGGGAGTTCAGCAGCCATGGCGAAGAAGGGCACCGGCAGGAACCAGCCGGCGGACGAGTCCGGGGACGAGACCGACTCGCAGGACGCCGTCGACGACGAGGGCTCCCAGGAGGAGGAGTCGCCACGCGCCAGCAAGCGCGGCACGGGCAAGCACAAGGCCGCCTCCGGCCGCTCGGGCGCGCTGAAGAAGTCGACCGGGCGCATGAAGGCCGTGGCCTCGCCCAAGCTCAGCGGCCACGAGCTGATCCCGGTCGTGTGCTCCGAGTGCTACGAGGAGCTGGTCTACGACTCGGGCTCGAAGTCCGACGAGGTCGTGTGCCCGGTGTGCGAGCACGCGGCGGGGCGCCCAGACGACGCCACGATCCACCACATCCTCGACAAGCGTCGCACCGAGAAGCGCAGCTTCATGATGGCGTTCCTCGTGTGGCTGGTCGGCATGGGCGGGGTGTCGAGCTGGGCGGTCCTGGCCCAGAACCCGGCCCACGCGGCGGACGACGCCATGTTCTGGGGCCCGGTCGGCGGCGGCTACTTCTTCCTGTTCGTCGTGCTGATCCTGGCCTGGAAGCACGAGAACAACCGCTGGGAGGTCTACTTCTGAGCCGGACCCCGCCGGCCGCGCTGGCGCTGCTCCTGGCCTGCCTGGCCGGGGGCTGCGCGCCGGTGCCGCGAGCGATCCCGGGGCACGACCCCGAGCCGATCGCGGCGGCCCACGTCCTCGTCACGCGCCCGTTCCGCGTGATCCCCGAGCTCGACCGGTTCATCCAGGGCGCCCTCATCGGCGTCACGGAGGAGCTCGTCCGCGGGGGCTACGACTGGATGGGCGTCGCCGACGCGGAGCCCGCCGGGGCCGACGAGGTGCGCGAGCGGCTGGTCGAGCTGAACGCGCGGCGGCCGGGGACGGCGGCGATCCACTTCACCTTCGTCGAGGCGCCGACGCTCGTCGGCTTCGGCACCGCCTACACGGCGATCACCTGCACCGTCTACGGCCCGAGCGGGACGGTGGTCCTCCACGCCGACCTCGAGGTCCCGCAGCGGCGGCGGATCCTCGACTTCCTCCTCCCGCGCCTGCGCCCCGACGTCGACGGCCGCGTGTGGCTGGCCCGCGAGTGGCGCGCGCGCCTGGCGGCGACCTTCCCCCCGCGCGGCGGACGGACCTGAGCGCAGCTCACCCGAGCCCGATGTCGTCCAGCCCCTCGTCGTCGTAGCCGAGGTGGTGGCCGACCTCGTGGAGCACGGTGATGCGCACCTGCTCGACGACCTCGGCCCGCGTGGCGGCGGCCTTCTCGATGTTGCGCCGGTAGAGCGACACGCGGCTGGGCTGGTGGGCGGGGCCCTCGACGGCGTAGACGTCGGCCACGTTGACGCCCTCGTAGAGGCCGAGGAGCAGGGGGTCGTGCCCCGTCTCGCGCAGCATGTCGGCGGGCGGCACGTCGACGGTCTCGACGACGACGTTGGCCAGGTGGGCGCGGAACTCGGCCGGCAGGCTGCCCAGGGCCTCCTCGACGGCGCGGTCGAAGGCCTTCGGGGTGAGCCGCACGGGGCGGGGGCAGCCCTCGGGGTCGAGCGTGGCCGCGCGGGCGAACAGGCGGTCGGCGTCGGGCAGGCGGTCGTCGCGCTCGAACAGGCAGGCGAGCGTGTAGAGCGTCGTCGCGTCCTCCTCGGGCGGGTCGCGCCGGGCGAGGCCGTCGCGGGCGGCCTCGAGGTCGGCGCGCGCCTCGTCGAAGCGGGCCAGCTCGAACAGGCAGCGGCCGCGCCCGGCGCGGTGCCAGGGGTCGTCGGGCGCGGCGGCCAGGGCGCGGTCGTGCACGGCCAGCGCCCCCGCGGGGTCGCCGAGCGTGGCGCGCGCGTCGGCCTCGAGCCACAGCGCCTCGAGGGCCTCGTCGCCGGTGAGCAGGCGCAGGCGCCGCGCCGCGCGGCGCAGGCGCTCGAGGGCCTCCTCGGGCTGGTCGAGGTCGACGAGCGTCACGCGCACGGCGCCGAGGAGCGCGGCGGCGTCCTCGGGGTCGGCGGCGAGCGCCGCGTCGAGGCGCTCGCGCGCGTCGGCCGGGCGCCCCTGCTCGAGCAGGGCCTCGGCCTCGGCGCGCAGGCGGGCCGCCGCGTCGGGGTCGCGCCGCCTCGACCAGGGCCAGCGCACGGCTAGAGCTCCACTCCCACCTTGCCCACGTGCCGGCCGGCCTGGAGGTGCTCGAGGGCGGCGCGCGCCTCGGTCCAGGGGAAGGTGCGGTCGACGACGGGGCGCAGGGCGTGGGCCTCGACGGCGCGCGCGAGCGCCTCGAGGGCGTCGCGGTGGCCGACGAGGACGCCCTGGATGCGCACGCCCTGCATGAGGACGCTCACGAGGTCGAGCGGCGTGGTCGTGCCGGAGAGGATCCCGATCAGGCTCACCTGCGCGCCCGGGCGCGCGGCGAGGATCGACTGGGCCAGGGTGTCGGCCCCGCCGACCTCGACCACGTGGTCGACGCCGCGGCCGCCGGTGAGCTCGCGGGCGCGCGCCCCCCAGGCCGGCGTCGTGCGGTAGTTGATCGTCTCCCAGGCGCCGAGCGCGCGCGCGCGCGCGAGCTTCTCGTCGCTGCTCGAGGTGACGATCACGCGCGCGCCCATGAGGCGCGCCAGCTGCAGGGCGAAGATCGACACCCCGCCGGTGCCCTGGGTCAGGACGACGTCGCCCGGGCCGACGCCGCCCGAGGTCAGGGCGGTCCAGGCGGTCAGGCCGGCGCAGGAGAGGGTGGCCGCCTCGACGTCCGTGAGGTGCGCCGGCGCGCGGACGACGCCGCCCTCGTCGAGGAGCATGCGCTCCTGCAGGACGCCGTCGAGCGGGCCGCCCAGGGTCGTGCGCGCGCGGTCGCGCGTGAGGTCGCCCGCCGGCCAGCCCTGCGCGAAGCAGGTGATCACGCGGTCGCCCGGCTTCACGCGCGTCACGCCCTCGCCCACGGCGAGGACCTCGCCGCAGCCGTCGGAGCAGGGGACGAGCGGCAGGCGCTGGCGCGGGTTGTAGACGCCCACGACGGTGAGCAGGTCGCGGTAGTTGAGCGACGCGGCGCGCACGCGCACGAGCACCTGCCCGCGCGCCGGCGCCGGCGGCTCGGGGCGCTCCTCCGGGCGCAGGTGCTCGAGGCCGAACGAGCCCTGGATCGACATGACGCGCACGGGGGCCTCCTCCTCGGGGAGCGCTCGAGGGGGCGCCGATCCTACCGCCGGGCGCGTCACACGGCCGAGACGGGCCGTCCTGCCGGCGGCACGGGCGCGCCGCCGGCGCTGGGCTTGCCCCGGCGCGGTCGGTGCTGCCGCCGGGGGCGGAGGCCCCGTGCGCGTCGTCCAGCATCTCCCGTGCGTCCAGCGGTCGACCGGCTGCACCGAGCCGGCCGCCGTGGCGCTGGCAGCGGCCCTGGCCGCGCGGGCCGCCGGCGGGGCGCCGCGGGCGGTGCACGTCGTCTGCGACGCGGGCACGCTGCGAAACGGCCTGCGCGCCGGGGTTCCGGGGGCCGGCGGGCGCGCCGGCCTGCCCCTGGCGGCGGCCCTGGGGGCGCTGGCGGGCGAGCCGGAGCGGCGCCTCGACGTGCTCGCGCGGGTCAAGGCGAGGGACGTCGAGCGGGCGGCGGCGTGGGTCCAGAGCGGCGGGGTGACCGTCGCCGCGCGGCCGGAGGCCGACGGGCTGTGGGTCGAGGCGCGCGTCGAGGCGCGCGTCGGGGCGCGGGGCCTGGCCCGGCTGGTCGGTGGGCACGACCGCGTCGTCGCGCTCGAGCGCGACGGCGTGGGGCTGGACCTGCCCGCGTGGTGCGCGCCGGCGGTGGTCGCGGCCGGGCGCGCGCCGGTCTCGCTCGACGAGGCGCTGGCGCTGGCGGAGGCGCTCGATGACGAGGACGCGGCCGCGCTCCTCGCGGGCATGGAGACGAACCTGGCGGCTGCGCTGTTCGCCGGGCGCGGGCCGGCGGCCGCGAGCGTCGCGCCCGAGGACGACGCCGAGGGCCTGGCGACGGCGGCGGCGCTGGCGCGCATGAGCGGGGCGCAGGTGACGGTCGTCACGAGCGGCTGGAGCGGCAACCAGGGGCTCGTGGCCACGCTGCCGCTCGAGGCGCTCGCCCGGCGCGTCGGCAGCTCCCGCGACGCGCTCGCGCGCGCGCTGGCGACGAGCCACCTCGTGGCCCGGCTCCTGCGCGACCGCGCGCCGTCGCCCCTGTGCCACGCGCTGGTCGCCGCGAGCGCCGCGGCGCGGCCGCCGGCTGCGCGGCGGCTCCTCGGCGGCGGGCGGGCGCAGGTCGAGCGCGCCGCCCTGCTCGTCCTGGCGGCCGGCCAGCGCCCGCCTGCGACGGGGCCAAGCCCGCCTGCGCCCTGCGCGTGGGGCTGGCCGCGGCGCAGGCGGTGCGATGCGCCCGGCGCGCGCTGGGGCCGCTCGAGCTGGACCTCGAGGGCGAGCTCGTCCGGGGCACCCTCGAGGAGACGGCGCTGGCGGTCGCCGCGGTCGCCGACCGGCTGCGGCGCGCGGCGCCGTGCGAGGCGTGAGGCGCCCCGGTCAGTCGCCCTGCGGCTCGCGCGCGCGGAGCTCCACGTCGCGGTAGACGCGCCTCGCGTCGGGGTCGAACGGCGCGAGCAGGCTGCAGCGCCAGTAGCCCGCCTTGTGCGCCGTGACGAGCTGGGGCCGGCCGCGGTGCGGATCGACCTCGACCTCGTAGAAGCCGCGCAGGTCGGACGTGGTGGTCTCGCTCCCGACGCGGACGGCCGCGCCCGGCAGCGGCTGGCCCGTGGCCTCGTCGCGCACGACCCCTCGCACCTGCACCCCGCCGCAGCCGGCCAGCGCCAGCGCGGCGACGACGCCGAGCACCCGTCCCATCACGCGCCACCTCCCGCTCCTTCGGAGCGCACCTGTCGTTCCGGCGCGTCGGGCTCAGGGCGACGGGGTGGGCCGCGCCACGCGTGTCCCCTGCGGCGTGACGTGGGGGGACGCGCGCGCGCCGACGGCCCGCCCGGGACCGGGGCGGATAGGATCGGCGCGCGGAGGAGCCTCGTGGCCGTCGTCGACCCCGCCGTGATCGCGGCGCCGTTCCTGGAGCAGCTCCGGTCGGAGGTCGAGGCGCTCGGCGCCTCGATCCGCCTCGTCGGCCTCCTCGGGACCGACGACCGGGCGAGCCAGGTCTACTCGCAGTACGCGGCCCAGGGCTGCGAGCGGGTGGGGATCCGCTACGAGCAGCGGCGGCTCGAGGCCGAGGACGTGTCGCGCGAGCTGTTCCTGCTCAACGACGACCCGTCGGTCCACGGGGTGATGGTCTATTACCCGATCTTCGGCGGCGCGCGCGACCGCTCGCTGCAGAACGAGCTACGGCCGGAGAAGGACGTCGAGGGGCTGCACGCGGTGTGGTCGGGCCGGCTCTACCACGACGTGCGCACGGTCGACCCCGAGGGCAAGAAGAAGGCCATCCTGCCCTGCACGCCGCTGGCGATCATCAAGACCCTCGAGGCGCTGCGCGTCTACCAGGCCGACAAGGGGCCGCGGCATCAGGCCGACGGGCTCGTGGCCACGATCTTCAACCGCAGCGAGGTCGTCGGCCGGCCGCTGGCGGCGATGATGGCGCACGACGGGGCGAAGGTCTACAGCTTCGACGTCGACGGGGCGGCGGTCTACGAGGGCATGAAGAGCACCCCGTCCGACATCGACCGCGCGACGGCGCTGGCGGGGTCGGACGTGGTGATCACGGGCGTCCCGGGCCGCGACTTCCCGCAGGTGCGGGCGGCCGAGCTCAAGGCCGGGGCCGCGTGCATCAACTTCTCGCACGTCAACAACCTGCACGACGACGTCGTCGAGCGCGCCAGGCACGTCGTCTTCCGCACCGGCCCGGTGACGGTGGCCATGCTCCTGCGCAACACGGTGCGCCTCTACGGCAACTTCCACGCGCCGCGCTGACGGGGCGCGCACCCGTCGGGTTGCAGGCCAGCAAGCCACCTTCCGCCGCTCGCGCTCGACCTCGACGCCCGAGGCGCTCGTCCCGACCCGCCCGAGGCGCTCGATCCCGACCCGCCCGAGGCGCTCGATCCCGACCCGCCCGAGGCGCGACCCGCCCGAGGCGCTCGATCCCGACCCGCCCGAGGCGCTCGATCCCGACCCGCCCGAGGCGCTCGACCTCGACCCGCCCAAGCGAGCGATGGGGACGGGCGAAGCGGGCCAGTCGTGCCGGTCCGAGCCGAGCGCCAATCGCCCGCCCCTCGCGAGCGCATCACTCATCGCAGGTATCTTGGGGCCGTGCGAGGGGGCGGCGCGAGCGAGGTGGGCGACGACGGGCTCCCCGAGAGCCCGCTGGTCGGCGTGGTGCGCCGCGTCCGGGAGCCGGCCCTGCCGGTGCTGGTCGTGGCGCACCGGGGCGACTCGCAGAACGCGCCGGAGAACACGCTGGCCGCGTTCGGCCTGGCGATCGAGCAGCAGGCCGACCTGCTCGAGCTCGACGTGCACCAGACCGCCGACGGCGACGTCGTCGTCCTGCACGACGAGAAGGTCGACCGGACGACCGACGGCGAGGGCGAGGTCCACCGGCTGCGCACGGCCGACCTGCGGGCGCTCTCGGCGGGGGGCTGGTTCGCGCCGCGCTTCGCCGCCGAGCGCGTGCCGCTGCTCGACGAGGTCCTCGACCTGTGCCGGCGCGGCGGCGTCGTGCCGATGATCGAGATCAAGTCGAAGTGGAAGCGCTCCCAGGACTGCGGCCGGCGCGTCGTGCAGGCGCTGGCCCGCCACGGCCTCCTCGAGCGCGCGGTGATCATCTGCCGCGAGCTCCAGCGGGTGCAGGAGGTCCACGCGGCCTCGCCCGTGACCCCCGTGGCCACGATCACCTTCACCAAGCGGCAGGCCCGCGGCGCCATGCGCGTCGCCGGCGTGCGCGGCGTCGACTGCTACTGGAAGAGCCTCTCGCTCGGGCTCGTGGCCCAGCTCCGCCAGGGGCAGTTCTTCCTCACCCCCTGGACGGTCAACCGCGCCCGCGACATGGAGCGGCTGTTCCTGCTCGGCTGCGAGGCGATCATCACCGACAGCCCGGTGACCCTGCGCGACCGCATCGAGGGCTTCGAGTTCGCGCGCACGCGCGAAAAGCTCGATCGCTGGCGGCGCGACGGCGAGGACCTCGACCTCGAGCGCGACCCCGAGCTCGCGGCCGAGCCCGACCCCAGCCCCGAGGACCTGGCCCGCGAGGAGGTCTCGAACGACTCGAGCCCCGACATCCTCCTGGCGTGAGCGCCGCGGCTTGGCCGCCGGCGGCGCATCCGCCATAGTAGGGCGGAATGTCTGGCTGGCAGGAGGTGGCGCTCCTCGTGCTTGCGGCGATCGGGGTCGCCGCGCCGCTCCTCGCGCGCGTACGGCGCCCGCGGGCGCGCGTGGCGGCGACGACGCTCACCCTGGTCGGCCTGGCCCTCCTGGTCCAGCACCTGCCGCGGCGCGCGGGGCGGCCCACGGCCCCCGACGACCGGCCGCGCGTGGCCCTGCGCGACGACGCCTGGACCGGGAGCGACGCCTGCAAGGCCTGCCACCCGGGCGAGCACGCGTCGTGGCACGCCAGCTACCACCGCTCGATGACCCAGCGCCCCTCGGGCGAGAGCGTGCTCGCCGCCTGGGACGACGTGACGCTCACGGCGCCCGACGGAGCGCGCTGGCGCCTGACGCGCGACGGCGAGCGCTTCCTCGCCGCCGTCGACGACGCCCCGCCGCGCGAGGTGGTCCTCGTCACCGGCTCGCACCACATGCAGGTGTTCTGGGTGGCGGACGGGCGCCCGCGGCTCCTCGCGCAGGTGCCCTTCGTGTGGCTGATCGACGACGCGCGCTGGGTCCCGCGCAACGCCGCGTTCGTGCGCCCGCCCGAGCTCGCCGGCGCGCCGCCGTCCGAGACGGGGCGCTGGAACCTCGTGTGCCTGCGCTGCCACACGACCGACCCGCAGCCGCTGCCGCTCTCGCCCGGGCTCGACGCGTTCGACACGCGCGTGGGCGAGCTGGGGATCTCCTGCGAGTCGTGCCACGGGCCGGGCGCCGCGCACGTGGCCGCCAACCGCGACCCGGCGCGCCGCTACGCGCTGCACCTCGGCGGCGGCGCCGACCCGACGATCGTCAACCCGGCGCGCCTCGACGCCCTGCGGTCGTCGCAGGTGTGCGGCCAGTGCCACTCGATCAGCTGCGAGCCGAGCCAGGCGGAGTGGCAGGCGTGGGCCGCCCAGGGCTTCCAGTTCCGCCCGGGCGACGACCTCGCGGCCACGCGCGCCCTCCTGCAGGCGCCGCTCGACCCGGAGGCCGACCCGCTGGCGGCCACGATCCTGCGCATGGACCCGCACTTCGTCGAGGACCGCTTCTGGCCCGACGGCGAGGTGCGCGTCACGGGCCGCGAGCTGAGCGCGCTCGTGCGCAGCCCGTGCTTCCAGGGCGGCGAGCTCTCCTGCGTCACCTGCCACGCCCTGCACAAGGCGCCCGACGACCCGCGGCCCACGCGCACGTGGGCCGACGACCAGCTCAAGCCGGCGGCCATGGGCGACGCCGCCTGCGCGAGCTGCCACCAGACCACGGCGCGCGAGGGCGAGGCGCACACGCGGCACCCGGCGGGCGCCCGGGTGGGCTGCATGGACTGCCACATGCCGCACACCACCTACGGGCTGCTCAAGGCGATCCGCAGCCACGAGGTCACCAGCCCCGACGTGGGCGCCGCGCGCGCGGCGCGCCGGCCCAACGCCTGCAACCTGTGCCACCTCGACCGCTCGCTGGGCTGGGCGGCCGACGCGCTCGCCGGGTGGACCGGGCGGCCCGCGCCGGCGCTCGACGACGACGAGCGCGAGGTCGCGGCCGGGCCCTTGTGGCTGCTCACGGGTGACGCCGGGCAGCGGGCGCTGGTCGCCTGGGCGAGCGGCTGGGAAAAGGCGCGGGCGGCCTCGGGCACGTGGTGGCTCCCGCCGTACCTGGAGCACGTCGTGCGCGGCGACCCCTACGACGCCGTGCGGATCATCGCGTGGCGCGGCCTGCGCGACCTCCCCGAGGCGCGGGGCGCGGCGATCGACCCGGTCGCCGCGCCCGCCGCGCGCGCGGCGGCGCTGGCGCCCGTGCGCGAGCGCTGGCCCGCGGCGGCGACCGACCGCGGCGAGGACGACGGCGCGCGCGTGCTCGCGCCGGGCGGCCGGCTCGACCGGGCGCGCTTCCAGGCCCTGAGCGAGCGGCGCGACGACCGCCGGGTGGACCTGATCGAATGACGCTGGTGACCCCGGAGACGCGGGCTTACGCCCGCTGGCACCTGCGCCTGGGCTGGTGGGCGCTGGCAGGGTGGCTCGTCCTCGGCCTGACGCTCGAGGGCCTCCACGGCCTCAAGGTGGGCTGGTACCTCGACCCCGGCGCGGAGACGCGGCGGCTCCTGTGGACGCTGGCCCACGCGCACGGCGCGCTCCTGGGCCTCGTGCACGTGGCGTTCGGCGCGACCGTGCTGGCGCTCCCGGGCGCCGGCTGGGGGCGGCTCGAGTCGCGCTGCCTGACCGCCGGCGCGCTCCTCCTGCCGCTCGGGTTCCTCCTCGGCGGCGTCGTCATCCACGGCGGCGACCCGGGCCTCCCCGTGCTCCTCGTCCCGCCGGGGGCGATGTGCCTGGCCGTCGGCGTCGTCGCGACGGCCCGGCGCGTCTCGCGCGCGGGGGTGTGATCGCGGCTCAAGTCGCCGCGCGGGCGCGGCCGATACGGCTCCTGGAGGAGCCCGCCATGCGTTTCCGCACCCGCCCCGCCCCCTCGCGCCTGGCCGCGGCCCTGCTCGCCGCGGTGTGCGGCGCGCCGCTCGGGGGCTGCGCCTACTTCACGCCCACCCCCACCCTCATGCCCGAGCGCGCCGAGGCGCAGGTCAACGCGGACCTGCCCGTGCCCCAGGGCTTCGAGCTGGCGCGCGACCGCACGTGGCGCCACGAGCGCAGCGCCTACCGGCGGCTCAAGCTCACCTACGCGCGGCAGGACTACCTGTCGAAGGACCGGGTCGTCGAGTTCATCCGCACGACCTACCCCCGGCAGGGCTGGGAGGTGAAGTTCGTCTACGGCCTCGAGGAGCCGCGCATCATCATGCACAAGGGCATCGAGGAGTGCCGCGTCACCGTGATCGAGCAGGGCGGCACCGCCCCCTACACCGAGTTCGTGCTCGAGGTCGAGCCGCGCCAGACCCCCGACGGGGCCCTCGTCGCCGGCGAGCAGAAGCAGGCCACGACGACCATCCCGGCCGTCCCGACGCGCGAGACGAACCACGCGCCGAACCCCTTCCCGCCCGAGCCGACGGAACCCGGCTCCTCGAAGTGAGTTGAGCGCCAATCGCCCCAGCCGAGAGACGCACTTGCGGCTCGCGGCGAGAGACGCAAATCTGGGAACGGATCGATCCCGAAACGTGAACCATCGCCGGCCGGAGGTCATAACCTCCGGCCGGTGTTCGTTTCCGGAGACCGCAACAGTTCCGGCATGGCGGCTGCTCTGTCGGCTCCCAACGACCGCGACGACGCCGAACGGAACGGCGCCTGGAACGCGGCAAGGAAACGACGACGGCCAGCGCGCGCACCCACGCGCGCGGCCCGGAAGAGGTCACCATGGCTCGGTTCGGCTACAACCGGTACGCGCTGGTCCTGGCAGCGCTCGCCTTCGCCGGCGTCGGCGCGGGCTGCGGCGGCGGGAGCAGCAGCAAGGGCTCGGGCAGCGCGGTCGCGCCCGCCACCTCGGGCAGCACGGCGGCGCCCACGACGTCGGCCACGCCGGCGGGCGCGGCGGTCCTCGCGGCGGTCGACTTCGTCGACGCCGACGGCAGCCAGACGATCACCAAGGGCGACCGGCTGATCGTCAGCTTCTCCGGCCCGATCACGCCCGTCGCGGTGCCCAACACGATCGACCCGGCGACCGAGTTCTCGCTCGCCGTCGGCGGCGACGCCTTCGGCCTGGGCGCCACGCTCGAGCCCATGCCGACCGACAACCAGGTCGCGATCGTCCTCGGCGACAACCCGGTCCTGCGCGTCACGGGGGCCTTCTCGACCGGCGCGACGGCGCCGGGGTCGGCCTCGGGCCTGAACGTGTCGATCTTCGCCCGCGGCGACGTGAAGTCGCGCGAGGGCGCGCGCGTGATCGCCGCCGCGCTGCCGGTGGACATCGGCGGCTCGCTGCAGGAGGGCTTCCGCCCGGCGCCGAGCCTGAACATCGCCCGCGGCGGCCACGCGGCCGTGGCGCTCGACGACGGGCGCGTCCTGGTCGTCGGCGGGATCGCGGCCGGCGGCGGCAAGGCGGGCACCTACGTGGCCGACGCCGAGCTGTTCGACCCGCTGACGAACCAGTGGACGAAGGTCAGCGACATCTCGGGCACGCGGAACGGCCGCATGATGAGCGGCAGCCTGGCGGTCAAGCCGGCGCTGGCGACGGCCACGAAGCTCAACGACGGCACGGTGCTGATCTGCGGCGGGATCGGCGTGGAGAAGAAGGGCCTCCTGGGCCTCGGCGGCGAGAAGGTCGACACGCTCGAGAGCGCGTTCATCTTCGACCCGACGACGAACGCCTTCACCAAGGTCGGCAACCTGAACTGGTCGCGCCACTCGCACACGGCCACGATCCTCAGCGACGGGCGGGTGCTGATCGCCGGCGGCTACAACGACTCCTTCTGGCGCTCGCACAAGACCCAGGCGCCGTTCGAGATCTACGACCCGGCGAAGAAGAGCTTCGAGAAGTCGGGCACGATCTTCAGCCGCTTCAAGTCGCTCGAGGCGCGCCAGAGCCACACGGCCACGGCGATCGAGGGCGGCTCGGGCGTGCTGCTCGCGGGCGGCAACCACTGGGAGGGCGGCGGGCTGTTCGGCCTGATCAAGCCCAAGCTCAAGATCAACAAGGGCTCGGAGGTCGTGCGCGGCCTCAAGAGCGACAAGGCGGGCGACCTCAACCGGCCGCGCCTGAACCACGCGGCGGCGGCGGTGGGCGTTCGGCACGTGCTGATCGCCGGCGGCAACGACACGGGCGGCGCGGTGGGCGAGCTCGAGCTCTACGACACGGCCACGGCGGCCTGGAGCGTGGCCGGCAGCCTGACCCGCCCGCGCAGCAACCCCGAGCTGGCGGTCGACCGCACCCTGGCCCTGGTGATCGGCGGCTTCGACGGCACCTCCGAGGTGGCCACCGTCGAGGCGTTCGACGCCGACGCCGGCGCCCTCAGCCCGACCACCTACACGCTGGCGACGCCGCGCAACGGCTGCGCCGTGGTGACCCTCAAGGACGGCCGGATCCTCGTGACCGGCGGCTTCACGGGCGGCACGAAGAGCTTCGAGAGCCTGGACGGCCAGGCGCTCGACAGCTGCGAGGTCTTCGTGCGCCAGTAGCAGACCTTTCGATTTCCCTTCCAGCCAGGGGAGAGGCGCCGGGGTGTTCCCGGCGCCTCGACCCTTTTCCGGAGGGGAGGTCCGGAGAGATCACAACAGAGGAGCAGAGGGAGCAGAGGGCGGGTGGACCGGAGCCTCGAGCCTCCGGCAGGGACCACAGCGGAGTCCTCGAGTCAGGCGGGCTCCGCCGCAAGAGCCGACAAGAGAGAGTAGCGAGGGCGGAGCGAGCAGCGCCCCATGAGGCACCATCCGAGGCGCCCTCCGAGGCGCCCAGCCGAGGCGGCGTCGAGGCGGCGTCGAGTTCGACTCTCGAGCTCGAAGGCAGGAGCACTCGGAGAGAGGGCAGAGGGCCCTCTGCTTCCTCTGCTCCTCTGTTGTGATCACCTCAGCCCAGGGTCACCCGGGCCTCGCCCGTCGTGAACCCGAGCGCGTCGCGCTTGCGCGCCAGCTCGACCGCGTAGACGAGCGTCATCCCCCTGGTGAAGTTGCCCAGGTCCTCGTCCGTGAACGGCGGCGGCGGCGGGCCGCCCGGGTAGGACCAGACCGTGCGGGCGCCGGCCTGGCCGGCGACGCCGCGCTTCAGCTCGAACGGCGGCCAGGTGGCGGCCCGGCCGCCCTCGAGGGCGAAGCGCACCTCGACCTTCGCCTTCGCGCCCCAGCCGAAGAGGCCGCGCGCCTGCTCGACCGCGGGCGCGAGGCGGCCGCCCTGGCAGCGCGGGACGACGGCGCGAGGGCCCGTGACGACGACGGCGTGCGCGCCGACCTGCAGCGTGGCCTCGAGCGCGTAGCCCCAGCTCACGAAGGGCAGGGCGTCGGGGTCGCTGAAGGAGGTGGCCGTCGGGTCGAGGTCGCCGCGCCAGGGCTGCGAGAGCGCCTCGAGCTCCTGCGGGTCGAGGCCGGCGAGCGCCGCCTCCTCGAGGCCGCGCGTGATCGCCAGCGCCGTCGGGCGCGCCCAGGGCGGCAGCGTCCAGGCGACCGTCGGCGTGGCGGCGGCCGCGTCGGGGCGCAGGGCCAGGAAGCCCTCGGGCAGGCCCAGCGCCGCCGTGACGAGGACGGCGCGGTGCACGGGGCCGCTGCGGCTGGCGAGCACGTAGGTCAGCGCCTGCCCCTCGGGCGGCGGCGGCAGGCGCAGGGCCTCGCGGGCGCGGCCCTTGGGGCGCTGCTCGACGAGCGCGAGGCCGAGGCCCGGGGCGTCGTCGGCGGTGAACAGGCGCCCGTCGAGGGCGGCGCGCACCTCGCCCTCGGCGCGCTCGCTCGTGAACACGGCCACGCCGTCCCAGTGGACGCGGTCCTTCGGCGCGCAGGGGAGCCAGCTCGCCTGCACGGCGCCCGGGAGCGAGCGCACGTCGGGCCGCTCGAGGTCGGGCGGCGAGGCCCAGGCGGTGGCCTCGACGGCGCGCGGCGGCGTCTCGACCTCGGCGTCCTCGGGGCCCCAGCGGCAGGAGAGCGAGTACTCGTAGGCGCGCCGGGCGACGACGTCGGGGTCGAGGAAGTGGGCCGCGTCGGGGGCGACCGTCAGCTCGACCGCCTCGTCGGGCTTGCCGCGCGGGGCGCGGCGCAGGCGGTAGGCCCGCGGCGGCGCGGCCGGCGGGGTCCAGGCGAGCTCGACGCCGCCGGTGGCCGGCCGGGCGACGAGGGCGTCGACGTCGTCCCAGGCCGTGGCCGCGACCTCGACCGCCTGCGAGGCGTCCTCGGCCCCCTGGTAGACCACGGCGAGGCGCACGGCGGTCGGCACGCCGGGCGGCGCCGGGACCTCGAGCGGACCGCCCAGGCGCAGGAGGGCGGGGTCGCACGCGACCGGCGCGCCGGCCGCGTAGACGCGCACCTCGTCGCAGCGCTCGGCCGGGGGCACGAAGCGCACGGAGAGGCTGGCGCGGCCGGGGACGACCTCGACGCCCGAGAGCTGCCCGGCGCGCTCGAGCGGCGTGGCCTGGGCCAGGAGCCCGGGCGAGCGCGCGCCGTCGAGGACCAGGCAGGCGCGGTAGAAGACCGGCGCGCCGGCCGGCAGCGGCTCGTCGACGTGGCGGTCGGCGCCGCGCGGCCAGCGCACGAAGGAGCCGTCGTCCATGGAGGCCGGCGGGCGCTCGGCGTTGCGCACGACCTCGACCGACGCGCCCGGCGGCAGCCCCGCGGGGAGCGACAGCTCGAGGGCGACCGCGCGGCCGCCGGGGAGCGCGCGGAAGCCGGCCAGCTCGGCCAGCGCCTTCGAGGTCACGCGCGCCTCGCGGCGGCCGACCGTGGGCCCGAGCGCGGCGCGCAGCTCGTAGGTCAGCGCGTGGCCGAGCGGCGCCTCGGCGTCGACGAGGCAGGGGTCGTCGGCGCGGGGGACCGCGCGCTCGCCGTCGGGCCAGGCCGGCTCGCGGCGCACGACGACGCGGTCGTAGCTGCGCCCCTCGGGCCAGCTCCAGGCGAGCGTCACGCGGCCGTCGCCGGGCGTGGCGCGCACGGCGCCGAGGGCCGGCGGCGGGCCGAGGACGACGGCGTCGGCCTCGAGCCCGGGCGAGAGCGTGCCGCGCGGGCCGAGGGCGAAGGCGCGGTAGAACACGCGCTGGTCGGGGTCGAGGCAGTCGTGGACGAGGGCGCGCCGCGCGCGCCCCCAGGCGAGGAGCTCGCCGTCGCGGGGGCTCGTGATCGGCGCCGGCCCGTGGCGCACGACGACGACGACGCCCGCCGGCGCGCGCCAGGCGACCTCGACCGCGCCCACCTGCGGGCGCGCCTCGAGCGCCTCGACCTCGACCTCGTCCCGCGTCGACGCGCGGCCGGGCGGCAGCGGCGCGCCGTCGTGGAAGGGGAAGGCGGCGTAGCGCTCGCCCGGCTCGGCGTCGGTGAGGTCGACCGCGTCGCCGGCGGCCACGGGCGCGGCGACGAGGTCGCCGTCTTCGGGGAGGAGCAGGGGACCGGCCCCGCGGGCGCGGACGACGGCCACGGGCGTCCCCGGGGCGAGGCCCGTGACGCGCAGGGCGGCGGCGC
>JAHBXY010000147.1 GCA_019636275.1 Planctomycetota bacterium | reverse complement strand
CTCACAGCGGCCGTCGCTTGTTCTGATGTCCACGTCCGGGCGCGCGGCTCGATGCTCCGATCCGCAGTGAGGCACCTGTCGCCCTCGCTCCGGCCGCTACGCGGCCTCCGCTCGGGGATGCGCGCCACCGCTCGCGCGTGAGGGACCGCGCGCCCTCTGCTGCCTCTGCTCCTCTGTCGTGACCCCTCCTTTTCCCGCGCGTGGCGTCATGAAGCTACGCTTCATGAACGAATACCTCTTGTTTAGCCACGCGAACGATCACGCTGCGCTACCGTCGGGGGCAGCGGAGGTGAGCGATGGCAGGCGACGGCGGCTGGCGCGCGCTCGGCGCGCAGGACGTGGGGGTCACGCGGGACGGCGATCGGCTGCTCGACGGCCTCGAGGAGCGGCCCGGGGGCGAGGTCACCTGCCAGGTGCGGGTCCTGCCGGGGCACCCGTTCTTCTTCGAGCACGAGGTCGACCACCTGCCCGGGCTCTACCTGCTCGAGGCCGGGCGGCAGGCGGCGCTCGTCGCCGCCCGCCGGAGCGTCGGCCTGCCGGTGGCCCCGGCCACGGCCGCCTGCGCCTTCCGCGCGCGCTTCGACGGCTTCGCCGAGAAGGCGGCCGCGCTCGTGGCAGACGCGGGGGCGCGGGCGACGGAGGAGGGCGCGGTCGAGGTCGACCTGGTCGCCCGGCAGGCGACGCGGCTGCTGGTGCGGGGGCGGGCGCGCTGGTCGTTCGTCGAGGAGGCCGCCCTGGCGGACCTGCTCGCCGCCCCCTGCGCGCCCGAGCCGCCGGCCCCGCGCGGGCGCGCGGCGGTGCCGCGGCAGGCCGTCCACAAGCGGCTGGAGGAGAACGTCCTCCTCGAGTGGGTCGCGCCGGCGGGCGAGGGCTTCGACGCGCGGCTACGCGCCCTGCCCGAGCACCCCTACTTCGAGCCGCGCCGCTGGGGACGCCTCCCGGGCCTCTACCTGGTCGAGGCGTGCCGCCAGCTCGCCGAGGCGATCGCGCACCTGCACCTCGGCGCGGCGCAGGGCGACGCGTTCGTGCTCGAGGACCTGACGGTCGACCTGCCCCGCCCGGCGCGCCTCGACGCGGCCGTGCGCATCGAGGCCGTCCCGCACGAGGTCGAGCGCGGCCGCGGCGGGCTGCGGCGCCTGCGGCTCCTGTTCAGGGCGCGGCAGGGCGAGCGCCTGGTCCTCGCCGGCGACGCCGGCGCGCGGGTCGTCCCGGGGCGCGTCTACCGCCGGGCGCGGCGAGGTGTCGCGTGAGCGCGCTCCTGATCGTCCTCGCCGCGTCGGTGGTCGCCTTCGCGCTGCTCGAGACGCGCTTCGGCGCCCGGCGGCGCGCCGACACCCGCCACGTGCGCACCGACCTCGCCTACGTGGCCTCCGACTTCGCCGGCAACCTGGCCGTCAACGCCCTGCGCCCCGGCTTTCCGCTGGCGCTGGCCTGGCTGTTCGGCCAGGCCTGGCAGGGGCCGGTCGCGGGCTGGCACCCGCTGGCGCAGTTCGCCCTGGGCGCCGTCGTCCTCGAGTGGGCGATCTGGTTCACGCACTGGTGCTGGCACCGCTTCGACGTCCTCTACCCCTTCCACGCCGTCCACCACGCCTCGACCCACGTCTACTTCCTCAGCGGGCTGCGCCAGCACCCGGTGCAGTTCGTGGGCGACCAGGTGTTCTTCGCCCTCCTGCTCACGCTGATCGGCGTGCAGCCGGAGCTCGTCGGCCTGCTGGCGACCTTGCAGATGGTCCTGGCGTTCTTCACCCACTCGAACCTGGACCTGCGCCTGCGCGGCGGGCTGAAGTACGTCGTCGCCTCGCCGCGCTTCCACGTCCTGCACCACGACCGCTCGGGGCGCGGTGACTACAAGAACCTCGGCGGCGGCCTGAGCCTGTTCGACTGGCTCTTCGGCACGGCGCTCGACCCCGACGAGGTCGCCCCGCCCGAGGCGCTCGGGTCGGGCGACCCGACCGTCCCGCCCGGCTGGCGCGGGCAGCTCCTGTGGCCGTTCCGGGCCCTGCGGCGGGCGTCGTGAGGCGCGCCCTGCCGCTCCTGCTCACGCCGCTCCTCGGCCTGGCCGTCCTGGCCCTCGGCCTCGGCGCGGCCCTGCGCGAGGCGGGCGCCGCGCGCGCGCTGGCCCTCGCGGCGGTGGCCGTCTACGTGGCCTGGGTCGCGGCCGAGGGCCTCGTGGCCACGCGCCCCGACGCCGGCCGGCCGGTCCCCGACGAGGACCGCGGCACGCTCGAGCCCTACGCCGTGGCCCGCGCGGCCACCGCGCTGGCGGCCCCAGCGCTCGCCGGGCCGCTCGCCCCCGGCGCGCTCGGCCTGGGCCTGGGTCTGCTCGCGCTGGGCGCCCTGCTCCGGCTGCGCGCGATCGCCGCGCTCGGGGTGGGCTACTCCCACCGCGTGCGGGCGCCGGGCGCCCTGGTCACGGGCGGCGTCTACCGCCTCGTGCGCCACCCGGCCTACGCCGGCATGCTCCTGGCCCACGCCGGCTGGGCGGCGGCCTTCGCCAGCCTGCCCGCCGCGGCCCTGCTGGCGCTGGGCCTCGTGCCGGCCGTCGTGGCGCGGATCGTCGTCGAGGAGCGGGCGCTCGCCGCCGCGCCGGGCTGGGCGGAGTACGCCAGCGGCCGGGCGCGGCTCCTGCCGGGGGTCTTCTGATGTCGCGCGCGCTCGTGCTCCTCGGGCCGACGGGCGTGCGCGGCCGCGCCCTCCGGCGCGCGCACGCGCGCGAGGGCGGCGACCTGCGCCTCCTGTGCCTGTCGCGCCGGCCGCTGGTCAGCGACGACGTCGACGTCGACGTCGTCACCGGCGACGTCCGCTCCGTGCCGGCGGCGCTCCTCGAGCGCGCCGGGCCGGAGCACGTCGTGGTGCACCTCGCCGTGAAGCAGGTCGACGACGACGGGGCCGGCTTCGAGGAGACCAACGTGCGCGCGGTCGAGCGGCTGCTCGCGCGCCTCGACCCGGCGCGCTGCCGCGGCCTCGTCTACGCCAGCTCGGCCAGCGTCTACGGGCGCGGGCCCCTGCGGGCCGTGACCGAGGACGCGCCGCCGCGCCCGGCCACGCCGCTGGCCCGCAGCCGCGCGGCGGCCGAGCGGCTCGTGCTCGCCTGGGGCCGCGCGCGCGGCGTCGGCGTGCGCGTCGTGCGCACGCGCTTCGTCGTGGCCGCGGGCGACCCGGCCCTGCGCGCGCTCGCCGCGCGGGCCGTGCTCCCGGGCACCGGGGCGCAGCGGCTCAGCCTGATCCTCGAGGACGACCTCGGCCGGGCGCTCCTGGCCCTGGCGCGGGGCCTGTTCGAGCGGCCGCCGACGCAGGAGGCGCTGAACCTGGCGCTGACCCACGCGCCCCGGCTCGCCGACGCCCTGGCGGCGCTCGCCCCGCGGCGCCGGCGCTGGCTGCCCGTGCCGGCGCCGCTGCTGGCCCCGTTGCTGGCGCTGGCCGACCGCGCCCTCCCGCGCGCCCTGCGCCGGCCGCTCGACCGCCTCGACCTCCTGGCCCACGACCAGACGCTCGCGTGCGACCGCGCGGTCGAGCGGCACGGGCTCGCGCACCTGGCGCGCACGCCCGCGGAGACCCTCGCGCGGCTGCAGGAGGCGGTCGCGTGACGCCCTACGTGCTCCCCCCCGGCGCGCCGACGGCGCCCGAGACGGTCGGCTGGAAGCTCCACCGCCAGGTCGTGCTGGCCCGCGCCGGCCTCCCGGTCCCGCCGCTCGTGTGCGTCACGGCCGCGGCGTTCCGCGCCTGGTTCGACCCGGTCCGCGCCGACGTCGCCCGGCGGCTCCGGGACCTCGGCCCGGCCAGCGACGGGCTCGCCGCGCTCGCGGCCGACCTTCGCGCCCGGCCGGTGCCCGACGACGTCGCCCGGGCCGTCGCCGAGGCCGCCCTCGCGTTCGGACCCGACGAGCCCCTGGCCGTGCGCGGGTCGTTCACGGGGCGCGACGGCGAGGACAGCGCCGACGACCCCCAGGCCGGAGCCAGCGAGACGCTCCTCGGCGTCACGCGGCCGGACCTGCTCGACGCCCTCGTGCGCGTGTGGGCGTCGGTCGTCTCGGCGCCGGCGCTCGCCTACCGGCGCGCGCGGGGGGCCGACGACCTCGGGGGCGACGTCGCCGTAGGCCTCCAGCGCCTGATCGTCGCGGACCGCTCGTTCGTGCTCTTCACGCGCGACCCGCGCACCGGCGCGCGCGAGCACGTCGTGGCCGCCGCGCTGGGGCTCGGCGAGGGGATCGTGCAGGAGCGGGTCGAGGTCGACCACCTGCACCTCGACCCGGCGACCGGCCGCGTCCTGCGCGAGCGGCGGGCGACGAAGGCGGCGCAGGTCGTCCTCGCCGCCGGCGGCACGGCGCTGGCGCCGGTCGCGCCGGACCTGGCCGCCGCGCCGGCCCTCTCGCCCGCCGACCTCGCTCGCCTCGCGGCGCTCGGCCGCGAGGTCGAGGCGGCGCTCGGCGAGGGGCCGCAGGACGTCGAGGGCTGCTTCGCCGGCGGCGCGCTGTTCGTCGTCCAGGCGCGGCCGCTCCTGGTCCGCGCCGAGGAGCGGGCCGTCTTCGACGCCTCGAACGTAAGCGAGAGCTTCCCCGGGCGCACGCGCGCGCTGACCTACGCCTTCGCGCGCGAGTTCTACCGCGACGTGTTCCGCGACGCGCTCGAGCGGCTCGGCGTGGCGCCGGCGCGCCTGGCCGCCCTCGAGCCGGAGCTCGAGCGCATGGTCGGGCGCGTCCACGGCCGGGTCTTCTACCGGCTCGACGCCTTCTACGCGCTGTTCGCCGCCCACCCGCTGTTCGCGCTCTACCGCCCGCACTGGGAGGCGGCGATCGGCCTCGAGCGCCCGCTCGACCCGGCCCCCGTCGACCACGGCCGGCTCGCGACGGCGCGCGCCGTCGCGAACCTCGCCTGGCGCGCGGCCCAGCTCGACCGTGACATGGCCGCCCTCGGGGCCACCTTCGAGGCCGCCCGCGCCGAGGCCTTGGCCGCCCTGCGCCCGGACGCCGGCGCGCGGGCGCTCTGCGACGCGGCGCGCCTGTTCGCGCGCCGGACGCTCCGCGCCTGGGGGCCGACGCTCGTCAACGACGCCGTGCTGATCCTGGCCCACGGCGCGCTGACGGCGCTCCTCCGGCGCGAGGGCCTCCTGGCCGACGCCCCGGCCCTGCTCTCGGACCTCCTCTGCGGCGACGACGACCTGGAGAGCGCGCGCGTCGTCCAGGGCGCGGTGGCCCTGGGCGAGCGCCTGCAGGCCGACCCGGCCCTGGCGGCCGTCCTCGCGCGCCCCGGCCTCACGCTCGACGACCTCGCGCGGGCTTGCCCGGCGTTCGCCGCCGAGGTCCAGGCCCACCTGGCGCGCTTCGGCGCGCGCGGGCCCGAGGACCTCAAGCTCGAGGTGCCCGCCCTGCGCGACCGGCCGAACGAGCTCCTCGCCGTCGTGCGCCGCTACGCGCGCGAGGGGCTGCGCCTGTCCGACCTGCGCGCCCGCGAGGAGGCCACGCGGCGGGCGGCCGGGGCGCAGGCGGCGCGGCGCCTGAGCCCCCCGGCGCAGGCCCTCTTCTGGCCGCTCCTGGCGCTCGTGCGCGCCGGGTCGCGGCGGCGGGAGCGCTCGCGCTACTGGCGGAGCGAGCTCTACGACGCGACGCGCCGGCTCTACCGCGCCGTCGGCGAGCGCCTGGCCGTCGAGGGCGCGCTCGAGCGGCCCGACGACGTGTGGGACCTGACCCTGGACGAGGTCCACGGCGCCGTCGACGGCACGCTCACGGCCCCGCTCCGCGGCCTCGTCGCCCTGCGCCGCGCCGAGGCCGACGACGCGCCGGCGAGCGCGCGCGTGGTGGCGCTCGGGGCCGTGGCCGCCGGCCGCTTCGAGCTCGAGGCCGGGCTCGCGGACGACGGCGGCGACGCCGCCACGCTCACGGGGCTGGGCTCGAGCGCCGGGGTCGTGCGCGGGCGCGCGCGCGTGCTCACGCGCGCGCCCGAGGGCGAGCTGCCCGACGACGCGGGCGAGCGGATCCTCGTCGCCCGCGAGACCGACCCGGGCTGGCTCTACCTCATGCTCGCGTCGCGCGGCCTCGTCGTCGAGCGCGGGTCGCTCCTCTCGCACACGGCGATCGCGGGGCGCAAGTTCGGGATCCCGACCGTCGTCGGCGTGCGCGGCGCCACGGCGGCGATCCAGGACGGCGAGCTGATCGAGGTCGACGGCGGCCTGGGCACCGTGCGGAGGCTCGAGGCGCGTGCGGCGTAGGCTCCTGGGCTACGTGCGCGAGGCCTTCCCGCCGGCCGTCCACGCGCCGTTCGCGGCCCTGTGGTACGGCGCGGCGGCCGGCTGGCCGGCGACGCCGCGCCTGGCGCTCGGGCTGGCCCACGCCGTCCTCGTGCTCCTGGCCCTGCGGGTGATCGACGACTGGAAGGACGAGCCCTACGACCGCCGCCACCACCCCGACCGGCCGCTGCCCGCCGGACGCGTCGCACCGCGCGACCTCGCCTGGCTCCTCGGCGGCCTCGGGGTCGCGCTCGTGGCCGTCAACGCCGCCCTGGGCGCGCCGTTCCTGGCCCTGACCCTGGGCCAGCTCGCGTTCGCCGCGCTCATGGCGCTGGCCCGCCGCGGGGGGACCTTCCTGGCGCGCCGCTGGGCGCTCGAGGTGCTCCTCGTGCAGCCGCTGAACCTCGCCCTCACCGTCCACGCGCTGTGGCTCGGGTCGGGCGGCCTCGCCGTGGTCGTCGCCTGCTCGGGGGCGCTCCTGCAGCTCGAGGTCCTGCGCAAGACGGCGCTCGCCCCGCGGCCCGGCGAGGAGCTCTACTCGAACCTCGCCGGCCCGGGCCCGGCGCTCGCCCTCGCCTGGCTGCTCGCGGCGGCCGCGGCCCTGGCGATCGGCCCCCTGGCGCTCGGCCTGCTCGCCCTGCACGGGGCCGCCCTGCTCCACCCGGCCGGGCGCCGGCGCCGCGGCGCCGTCGGGGTCGCGTTCCTCGTCGCGGCGCTCGGCCTGCTCGGGGCCCGACCCTGAGCGGTGTAGTCGACGGCTGCGGGCGACGACGCTGGCCGCGGCGGCGCGGCGCGGGCACGAAGGAGGTTGGCCTGGATCCTGCGACCCGCGCGCGCCCCCCCTCGCCCGGAATCATCCGCGGCCGCAGCCGTCGATCACACGACACCCCAAACGACGGGGGGAACGGAGCAACGAGCGAGGCGAGGCCGCGGAGGCCGAGGCGAGGGGGGAGCGCGCGCGGGTCGTATCGATCGCCGGATCCTACGACCCGCGCGCGCCCCCCCTCGCCCGGCATCCGCGGCCGCAGCCGTCGATCACACAGTCAGCGGCGTGGGGGGGGGGCCGCCTCGAGCTTGCGGATCCGCTCGTCGACCATGCCGACGAGCTCGGGGGTCTCGCTCACGCGCGCGCGCATGGCGCGCAGGAGGTCGAGGCCGTCCTGCTTGCGCCCGGCGCCCGCGAGCGCCTCGGCGCGCAGGAGGTCGCTCATGAACCCCCGCTCGCCCTGCAGGGCCACGAACTCCTCGAGCACCTCGAGGGCCTTGGCGGCCTGGTCGAAGCGGATGAGCGCGTCGATCGCGCGCAGGCGGAGCGTCAGCTCGGCGGTCGCGTCGAGGGCCAGGGCGCGCAGGCGCTCCACGCCGCCCGGCTTGCGCAGCCCCACCTCGCCGGCGCCGAGGATCATGAGCGCGGCGTGCTCGTGCGGGTCCATGGCCCGCAGCCGCTCGCCCAGCGCCACCAGCGCCTTCGCATCGCTCTGGCGGGTCAAGAGCTCGGCGAGCATGAGGTGCGCCTCGAGGTACTGCGGCGACCGCTGGAGCAGGCCCTCGAGCAGCCGCCGCCCCTCGTCGAGGCGCCCCTCGCGCAGGGCGAAGGTCGCCCGGGCGTACGTCGCCGGCGGCCCATCGCGGGCGGGCGACGGCATGGCGTCGAGGACCTTGACCGCCTCCTGCGGCCGCCCGCCCTCCGCGAGCCAGCTCGCGCGGACGATCGCGAGGTTCGGCACGCCCTGGGCCTCGATCTCGGCCAGGAGCTGGCAGGCCCGCGTGAGGTCGCCGCCGCGCCGCGCCTGCACCGCGGCCCCGAGCTGCTGCTCGAAGCGCCGGTCGAAGTTGACGTTGGTCAGGTCGCGCGTCGGCCGCCACGCGTAGGGCAGCGGCTCGCCCTTCTTGTACAGCCGCACCGCGAACTGGCAGGCGATCTGCCGCGGCGGCGCCTTGGGCGCCCGGATCACGATGTGGTACTTGCCGCTGCGCAGGGCGGGCTGGCCCGACCGGCTCATGACGATCGTCTCGTCTGTGGCGTCGCCCTCGGCCGCGAACTCGATCTGGTCGGTCTGGGCGGGGACGGTGCCCGGATGCGCGTAGAGGTCGAGGTCGATCGGCGCGCCGCGGAGCGTGATGCGCACCGCCTCGACGTCGTCGGTGACGACGACCTCGGCCTGGATGATCTGCCCGTCGTTGCCCGGCGGGAAGGTGATCCGGCCCTCGCGGGTCTCGGTGATCACGGTGCGCGCGCCCTGCGTCTGGGGCTGCTGCCCGCCGGTGTTGGGGCCCACGGGGCCGGGCGTGGTCGTCGTCGGGTTGGGCGGCCGCTGCGCCGAGAGGAGCCGCCGGCCGAAGGCGGCCACCTCCTCCGTGACCCGCTGCGAGCGCCGGGCCTTCTGCTCGGCCCCGCGCAGCGCGTCCTGGGCGCGCGGGAGGTCGCCCCGGCGCGCGGCGACCACCGCCTCGGCGAGGTCGGGCATCTCGCCCTCGGGGAACATGGCGCGGGCCGCGCGCAGGTCGCGCAGGGCCTCGTCGGTCTGACCGGCGCGGGCGCGGAGGATCGCCCGGTCGACCAGCGCGTCGTAGCGCCAGGCGTCGGCGAGGACGGCCTGGTCGGCCGGGCGGAGGCCCTGCTCGACCGCCGCGTCGCCGCCCAGCGGGAGGCCGTCCACGCGCGCCATGTAGGCCAGGGCGCCGTAGGCCTCGGCCGCCATGACGTTGCGCGACCCGGCCAGCTCGAGCAGGCGCTTGCGCGCCAGGTCCTGGTTGCCCTGAAGGTAGGTCAGGTAGGCGCGCGCGATCGCCTCGGCCGTCGCCTCCTCGTCGCGCCCCTCGGCGTCGGGCGGCTGGTTGCTCGCGACGACCGCCTCGCCCAGGGCCATGCGCGCCCCGTCCCGGTCGCACTCCCAGCGCAGCTTGATCAGCGCGCGCGCCAGGTGCGCGCGCGCCTGGTGGCCGGGCTCGCGCGCGGCGAAGGTGAAGTCCTCGCGCGCGTCGTTCCAGCGGCACAGCGCCCGGCGCACGAGGGCGCGCTGGTAGGCGGTCGCCGGGCGCTCGCGCTGCTGCGGGCTCAGCTCGCGCTCGAGCTTCACCGCCTCCGACAGGAGCCGCTCCGCCTCCTCGAGCGAGCGCAGGGCGTCGCCGGCGGTGGTCACCTGCCGCGCCTCGAGCGACTTGGCCAGGCCCTTGCGCGCGGCCTCGGAGGCCTCGCGCTCCTTCTTGGCCAGCGCCTCGCGCTGCCGGCGCTCCTGCGCCTCGCGCTCGAGCCGCGCCTCCTCGTCCTTCTTGCGCTGCTCCTCCTCGGCGAGGCGGATGCGCTCGGCCTCGGCCCGCTCCGCGGCGTGGCTGCGCATGACCTGCCAGATCGCCACGCCCGAGAGGAGCGCCAGCGCGGTCACGCCGGCCGCGGCCGCCGTGGCGGCGCGGTTCTTCTGCGCCTTGCGCAGGAGGACCGACCACAGCGGCTCCGGCCGGGCGAGGATCGCGCGCCCCGCCAGCCAGCGCTCGAGGTCCTCGGCCATGGCCAGCGCGGAGTCGTAGCGGTCGCGCTTGTCCTTGCGCAGCGCCTTGAGGCAGATCGTGTCGAGCTCCGGCGGGACGCCCGGCTTGACCATGCGGGGCGGCTGCGGCTCCTCCTCGACGATCTTGCGCAGGAGCTCGTTCTGCGTCTTGGCCGTGAACGGCACGCGGCGGGTGAGGACCTCGTAGAGGATCGCGCCCAGCGCGTAGACGTCAGAGCGCGCGTCCATCTCGCGGTGCGAGCCGCGCGCCTGCTCCGGCGGCATGTAGTAGGGCGTGCCGATCGCCACGCCGCTGCGCGTGAGGCCCTTGTCGTCGTCGAGGTTCTTCGCCAGGCCGAAGTCCATGATGTAGGACGTGCCCGCCGCCGCGATCAGGATGTTCGACGGCTTCAGGTCGCGGTGGACGACGCCGTGCTCGTGCGCGTGGTGGGCGGCGCGGGCCACCTCGACCAGGATCTCGACGCCCCGGCGCACGGGCAGGTTCTTGTGGCGGATGAGCTCCTGCAGCTCGCTCCCCTCGATGTAGTCCATCGCGTAGTAGGGGATCCCGTCGACCTCGCCGACGTCGTGCACGGCGACGATGTTCGGGTGGCGCAGGCGCCCGGCGAGGCGCGCCTCCTCGCGGAAGCGCTCCATGAGCTTGGGCGAGGCGAACTCGCCGGCGAGGAGCACCTTCACGGCCAGGAAGCCGGCCTGGCCGGGGGCGCGGACCTTGTAGACGACGCCCATGCCGCCGCGGCCGAGCTCCTGCACGATCTCGTACTTGCCGAAGCGCTTGCCGACGCCGAGCTCGCCCGAGGAGGCCTCGCCCGCCTCCGACGCGGTGCTGGGCGGCGGGCCCGACGGCTGGGTGCCGAAGCCCGGCGCCGGCGAGTGGGCGTAGCCGCTGCCCGGGGCGCCGCCGAGCGGGTCGTAGGGCTCGCTGACCGCCTGGAAGCCGCCGCTGCCCGGCGGCGGCGCGACGGCGCGGAAGCTGCCGGTGGGCGGCAGGCCCGCCGCCGGGGCGCCCCAGCCCGGGGCGGCGAACTTGCCGCTCGCGCCAGGGGCCGGGAACGCGGCGCTGCCGCCGGGGGCCGGGAACACGGCGCTGCCGACGGGCGCGGGGAAGCTGCCGCTGGCGGCCGGGGCCGGAAACGCGGGACTGCCGCCCGGCGTGGGAAAGCCGCCGGGCGCCGGGAACACGGCGCTGCCGCCCGGGGCGGGGAAGCTGCCGCTGGCCGCGGGCGCCGCGAACTTGCCGCTCGCGCCGGGCGCCGGGAAGCCTCCGCTCGGCCCGCCCGCCGTGGGGAAGAAGCCGCCGCCGCTGGCGGCCGGCGCCCGGAACACCGCCGACCCGCCGGGGGCCGGGAAGACGCCCGTCCCGCCCGGCGCAGGGAACCGGCCGGAGAGCGAGGGCGGCCCCTGGAAGCGACCGCTCGCGCCGGACGCCGGCCCGGCCGGCCGCAGCGCCGCGTTGCCGCCGCACTGCGGGCAGCTCGGGTCCTCGGGGTGCGTGGCCAGGAACACGCGGCGGCAGCCGTAGCAGGCGCGTCCGCGCCCCTCGAGCTCGCGGCTGAGCGAGGCGAAGGCGCCCGGGTCGAGCCGCCGCTGCTGGACGAGCATCTGCCCGAGCGAGCAGTCCTGGCCGCGCTGGAGGAGCGCATCGCGCTCGCCTGCCAGGCGAGACAGGTCCTCCCGGGCCACGAGCTTGCGCTCGAGGAGCAGCTGGCCCCACAAGTGCTCGCGTGCGACGTCCAAGCCCGCCCTTCTTCCGCGCGCCAGTATGGCCGTCCCGCCCGGCCGCAACAAGGTTGTCGCCCCGCCAGATCCGAGATTGCAAGGCCCGGCCACAGAACGCCTTGCGCTCGCGGGTCCGCTCCGTGGTAGTCTCGGCCCCCCCATGGCGCTCCTGGAGCTACGCCAGGTCTCGAAGCACTACCGGCTCGGCGGGCACCGCGTCCGGGCGCTCGACGGGTTCGATCTCGCCATCGAGCGAGGCGAGTACGTGTCGATCATGGGGCCGTCGGGCAGCGGCAAGTCGACGCTCATGCACCTGATCGGCTGCCTCGACACGCCCACCGACGGGGAGTACGTCCTCGACGGCGTGGCGATCTCGGCGCTCACGGACGACCGGCTGGCCGAGATCCGCGGGCGCAAGATCGGGTTCGTCTTCCAGACGTTCAACCTGCTCCCGCGCCTGACGGCGCGGGCCAACGTCGAGCTGCCGCTCGCCTACCAGGCCGTCCCGCGCCGCGACCGCGCCGCCCGCGCGCTCGACGCGCTGGGGCAGGTGGAGCTGGGTCACCGGGCCGAGCACCGGCCCAACGAGCTCAGCGGCGGCGAGCGCCAGCGCGTGGCGATCGCCCGCGCGCTGGTCGTGCGCCCGTCGATCGTCCTCGCCGACGAGCCGACCGGGAACCTCGACTCGCGCGTCGGCGCCGAGATCCTGGACCTGTTCGACCGGCTGCACGGCGAGGGCGTGACGCTCGTCGTGGTGACGCACGACGAGGGGGTGGCGCGCCGCGCCCAGCGCCTCGTGCGCCTGCGCGACGGACGCAAGGTCGAGGACGCGCCCACGCGGGCGGCCGCCGCGGGCGAGTAGTCGCCGCGGCTCGGTCTGGGGCCTGTCTTCAAACGCGCAAGCGTGTGATCAACGCGCTCGAACCCGAGTGGAATGGAACCACAAGCGAGGCGAGGGCGCGGAGGCCGAGGCGAGGGGGGAGCGCGCGCGGGTCGTATCAGACGCCCTGATCCTACGACCCGCGCGCGCCCCCCCTCGCCCGGCATCCGCGGCCGCAGCCGTCGGTCACACTAGAACGCGATCTGGAGGAAGAGGCTCCCGAACATGTCGGGCCCGCCCTGGCCCTTGAACTCGGGCGTGCGCACGGTGTGCATGTAGCCGAAGAGCACGCGCGCGTCGAAGGCGAGCATGAGGCCCACCTGCCCGGTGCCGACGAGCGGCTCGCGCTGGACGCCGTGCCCGGCGGCGCGGAAGGGGCTGTTCTCCAGCAGGACGTCGAAGAACGAGGCGCGCGCATCGGCGCGGGCGACGAGCCAGGCCCCGAGGCGACGCGCCGCCGTCCCGCGACCGTCGAGCGGGAGGGGCAGGGCCAGGCCGTCGTCCTCGAAGCCGCCGAAGTCGGGCGGGATGCCGAAGCCCAGGCGCAGCGTGGCGCCGAGCCGGGCGGAGCAGAGCACGGTCCCGCCGGTCGCGCCGGCGTGCGGCGTGAGGTCGGCCTCGAGCCCGAGCGGGAGGCGCCAGCGGGCGAGGCTGACGCGCCGCAGCCAGGAGAGCTGGAACGCCGGGCCGTGCCGGACCTGGTGGTCCCAGCCGGCGGGCTCGGTGGCCCCGAGGGCGCGATGCACCGCGCGCTGCGTCGTGTCGGCCAGCGACCCCGGACCGACGACGCCCACGTCGAGCTCGAACGTGTCGAGCACCGGGCGGCCGCCGGGCAGGTCCCAGGGGTCGCCGCCGCGCAGGCGCAAGACGATCCCCGCGTAGAGCCAGCCGGCGTAGGGGCGGTCGTCGTCGACCGGCTCGGTCGAGGTCAGGTTCTCCGGCGTGAAGATCTGCTGGCCGACGACGAGCCCGACGTCCGAGGCCAGCCCGGACGCCGCGGCGCGGTCCGCGAGGGCCCCGGGCGCGGGGAGCGCCAGCGCCAGCCGCACCCCGCTCGTGTAGTGCTTGTCGGAGGCGGCGAAGATGTCGTTGTCGAGCGTCAGCGAGACGGCCCGCGCCGGCGCCGGCGCCTCGCCCTGCCCGGCCCCGGCGGTGGGCTGGGCCGCGCAGCCGACGAGGAGAGGCAGCGAGAGCAGGCGCGCGAGCGCTGCGGCGGGGGGTGGGCGGCGGGCTTCGGAGTTCATCGTCCGGGCGGCGCCCCCCGGCGCTCGGCCCGCGAACCGCACGACGCTTGCCGCGCGGCGCGGGCGGAACATGCAGGCGCGTCCCCCCGGGCCGGAGCGGGGACCCTTCCCCGTGGCTGGGGCGCCGTCCGCTCGGAAGCGACCGGGCGCCCGACGGCGGCGGCGGTCACGACCCGCCCGGGTGGTAACGGCCGCCGGGCGACGCGCCTCGCAGGTCCCAGGGCGTCGCTCTCCCCACCGTGGGAGGCGTTCCCCGGCGGCCGCACCGGCGGGTGAGCGCCCGCGCCCGAGGACCGCGATCTGCTCAGGCGAGGGGGACCCCCGGCCGGGGAGGAGGCGCGTGACGGTCCCGGTCCCAGACGCTCGCGTGGGCGGCTTCCGCCTGGTGCAGGTCCTCGGCGAGGGCGCCGCCGGCCCCGACTACGAGGCCGTCGACGCCGCGGGCGTGAGGGCGCTGGTCCGCGCCCTCGACCCCGCGGCGGCGACCGAGCGCGTCGGATGCGACCTGCTGGGCCTGCAGGCGCTCGAGCATCCGCGGGTGGCGAGCGTCCTGGCGATCGAGGAGGTGGACGGCCGGCTCCTCTACGCGCTCGAGGACCGCGGCCGCTTGACGCTGGCCGACGCCGTGCGCCGCGGGCGGCCCTTCGACGAGCGCGAGCTCGTGTGGCTCGCGCGCGAGCTCCTCGCCGGGCTGGCGGCCATGCACGCGGTCGGCCTCGTCCACGGCGGGCTCGGCGCGCAGTCGATCGTCCTCGGCCCCGACGGCCCGGCGATCGTCGACCTCGACTGGACCGCGCGGGCCAGCGACGACCCCGACGGGGCGCCGGCGCCGGCCGACGACGTGGCGGCGCTCGGGCGCGTCCTGGCCTTCGCGGCCACCGGCGCCCCGGCCGACCGCCAGCTCGGCGACCGCGCCCCGTGGCTGCGCCGGCGCGTCTCGGGGCTCGTCGACGCGCTCGGCGCCGACGCGGCGCGGCGCCCGTCGGCCGAGGCGGCCGCCCGGCTCTTCGCGCAGATCGCGCGCGACGCCGGCCTCGACGACGGGCACCCGTCGACGCTGAACGACCTGCTCGAGACGCGCGCGCTCCGCGCCGCGGCGCCGGGTCCCGGCCTGCCGCTCGGGCGCTTCGGGCGTTACCTGCTGCTCGAGGAGGTGGCCCGCGGCGGCATGGGCGTCGTCTACCGCGCGCGCCACGCCGACTTCGAGCGGGTGTTCGCGCTCAAGGTCATGCTCGAGGGCGCGCTCGCCGACGAGCTGGCCCGGCGCCGCTTCCTGCGCGAGGCGGAGGCGGCGGCGGCGCTGCAGCACCCGTCGATCGTCCGCGTCCACGACTTCGGCGAGGTCGACGGCCGGGCCTACATCGCCATGGACTTCACCGAGGGCTGCCCGCTGCAGGAGCTCTACACGGCGGCGGGCGCCGCGCTCGACGAGCTCCTGCGCGTGTTCCTGCACGTCGTGCGGGCCGTGCACTACGCGCACGCGCGCGGGATCGTGCACCGCGACCTCAAGCCCGACAACATCCTCGTCGACCTGCAGGGCTGCCCGCGGATCCTCGACTTCGGGGTGGCCAAGCGCCTGGGCGCGGCGGGGGCGGGTGACACGCTCGCGGGCGAGCTCGTGGGCACGCCGGCCTACATGTCCCCCGAGCAGGCGGAGGCACGCCACGACGACATCGACACGCGCAGCGACGTCTACTCGCTCGGCGTGACCCTGTTCGAGCTGGTCACCGGGGGGCGCCTCCCGTTCGAGGGGCAGTCGGTCACGGACACCCTCACGCGGCTCCTCCTCGACGAGCCGCCGCCGCCGAGCGCGCTGCGGCCGGGCCTGCCGTGGGAGCTCGACGCGATCGTGCTCAAGGCGCTGGAGAAGCCGCGCGAGCGGCGCTACCAGTCGGCGGCGGAGCTGGCGCAGGACCTCGAGCGCTACCTGGGCGGGCTGCCGATCCGGGCGCGCCAGGCGCGGCTGTCCTACCGGGCGCGGAAGTGGCTCGGGCGCAACTGGCAGCCGGTCATCGCGGGGCTGCTCGTCGCCCTGGCCCTGGCCGGCGGCCTGACGGCCGATCGGCTGCGGCGCCGCGCCGAGGTCGCGGCGCTCGTGGCCCGCGGCGAGGCGGCGCTCGAGCAGCGCGACGCCGCGGGGGCGACGGCCCTGTTCCTGCAGGCGCTCGCCGTGGCGCCGGGCGACATGGCGGCCGGGGTCGGGCGCGAGCGCGCGGAGCGGCTGAAGGACGAGCTGGCCCGCCAGGAGCGGAAGGGCGCGGCGCGGGCCGAGGCGACCCGGCTGGCCGAGCAGGGCGAGGCGCACCTCGCCGCCGGCCGCCTCGACCGGGCGCGGGCCGCGTTCGAGCAGGCGGTGACGTTCGACGAGCACCCGCCGGCGGCGCGCGACGGGCTGGCGCGCGTCGCGCGCGAGCTGGCCGTGCGCGAGGCGGCCGAGCGCCTGGCCAGCCAGCAGGCGCGTGACGAGGCCCTGGCGCGCCAGCACGAGGAGGACGGCCAGGGGCACCTCGCGGCGGGCGACTTCCGCCGCGCGCAGGCCTCGTTCATCCGGGCCGTGGCCTTCGGCTCCAGGCGCGGCGAGGAGCTCCTGCGCCTGGCCGAGGACGGGCTCCTGCGCGAGCGCGTCGTGCAGGTGCGCGACGAGGTGGCGCGCCGCGACGCCGCGGAGGCGGCCCGCCTGCGCGAGGAGGCCCGGGCCGCGGCGCGCCAGGGCGAGCTCGACGACGCGCGGACGCTCCTCCTCCAGGCCCTGGCCTTCGACGGCCGCGACGAGGCGGCGCTCGAGGCCCTCGTCGAGGTCGACCGCCTCGTGCGCGAGCGCGAGGCGCGCGCCGACCGCACGGCGCGGCTGGGGCGCTCGCGGGACCTCCTCGAGGTCGCCCGCGAGGCGCACGCGCGCGGCCGCCAGCGCTACCGCGACGGCGAGCCGGTCGCCCTGGTGCGCGACGCCTACCTCGACGCGCTCGAGGCGTTCGACCGCGTCCTGTTCGTCGCCCCCGACGACCTGGCCGCGCGCACCGACAAGTCCCGCGTCACGCGCGAGCTGGCCGTGGTCCTGCGCGACGACGGGCAGCACGCGCTCTCGGAGTTCGTGCTCCGCTTCGGCGGCCTCGAGCCCGGTGTGCGTGTCGGCCCGGCCGACCTGCCGGCCGACCCGCATCTGGCCGTGGTCGAGGCGGACCGGGTGCACGTCCGCCGGGCCTTCGGGGGGCAGGTCCGCTTCCTGCCCACCCGCGCCTTCGACCCCTTGCGCGAGCGCGTGCGCGCCCGGGGCGACCGCTGGCGCGTGTCCGTCCTCGTGCGCTCCTCCCCGACCGCGAGCATCCCCCCGGCGCTCCACTGCCTCGGGTTGTGGGTGCGGCTCGAGGACCGGCTGGCGCGCACGATCTCGCCCACCGCGCGGATCGACTTCTCGGGCGGACCCTACGCGCGCCTGGTCACGGTCGACGCGGGCGGCAGGAGCGTCGCGCCGTTCGAGCGTTCGCGCGGCCTCGATGCCGCCCCCTACGTCGCGCGCGTCGAGGAGGTCGTCATGCGCCTGATCGACGAGGCGGAGGCGCGCCGGCCGGGTCCGTGAGCACGGGGGTCGAGGCTGTCGACGAGGGTGGCCGAGTGGCTGGCGCCCGTGAGCTCGGTCCCCGGGCTGGACGTCGGCCCGGAGCTCGTCGACGAGGCCGGTCGAGTGGCTGGCGCCTGTGAGCATGGTACCGGGGCTGGACGTCCGCCCTCGGTCAGACGACGAGGGCGGTCGAGTGGCTGGCGCCCGTGAGCAGGGTCGCGGCGCTGGGCGTCGGCCCGGGGTTCGTCGACGAGGGTGGTCGAGTGCCTGGCGCCCGTGAGCACGGTGCCGGGGGCGGGACGCCGGCCCGGGTTCGTCGACGAGGGTGGTCGAGTGGCTGGCGCCCGTGAGCACGGTGCCGGCGCGGGACGCCGGCCCGCGGTTCGTCGACGAGGGTGGTCGAGTGGCTGACGCCCGTGAGTACGGTGCCGGCGCGGGGCGTCGGCCCGGGGTTCGTCGACGAGGGTGGTCGAGTGCCTGGCGCCCGTGAGCACGGTGCCGGCGCGGGACGCCGGCCCGGGGTTCGACGACGAGGGTGGTCGAGTGGCTGGCGCCCGTGAGCACGGTGCCAGCGCGGGGCGCCGGCCCGGGGTTCGTCGACGAGGACGGTCGAGTGGCTGGCGCCCGTGAGCACGGTTCCGGCGCGGGGCGCCGGCCCGCGGTCCGACGACGAGGGTGGTCGAGTGGCTGGCGCCCGTGAGCACGGAGCCGGAGCGGGACGTCGGCCCGCGGTTCGTCGACGAGGGTGGTCGAGTGGCTGGCGCCCGTGAGCACGGAGCCGGGGCGGGACGCCGGCCCGCGGTTCGTCGACGAGGGCGGTCGAGTGGCTGGAGCCCGTGAGCACGGAGCCGGGGCGGGACGCCGGCCCGCGGTTCGTCGACGAGGGCGGTCGAGTGGCTGGAGCCCGTGAGCACGTTTGCCGGGGCTGGACGTCGGCCCGCTTCGTCGACGAGGACGGTCGAGTGGCTGGCGCCGGTGGGCACGGCTCGGGGCTGGACGTCGGCCCGCGGTTCGTCGACGAGGACGGTCGAGTGGCTGGCGCCGTGAGCACGGCTCGGGGCTGGACGCCGGCCCGCGGTTCGTCGACGAGGACGGTCGAGTGGCTGGCGCCGGTGAGCACGGCTCGGGGCTGGACGTCGGCCCGCGGTTCGTCGACGAGGACGGTCGAGTGGCTGGCACCGGTGAGCACGGCTCGGGGCTGGACGCCGGCCCGGGGTCCGACGACTAGGGTGGTCGAGTGGCTGGAGCCCGTGAGCACGGTTCCGGCGCGGGACGCCGGCCCGGGGTCCGAGGACGAGGGTGGTCGAGTGGCTGGCACCGGTGAGCACGGCTCGGGGCTGGACGTCGGCCCGCGGTTCGTCGACGAGGACGGTCGAGCGGCTGGCGCCGGTGGGCACGGCTCGGGGCTGGACGTCGGCCCGCGGTTCGTCGACGAGGACGGTCGAGTGGCTGGCGCCGTGAGCACGGCTCGGGGCTGGACGTCGGCCCGCGGTTCGTCGACGAGGACGGTCGAGTGGCTGGCGCCGGTGAGCACGGCTCGGGGCTGGACGCCGGCCCGGGGTTCCGTCGACGAGGGCGGTCGAATGCCTGGCGCCCGTGAGCACGGGTGCCGGGGCTGGACGCCGGCCCGGGGGTCGTCGACGAGGGCGGTCGAATGACTGGCGCCCGTGAGCACGGGTGCCGGGGCTGGACGCCGGCCCGGGGTTCCGTCGACGAGAGCGGTCGAATGCCTGGCGCCCGTGAGCACGCACTCGAGGCTGGACGTCGACCCGCGCCGCCGAAGACGGTGGCCGGTTGGTTGTCACCCGTGAGCACTAATCCGAGGCCGGGACGCCGCCAACCGATTGCCACCGAACGCGGTCTCGCGGGAGCCAGGTCACAGCTGGCCTCCAGCGACCCTGACTCGATCCGCCCCCAGCGCGAACCGCATAATGCACATATTTTAAACTTGCAATCAGGCGCCGGTCACGGTATTCTTCCCTGCTGGCGTGGCGCATTGGCCGACCGGCCGGCGCAGGATCGCCGCCACCACCACCAACCACACCGCACGAAGGAGGGTCCATGAAGACGACCTCGCGCCGAGGCTCCGCCTCGTCCCTGCCGCTCCCTAAGGCCGAGCTCGAGGCGATCCTCGACGAGGCGCGGCGGATCGACGCCCGGATCGCTGACGTGGTCCGCCGCGAGCGGCAGGCCACCGCCGAGCTGGCCTACCTCCTCCTGCACGCCGAGCGGCGCGACGTGCACCGGGCCTTCGGCCACACGCGGATCGGGAAGTACGCCGTCGCTCGCGGCTTCGTCAGGTCCGACCGCAAGGCCCGCGAGCTGATCGCGCTCGCCCAGGAGCTCGAGCGCCTGCCGCGCATGCGGATCGACTTCCGGGCCGGCCAGGTCGACTGGACCAAGGCCCGGACCGTCGCGCCGGTCGCCACGACCGAGACCGAGGAGCGCTGGCTGGACCTCGCGAAGACCTGCACCAACCGCCAGCTCGAGGTCCTGGTCGCCGAGGCGAAGGGCGAGGAGGCGCCCGTGCGGCGCACGATCAAGCAGACGAAGGAGCAGGCCGGCTGGCTCGACGAGGCGCTGCGTTTGGCGCGGCTGAACAGCGATCGCCCCCTCACCGACGAGCAGGCGCTCGAGATCGTGTGTCGGGGCTACGCCGAGGGGGTGGCCAGCCGGGCCGGGGCGGGGCCGGCGTACCGGATCGTGATCCACAAGTGCGAGTGCGGCGCGCCGGCGACCCTCCGGGGCCGCGACGGGCCGGTCGAGCTCTCGCCCGCCAGCGAGGCGGCGGCGAAGCGCGACGCCGAGGTGCACGACCTGCGCACGGGCACGGGCAAGGTGACGAAGACGATCCCGGATCGGATCCGACGCCTGGTCATGGATCGTGACGGCGGCGTCTGCAAGGTCCCGGGCTGCGGCGCGCGGGGCCGGCTCCACATCCACCACGAGCCCGGGCGCGAGGCCACCGGGCACGATCCGGATCGCATGCTCTTGACGTGCGATCGCCACCACCCTGACCGCCATCAGGGCTACGTCGAGATCAGGGGCGACGCGCGGGTGGGCTTCCGCTTCTTCCTCGCCGACGGGACGGAGCTCACGGACGCTCCGGCACCGGTCGCGCCCGTGAGCACGCCTGCTACGCCGGTCGAGGCGGCGTCGACGGGCGTGCGGCAGAGCGAGGCCCAGGAGGAGGACGAGCCGGCGCGGATCGCCGTGCTGGCGCTCGTGGGCCTGAAGTGCACGAAGACCGAGGCCCGCGAGCTCGTGCGCCGGGCCGGCGAGCGGCTCGCGGGGCGAGGCGAGGACCGCTCGGTCGAGGCGCTGACCGCGGAGGCGCTGCGGATCGTCGGCGACGGCCTGATCGGACGCGGGGTCCACGTCGAACCGGGCACGCGATCGGCGTAGCGAGACGCGGCGGCTGTCGGAGCCAGAATCGCCGAAGTTGGCGTCGTCAGCCGAGAACGTCCTGCGCCGGGGACGCGCAGCCGACGGTCGAGGGGACCCAGCCCGTCGAACGGGTGGTCGTCGGCGACGACGATCGCGCTCGGCGACTCGCGGTCCGGGGGTAATGGGATCCGGCCCGTCGACGGCCTCGTCGTCGACGACGATCGCGCTCGGCGACGCGCGGGCCGTTGCTCACGGGATCCAGCCGTCGACGGCCTCGTCGTCGGCGACGATCGCGCCGGGCGACGCGCGGACCGTTGCTCAGGGGATCAAGCCGGTCGACGGCCCGTGTCGGCGACGATCGCGCCCGGCGGGTCCGGGGGTCATGGGAACCAGCCGGTCGACGGCCTCGTCGTCGGCGCGATCGCGCCGGGCGACGCGCGGACCGTTGCTCACGGGATCCAGCCCGTCGACGGCCTCGTCGTCGGCGACGATCGCGCCGGGCGACGCGCGGACCGTTGCTCACGGGATCCAGCCCGTCGACGGCCTCGTCGTCGGCGACGACCGCGCCGGCGACGGGCGGGCCATTGCTCACGGGATCCAGCCCGTCGACGGCCTCGTCGTCGGCGACGATCACGCCGGGCGACGCGCGGTCGGTTGCTCACGGGATCCAGCCCGTCGACGGCCTCGTCGTCGGCGACGATCACGCCCGCCGACGCGCGGGCCGTTGCTCCCGGGATCCAGCCCGTCGACCGCCTGGTCGTCGGCGACGATCGCGCCGGGCGACGCGCGGACCGTAGCTCACGGGATCAAGCCGGTCGACGGCCTGGTCGTCGGCGACGATCACGCCGGGCGACGGGCGGTCCGTTGATCACGGGATCCAGCCCGTCGACGGCCTCGTCGTCGGCGACGATCACGCCGGGCGACGCGCGGACCGTTGCTCAGGCGATCAAGCCGGTCGACGGCCCGTCGTCGGCGACGATCGCGCCCGGCGGGTCCGGGGATCATGGGATCCAGCCGGTCGACGGCCTCGTCGTCGGCGACGATCGCGCCGGGCGACGCGCGTCCGGGGGTCACGGGATCAAGCCGGTCGACGGCCTCGTCGTTGACGACGATCACCCGCGGCGGCGCGCGGGCCGGTGCTCACGGTGGAGGGGACTCGGCAGAGAGACCTTGGTGCGGCGCCCTCCGCGAGATTGCCCATGAGGCGACGCCCATTCGCGCACCGGGGGGGACTTTCAAGCGTCGGAATCGTGTTCCGTCGCCTACGTGGCCCCGCCGGTGGCGGTGGCGTGAGAGCGTCGGCCCGTGACTACCCGGAGTCGGATATGACTCCCGGTGTTACGCCACCAGAGCCCGCATGGCCGAGAGCGAACGCGGCGACGGAGTGCTTGACCTTCCGAGCACCGATCAGAGCTGCAGCGCTGGCCAATGAGCGGACGGGGGCGAGCAGCACGCAGCCGAGCGCCAGGATCGTCTCCTCCGCCTCTGCGGTAGGAAGAGGAAGTCCGTGGACCAGTGCATTGGCAGCCTCGAACTCCGCTGCCCGTTCTGATCCTGGTGCGTCGGCCCAGGCAGCGAGCGCGGCGCGAATCGTCTCCCAGCGCAGATCGGCGACTTCGTGCGGCGGAAGACTCGCCAGCGCGGTGAGGGCACAGTCTGCGGCGGCCCGTTCCAGGACCAAGTTGGGCGCCGTGAGTCCTCGAAGCCAGGGCACGAGGTCCTCGGGAGGTGCCACGTTCACGCACAGTAGCGCGCCCTCGTGCCCGCTGTACGCCGCCAACTCCAGGCGCTCCTGGGTCAGGTCCCCCACGCGCACGCGCTCCAGCAGGTAGGCGGCCTCGTCGTCGGAGGAGCCCGTCTCCTTCCAGAGGCGCTCGAGCTCGCGGAGCCGCGTGTCGCTCATGGTGCCTGACCTTCCCGCGGAGCCCGCGGACGTGCGTCGTCCCGCTCAGAGCGGGCCCGGGTCAGCGCCCGCTCCAGTGGCTCGCGCGTGCGGTCACTCGATCAGCTCGCCGCGCGCGTGGTAGGCCGATCCGCCGGCCCCGGCGAGGCGGCGCTCGGCGGGGCCGTCGAGCGGGTCGGGCGGCGGGTCGCCGGCGAGCCGGGCGAAGGCGGGGAGCGCGCGCAGGGCGTCGAAGGCCGGGTCGCGGTGGAGCGTCGCCCGGGCGGCGTCGTCGAGCGGGGTCGCCGTGAGGACCGCCAGGGCGTCCTCGACCTCGCCGCGCAGGGCGAGGAGGCGGCCGAGGGCCAGGGCGGCCGCGGGCGACGACGGGTGCGCGCGGACGGCCGCGCGCAGCGCGTCGAGGGC
>JAHBXY010000146.1 GCA_019636275.1 Planctomycetota bacterium | reverse complement strand
GACGTCAGCGCCGGCCCGAGCGCGGCCCCGAGCGCCGCCGCCAGCGGGTGGGGGCACGCCGGGTCGAGGGCGCGCACGAGCGCCCACCCCAGCGCCGCCGGCAGGGCCAGCGCGGCGACCCACGCCAGCACGCTCACGGGGGCCCCAGGAGGAGCGCGGAGCCCGCCTGGAGCCGCGGGCGCAGGTCGGAGCGCACGGGCGCCACCTCGCCGGGGGGCACGAGGACCCAGGGCGCGGAGGCCGCGTCGTACGACAGCTCGCGCGGCGCGAGCAGGTAGCGCACGAGGAGCCAGTTGCCCAGCGGGCCGGCGTCCCCGGCGATCCCAACGACCCCCTTGGCCGGCACGACCGCGCGCACCGGCTCCAGGTCGCGGTCGAGCGACGAGATCGGGTCGAGCCCCGCCAGGCCGAAGCGCCAGCGCGCCCGCCCCGCGATCGACGGCCCGGCGACCTCCGCGCCGGCGTGCTCGAGCCCGTCGACCGCCCCGCGGAGGGCGCCCGCCAGGGCGGCGACGACGAGCAGCCCGAGCGCGATCCGCCGGCGGAGGTCCATCGCCGCGACTATGCCATCCACGCGCCGCCGACGTCGCCGTCGCCGTCGCGTACGCCGACACGAACCGTCGCGCGCGCCCCGCCGCGTGCGGACCTGTCGCCGGTGAGGCAGAATGCGCCCCCATGCTCCTCGAGGTCCTGCAGGTCTTCACGGGCGTCTTCGTGGTCGTCTACGACGGCCAGCACGCCCTCAAGTACACGCTCGGCCGCGCGCGCCTGGTCGTGGGGCCCGGGATCCACTTCAAGTGGCCGATCGTCCAGCGCTTCAGGGTGCAGGACACGAAGCACACGACGCTCGACCTCGAGCCGCAGGTGATCCAGCTCCAGGACGACCTCGTCTACGACGTCGGCGCGAAGGTCGTCTACCAGGTGGTCGACCTGCGCAAGGCGCTCATCGAGGTCGACGACCTGGTCGAGGGCCTGAAGAACCGCCTCACGCTGGCCGTGCAGCGCGTCGTCAAGGCGCAGACGCGCGAGTCGATCCGCGACCTGCCGGCCATGATCACGGCCGTGAAGGAGGAGCTGCGCCCCGTCGAGGAGCAGTGGGGGATCCGCATCCGGGAGTTCGGCTTCTCGAACCTCTCGCCGACCCCGCCGACGCTGGAGATCACGCAGCTGCGCCTCCTCGCCGAGGAGAAGCTGGGCCTCTACCATCGCTTCACGCGCGCCGAGGGGCTCACCGAGGACGCCGCCGTGGCCCTGATCTCGGGGGCCGTCATGGCCGTCCGCGAGGGCGAGCGCGAGCCGCGCGAGCGCCCGGCCCCGCCGCCGCCGCCGACGGCGCCCGAGGTCGGTGACGCCGAGCTGGCGCCGGTGGCCTAGTGGACGCGTGGCTCCAGTGGGCGCTCGACGGCGGGCGCGCCTTCGGCGGGCTCCTGTGGGCGTGGGCCAGGGAGAACCCGAAGGAGGCGCTCTTCATCGTCGCCGCCGTGGTCGGCCTCATGGGCGTGGTGATCGACTCGGGGCACCGCGGCGTGCTCTACCGCTTCGGGCGCGTGCGCCGCGTCCTCGAGCCGGGCTTCCACCCGCTGATCCCCTACGTGCACCAGGTGAAGAAGGTCCACACCCGCAGCCACACGCTCGACGTGCCCAAGCAGCGGGCGACCACCGCCGACGGCTTCGTCTACGACCTCGACGTGAACGTCGTCTACACGATCCAGGACCCGGTGAAGGCGCAGGTCGAGGTCGACGCCCTGCCCAAGGCCATCACCACCGTCGCGGCGGTGATCGCCCAGGAGGCGGTGCGCGGCCGCGGGCGCGCCGACCTGCGCGACCGCGAGGACCTCGACCAGGCCCTGGTCGACGGCCTCGAGCCCTGGCTCGAGCGCTGGGGGGCCCGCCTCGACCGGGCCGGCTTCACGTCGCTCGCGCCCTCGCGCGAGACGCTGCGCCTCACGCAGCTCGCCGCCAAGGTCCGCGAGCGCGAGGCGGTCCTGCGCCACCTCGAGGCGGCCGGGCTGCGCCCGGCGATCGCCCGCGCCCTCCTCGGCGCCGACCGGCGGCTGGTCGCGAAGGCGCACCGGCGCTACCGGCGGCTCGCCCCAGGCGGCCTCGTCGCCGGACCCCGAGGGTCAACGGCGTTGACGGGTGCCGGCGGGCTTGACGTGAGACGACGTCGCAACCCCTGACCCGGCAAGCCCCAACACGGGCCCGGGCCGTGCTCCGGCGGGGGCCGTGACCACGCCGCCGCGGATCTCCTTCGCCTGCCCGGGCTGCCAGTCGGCCCTGGACGCCCCCGCCACCTCCGCCGGGCTCCGCCGCCACTGCATCGGCTGCCGGCGACAGGTGACCGTCCCGGGCCAGCGGGTGCGCCTGTGGCGCGGAGCGGTCGACCGGCCGGAGCCGATCAGCGCGCCGCTCGACCCCGGGCCCGACCCCGACTCGGTCAAGAAGCTCTCCAACGTGTTCCTGCACTACGGCATCCTGTTCCAGTTCGTCGTGGCGGTCGACGCCGCGCTCTGGTCGAAGCCGGGCCAGGCAGCCTTCAGCGCGGTCGCGTTCGGCGCGGCGAGCCTGTCCACGGCCACCGGCTGGGGGCTGCGCCGGGGGCAGCCGTGGGCCTGGTCCCTCGCGGTCGTCTTCACGATGCTCCTGTTCCTCATCTGCCTGGCGGCCACCCCGAGCCTGGTGCAGGAGGAGCCCGCGGGCGTCGTCATCGCGCTGCTCATGAGCGGCGCGCTCGCGTGGTTCACGCTCCACGACGCCCGCCGCGCCCTCCGCCGGCGCCGCCGCTGGCCCATGGCCCCGACCGCGTAGGCTCGCCGGGCCGTGCTATCTTCCGCTCCCTGGGCCGGCCACGCGCTGGTCCGTCCGCACGAGAGAGTCGCGACCAGGGGGCCGGCGTGGAGCCGCAGGAGATCCTCGTCCTCGGGGCGAGGGAGCACAACCTCAAGGGGATCGACGTGTCGATCCCGAAGAAGAAGCTCGTGGTCTTCACCGGCCCCTCGGGCTCGGGCAAGTCCACGCTCGCGATCGACACGATCTACGCCGAGGGCCGCCGCCGCTTCGTCGAGAGCCTCTCCGCCTACGCCCGGCAGTTCCTGGGGCAGAAGGAGAAGCCCAAGTACGACAAGATCCAGGGGCTCTCGCCGAGCATCGCCGTCGAGCAGAAGGCCGCGTCGGTCAACCCGCGCTCGACCGTGGGCACGATCACCGAGATCCACGACTACCTGCGCGTCCTCTTCGCGCGCGTGGGCGTCCAGCACTGCCCGTCGTGCGGCAAGCTCGTCGAGTCGCAGAGCGCGCAGCAGATCAGCCGGCGCATCGCCTCGCTCCCCGAGGGCAAGAAGCTCATCCTGCTGGCCCCGCGCATCGAGAACCGCAAGGGCGAGCACAAGGAGGAGCTGGCCGTCCTGCGCCGCGAGGGCATCGTGCGCGTGCGCGTCGACGGCGAGGTCAAGGAGCTCGAGGGCCTCACCGCCCTGAACAAGAAGGAGAAGCACACGCTCGAGGCGGTCGTCGACCGGCTGGTCGTCAAGGACAGCCTGCGCAACCGCATCGTCGACTCGGTCGAGACCGCCCTGCGCCTGGGCCAGGGGCGGCTGATCCTCGTCGATGTCGAGCAGAAGACCGAGGCGATCCACTCCGAGCGCATGGCGTGCGACGCCTGCGGCCTGTCGTTCCCCGACCTGACGCCGCAGTCGTTCTCGTTCAACTCGCCACAGGGCATGTGCGTCTCGTGCAACGGCCTGGGCCACAGCCTCGACATGGACCCGGCGCTGGTCGTCCCCGACCCGGCGAAGTCGATCCGCGAGGGCGCCGTGGTCGTTTGGCCGCGGGAGTCGCTCGAGGCCGACGGCACCTGGACCGGCAAGCTCGTGGCGGCGATCGCCAAGGAGTTCTCGGTCGACCTCGACGCGCCCTGGCGCAAGCTGCCGGCGCGGGCGCAGGAGGTGATCCTCCACGGCGCCGGCAAGCAGTCGATCAGCGTCCACTGGAACGGCTCGCGCCCCTACCGCATGAAGTGGGAGGGGGTGCTCTCGCAGCTCAAGCGCCGGCTGCTCGAGACCAAGTCCGAGGACGCGCAGAAGTATTACGCCTCGTTCCACAGCTACCGCGCCTGCGGGACCTGCGGCGGCAGCCGCCTGCGGCCCGAGAGCGCGGCCGTGCGCCTGGGCGGGCAGACCATGGGCGCGATCTGCGAGATGTGCGTGCGCGACGCGGCGCGCTGGGTCGAGGCGCTGCCCGAGGGGCTGGGCAAGGAGGCGCGGCAGATCGGCGCCGAGCTGATCAAGGAGATCCGCGCGCGCCTGCGCTTCTTGGAGGACGTGGGCCTCGACTACCTGTCGCTCTCGCGCGCGGGCCCGTCGCTCTCCGGCGGCGAGTCGCAGCGCATCCAGCTCGCCTCGCAGATCGGCTCGGAGCTGTCGGGCGTGGTCTACGTGCTCGACGAGCCGTCGATCGGGCTGCACGCGCGCGACGCGTCGCGGCTGATCAACACGCTCGAGCACCTGCGCGACAAGGGCAACACGATCATCGTGGTCGAGCACGACCGCGAGACGATCGAGCGCGCCGACTGGATCATCGACTTCGGCCCCGGCGCCGGCCGCGACGGCGGGCAGGTCATGGCCGCCGGCACGCCGACGCAGATCCAGGCCGACCCGCGCTCGCTGACGGGCAGGTACCTGTCGGGCGACCTGGAGATCGCGACGCCGGCGCGCCGCCGGCCGGTCGACCCGCGGCGCGAGCTGCGGATCGTGGGCGCGCGGGCCAACAACCTGCAGGGCGTCGACGCGGCCTTCCCGCTGGGTGTGTTCGTGTGCGTCACGGGCTGCTCGGGCGCCGGCAAGTCGACGCTCGTCAACCAGATCCTCCTGCCCGGGCTCGAGCGCCAGCTCACCGACAAGGCCGTGCACGTGGCCGCGCACGAGCGGCTCGACGGCGTCGAGCACATCGACCGCGTGATCGCGATCGACCAGCAGCCGATCGGGCGCACGCCGCGCAGCAACCCGGCCACGTACGTGAAGGTCTTCGACGAGGTCCGCGACTTCTACGCCGGGCTGCCCGAGGCGCTGGCCTTCGGCTTCAAGGCGGGCCGCTTCTCCTTCAACGTGAAGGGCGGCCGCTGCGAGGGCTGCGAGGGCTCGGGGGTGAAGAAGATCGAGATGCACTTCCTGGCCGACGTCTACGTGACGTGCTCGGAGTGCGACGGCCGGCGCTTCAACGACGCCACCCTCCGCGTGACCTACCGCGGCAAGTCGATCGCGCAGGTCCTCGACATGACGGTGGCCGAGGGGCTCGAGCTGTTCCGGAACCACCCCAAGATCGCGCGCCTGCTGGAGACGCTCGTCGACGTGGGCCTGGGCTACATGCCGCTCGGCCAGCCGAGCCCGACCTTGTCGGGCGGCGAGGCGCAGCGGGTGAAGCTCGCGCGCGAGCTGGGCAAGCGCTCGACCGGGCGCACGCTCTACGTGCTCGACGAGCCGTCGACGGGGCTGCACTTCGACGACATCAAGAAGCTCCTGGGCGTGCTCTCGCGCCTCGTCGACGCCGGCAACACGGTCGTCGTGATCGAGCACAACCTCGACATCGTCAAGACCGCCGACTGGGTCGTTGACCTCGGCCCCGAGGGCGGCGAGCGCGGCGGCAAGCTCCTCGTCGCCGGCACGCCCGAGGACGTGGCCCGCACGCCGGGGTCGCACACGGGGCGGTTCCTGGCCCCGCTGCTGGGGCTCGAGCCGCTGCCGGAGGCGGCCTGGTCGCCGCCCGAGCCGGCGCTGGCGGGGGCGGGGGCGCCAGGCAAGAGCGGCAAGGCGCGGCGTCGGAAGGGCTGACTCGCGTCGGTCACTGCGTCCCACCGCTTGTCGTGGATGAGCGAGAACGGTCACCGAGGACACCGAGGTGGCACCGAGGGCGCCGAGGGGTCTCTCGAGCCAAGACTCTCGGTGTGTCCTCGGTGTCCTCGGTGACCGTTCTCTACTCGTCAGATCAAACGGTCAGCGCGGTCAGCGCGGTCAGGCCCCGAGCGGCCGCCAGGGCCTGCTCGAGCGGTCCTCCCACCTGACCGCCCCGCCGACCAGGTGCACCCGCGCCAGCAGGCTCCCGCAGGCCGGACAGCGGAACCCCTCGCATTCCAGCCCCGCGCCCGGCAGTGGCCGCCCCGAGGCGTCGCGGGCCGGGTTCAGGTGCGCGCACCCGGCCAGGTCGCTCACCAGGGCGGCGCCGCAGCGCGGGCAAGGGTGGACCTCACCGCGGAGCCAGGCGCGCAACCATCCGAGCACGTCGCCTCCCTCGCCTCGTCGTCACGGTGGCGCGGACCGCGGGGCGGCGCCATGCGTCCGGGCCCGCTACGCTCCCTCGATGAACGACGGCGTGGTGTTCGAGCGCCGGCTGGACCGCGCGACCGGCGGCGCCCTCCTCGCGCTCTTCGGGAGCTCGTGCCTCGGCCCGCTGGCGGCCTCCGACGTGAGCGGGGCCGTGAGGCAGGTGGCGGAGGCGCTGGCGTTCACGTCGCCCGGGGCCGCGGCCGAGACGGCCGGCGCCCTGCTCTGCCTCGCCCCGGTGCTCGTGACCACGACCCTGCTCGCCTGGGCCTTCCGGCGCTTCTCGCGCGCGACGGTGTTCGGCGACCTGGTGGTGATCGAGCCGCTGGGGCTCTTCCGCCGCTGGGGGGTGCCCGTCGCCCTCGACGACATCGTCCAGCGCTGGGACGCCTCCGGCGGCGTGCTGCTCGATGCGCCGGCCATCCACGACCGCCTGTCGCGCCTGCTCTGCCCGCTGCTGGTGCCGGCGCGCGACGCGGCCGAGCGCGCCCGCATCCACGCGCTCCTCGACGCCTCGCTGGTGGGCCTCGACGGTGACCGACGGACGGCGAGCGGCGGCCAGGGCCTCACGGAGGCGAACCTCGTCGCGTTCGCCATCCCGGCCGCCATCACCGTCACCGTGGCCCTGAGCCTGGCCGTCCAGGGCGGGGCGCCCGCCCAGGCAGGCGGCGCGCTCCTCGTGGCCAGCCTCGTCCTAGGCACGCTCCTCCTGCTGCCGCGACGCCGGCGGATTCATCTCGGCCGGACGGGCGTGGCGGTGGGAGAGGTCCGCGCGCCCTGGTCCGACGTCGCGCGCCTGTCGGCCGACGAGGGCGCGCTCTACCTGGAGCTCGCTTCCGGCCCTCGCCGCGTCGCGAGACCGGGCGCCGAGGCGGTGCGGCGGCTGCTCGAGGTCGCCCGCGCGCGGCTGCCAACCGAGCGCGTCGGCGAGGGCGTCCCCGCGTGGGCGCGCGCCCGCCGGCGCAGGCTCCTCACGGCGACCCTCGCCCTCGCCCTCTCCGGCCTCTGGCTCGGGCCGGTGCGGACCCTCACGCGCGAGGGCTGCCTGAGGCTCGAGGACCACCTCGGCAACCAGGCCTGGCTGGTGCACCGCAGGGGCACGCCGCGCCTGCTGCTCATCGTCGACCCGCCGGTGGGGCCCGTCTCGGTGCGGGCGAGCGGCTGGCTGTCGCCCGTCTTCGGCGAGCCGGGCGGGGTCGAGGTCGACCTGCGCGCCGGGCGGGTGCGCGCGGGGGGCCGCGAGCACGCGGTCCCGTCCGACGCGACGGTCGTCCACGTGGGGCCGGGCGGGGTGCGCGCCTCGACGCTCCCGCTGGCCGAGCCGTACGCCGTCGTCCCCATCGCGGGCATCCCGGTCGCGGGCAGGCCGCACGGCGCCACCCTCCCGCCGCCCGACGAGGTCCAGCTCGTGGTCATGGACGAGGGCCTGGACGGGATCACCCGCTGGGGCGGCACCCGGGACGACCCCGTCGTCCGCGACGCGCTCGACGGCCGCACGAGCGTCCGCTGCCTGCGGTCCGGCCGCCTCCACCTGCGCGTCGAGCGGGGGCGGGTCGAGTCGCTGATCCTCCTCGACCGTGGGCTCCAGGAGCCATGGGGCCTCGCGGGCTGCTGGTCCTGCGCCCTCGCCCGCGCCCACCCCGGCCGGCTCGTGCGCCTCACCGCCGAGGGGCCGCTCGAGGCCGACCTGCCCTCGTTCGACGACGCCCTGGCCGCGTTCCTGGCGGCCGAGCGGGCCTTTGCGGTCGAGGCGGCGACGGCCGGCTTCGCCGGCCCCCTGTGGGCGGCGCCGCTGCCCGTCGCCGGCGAGCGGTAGACTCGTGGTCGATGGCGCAGGACGACGTGCTCCAGGGCACCGTGCGGGGCGAGGTGTTCCGCCGCGAGGACGGCGGGTTCGCCGTGCTCATGCTCGAGAGCGACACGGGCGTCGTGAGCGTCACGGGGCCCCTGCCGGTGGCGCACCCGGGCGAGGTGCTCGAGGCCACGGGCGAGTGGGTCATGGACCCGCGCTTCGGCCGGCAGTTCCGCGCGCGCGAGGCGAAGGTCGCGCCGCCCGGCTCGGCCGCCGCGATCGTGCGCTACCTGGGCTCGGGGGCGATCCACGGCGTCGGCCCCGAGACGGCGCGGCGGATCGTCGAGCGCTTCGGGGACGACACCCTGCGCGTCCTCGACGAGGACCCCGCCCGGCTGCGCGAGGTGAAGGGGATCGGCAGGAAGCGCCTGAAGCAGATCGAGGCCGGCTGGGCGGCGCAGCGCGCGACGCGCGAGGCCATGCTCTTCCTGCGCGGCCACGGCTTCGGGCCGGTGCTCGCCGAGAAGATCCACGCCAAGTACGGCGCGGCGACCCGGGGGATCCTCGAGGACGACCCGTTCCAGCTCGCCCGCGAGGTCGACGGCGTCGGCTTCCTCACGGCCGACCGCCTGGCGCGGGCGATCGGCATGAAGCCCGACGACCCGCGCCGCGTGCGCGCCGGGCTCCTGCACGTCGTCAACGAGGCGCTCGGGTCGGGCCACGTGGCCGTCCCCGCGCCGGCGCTCCTCGAGGAGGCCGGGCGGCTCCTGCACACCTCCGAGACCGCCGCCCTGGAGGCCGGCCTGCGCGCGGCGCGCGAGGGGCTCGACCTCGAGCTCGACCGGCCGCCCGGCGAGGCCGAGGTCGACGTCGTCTACCTGCCGCAGGTGCTGCGCGCCGAGCGCGGCGCGGCGCAGCGCACGGCGCGCCTCGTCCAGCCGCAGCGCCGGCGCGCGCCCGTGGGCGACGTGCGCGCGGCCGTCGCCTGGCTGGCCAGCGAGCACGGCCTGGCGCTGACCGACGCGCAGGCCGACGCCGTGCAGGCCTGCCTCGAGGCGCCGCTCGTCGTGATCACGGGCGGGCCCGGCGTGGGCAAGACGACCGTCCTGCGCGCGCTCGTGCGCGTGCTCGAGGCCAAGCGGGCCAAGCTCGCCCTCGCCGCGCCGACCGGCCGCGCGGCCAAGCGCATGGAGGAGGCCACGGGCGCGCGCGCGCAGACGCTCCACCGGCTGCTCGGCTGGGACCCGCAGGAGGGCGGCTTCGTCCACGGGCAGGACGACCCGCTCGACGTCGACCTGCTGGTGATCGACGAGGCGTCCATGGTCGACGTGCGCCTCTACCACGCCGTCGTCCGCGCCCTGCCGCCCGGGGCCACGCTCGTGCTCACGGGCGACGTCGACCAGCTCCCGTCGGTCGGCCCCGGGGCCGTGCTCAAGGACCTGATCGCCAGCGGCGCGGCGCACGTCGTGCGGCTGACCGAGGTGTTCCGGCAGGCGGCGCGCTCGCGGATCGTCGGCGCCGCGCACGCGATCAACCGCGGCGAGGTCCCGCCGCTCGAGCACGACCCGACCGAGGAGACCGACTTCTTCTTCGTCGCCCGCGACGACCCGGCCGAGGCGCAGCGGGCGATCGTCAAGCTGGTGACCGAGCGGATCCCGGGCAAGTTCGGCCTGGACCCGATCGAGGCCGTGCAGGTCCTCTCGCCCATGCGGCGCGGCGCCTGCGGCACCGACGCCCTCAACGCCGCCCTGCGCGCGGCGCTCCTCGGCCGCCAGGGCGATCCGCCCGAGCCTGGGCGCCTGGACGCGGGCGACAAGGTCATGCAGCTCCGCAACGACTACGACCACGACGTCTACAACGGCGACATCGGCCGCGTCGTGCGCCGCGAGGACACGGGCGAGGTGATCGTGGCCTTCGACGGCCGCGAGGTGCGCTACACCCGCGGCGAGGCGGCGCGGCTGGCGCTCTCCTACTGCGCCACGATCCACAAGGCGCAGGGCTCGGAGTACCCGGCCGTCGTCGTGCCGGTGCTCACCGAGCACTTCGTCATGCTCGAGCGCAACCTGATCTACACCGCCCTCACGCGCGCCCGCCGCCTGGCGATCCTCGTCGGCCAGCGGCGCGCGCTGGAGATGGCCGTGCAGAACGACCGCCCGCGCCAGCGCGTCAGCCACCTCGCGGCGCGGATCAAGGCCGCCCTGGCCGGGGGCGGTTGACGCGCCCGGGCGGCCGCGCCACCCTGCCGCGGGGGAGGTCGGCATGATGAGGCGACTGCTGGCGGTGGTCGCGGCAGCGCTGGTCTCGGCGTCGAGCGTCGCCGCGCAGGACGCGGCCGACCACCTCGCGCGAGCCCGGGGGCTCCACGACGAGGGGCGCTACGCCGAGGCCGAGGCCGCGTTCACGCGCGCCCTCGAGGCGGCGGAGGAGGTCGTCGCGGCGGCGCGCGCCCGGCACGGGCGGGGCCTCGCCCGCCTGCGCCGTGCCGGCCCGGAGGGCGGCCGCGACCTCGTCGAGGCGGCGGCGGTCGACCTGAGCGCCGCGGCGGCGGCGCTGCCGCCGGCGGACGCCGAGCCCGTCCTGCGGCTCCTGGTGACCGCGCAGCGCCGCCTGGGCGACCCCAGCGGCGCGGCGGCCGCCCTCGCCCGGCTCGCCGAGGTCCGGGCGACGCGCCTGGAGCGCCTCCGCGAGCCGCTCGCGGAGGCGCGGCGACTCCGCGACCGACAGGAGTTCTCCGCCGCGATCCAGGCGTTCGACCGGGTGCTCGAGCTCGACCCGACCTGGGGTGAGGCGTTCTACGACCGCGGGACGTGCCACCTCAAGCTCGGGAGGTTCATCGCGGGGATCCTCGACTTCTCGCGCGCCGTGGAGCTGGACCCGCGGATCTCCGAGCTGACCTACCAGAAGCTCGCGCAGATCTCCCACGTGGTCGACCTCAGCAAGGTCCTCGCCGAGCTGGACAGGATCGTGGCCGGTCACCCGGGCGTGGCGCACGTGCTGTTCCTGCGGGGCATGTTCCGCCTCTGCCGCTGCGAGCTGCCGGGGTTCGACGCGGACGACGTGGCGCTCGGGCTCGCCGACATGGACGGCTGCCTCGAGCTCAACCCCGAGCACGTCACGGCGCTCCTCTACCGCGGCAACCTGCGCCTTCGCGCCGCCAGCCTCCTCGACCCGACCGACGTCGCGGGGCGCGAGGCCGGCCATGCCGCGGCGCTGTCCGACTTCCTGCTCGCGCTGGAGAAGGACCCCGAGTCCAGCCTGAGCCACTACCTCCAGGGGCTGTGCTGGGCGATGCGCGCCGGCGACGCGCCGGATGAGGCCGCGCGGAGCGACCGCGCTGCCCGCGCCCTCGAAGCCCTCCGCGCGGCTCGGCAGGCGGGGTTCCAGGCGGGTGACCGCCTGCGCCTCGAGCCGGGCTTCGCCGCGCTCCGCCAGGACCCCGGCTTCGTCGAGCTCCTGCGGGGGAGGTAGGCGCCTGAGCGCGTCGGTGGTCCTCGAGCGCACGCGCAGGGCGCGCCTCGCGGTCCTCCTCGCCCTCCTCGCCGTCACGGCCGGCTGGGGCGCCTGGGTGCGCGTCGTCGAGCCCCTGCGCCGGCCGCGCTTCGACGGCTGGTGGGCCCTGGCGCACGGGGTCACGGTCGAGCGCGTGGGCCTGCCCGAGCCGGAGGTCACGCTGCTCGTGGCCCGCGTGCCGCGCGGCGCCGGCCTGCGCCTGCGCGCGGTCCTCCTCTCCCCCGACCGCGCCGACCTCGACCTGCTCGGGCCCGCGGCCCGCAGCGCCGGCGCGCTCGTGGCGGTCAACGGCGACTACCATCGGCTGACCGGGTCGTTCTGCCTGGGGGCGCCGTTCTCGACCCTCGTCGACCGCGGCGAGGCGCGCGTGGTCGGCGCGCCGTTCAGCTACGGCTGCGCCCTGTGGCTCGACCGCGAGGGCGTCACGCGGATCGGGCACGTCGACCTCGGCGCGGCCCTGCGCCTGCCTTCCGGACGGACGCTCCCGGTGCAGGTCGACGTGGAGACGGGCGACGACCTGCTGATCACGCGGCCGCCCGCGGGGGTCTGGCGCGCCGACGGCTTCGCCGCTCTGCCGCTCGAGCGCACGGGGGCGGCCACGTTCCGCGTCGCCGGGCTGCCGACGACCGACCTGCGCGGCCCGGCCCTCCTGCGCCGCGGCGGGCTCGACGCCGCCTTCCTCGCCGACGCCGCGCCCCGGACCACGCTGACGTTCGAGCGCGCCGGCGCCGACGCCGACCGGGTGTGGCTGGCCCTCGGCACCGGCCCGCGGCTGCTCGAGGCGGGCGAGGTGGCCGCGGTCCTCGACGCGCCCGAGTCCCCCGGCTGGACGGCGCGCGTGGCGCGCACGGCGGTCGGCCTCACGCCCACGCACCTCGTCCTGGCGTCGACCTACCAGCTCCCGGGCCACGGGGCGTCGCTCGTGGACCTGGCCCTGGCCCTGAAGGCGCTCGGCTGCACCGACGCCCTGAACCTCGACGGCGGGCCTTCGTCGACCTTCTGGGCCGGCGGGCGGGTCCTGAACGGCGACGACGGCGACGACGAGGGCGCGGCCGTCGGCACGGCGCTGCTCGTCCTGCCGCCGGCGGCGGGCGAGTTGGGTTTGCGCTGACGCCCGGCCCGGGATTGACGTCACCGGCCGGCAGAAGAAGCTGGGCGGCGGAGGTTCCACGTGACACGACCTGCCCTGGCGCTCCTCGCGCTCGCCCTCGCCGCCGCGCCCGCGGGCGCCCAGGACCCGGGCGCGCTCCTCCGGCAAGCGCGCGAGGCGCTCGCGGCCGGCCGCCTCGACGAGGCCCTCGAGCGCGTGGAGCGCGCGCTCCGGGCGCGCGACGACCTCCCCGAGCCCTACCTGCTCCGGGGCCACATCCGCGCGGCGCAGGGGCGCCTGGCCGAGGCGGTCGAGGACGCGACCGAGGCGATCGACCTCGACCCGTCGCGCCCCGACGGCTATCACCTGCGGGGCGAGCTCTTCACGGCGCAGGGCAAGCTGCAGGCGGCGATCCGAGACCACGAGGTCGCCCTGTCCCGCGACCGCCGCTTCCTGCCCGCGCGCCTCGGGCTCGGGCGCGCCCAGGAGCGGGCGCTCGAGTACGAGGACGCGCAGCGCCACTTCGAGGCGGCGCTCGCCGCGGGCACCGGGCCGGAGGTGGCCCATGAGGCGCACGCGGCGCTCGGCGCGCTCCTCGCCCTGCGGGCGGACCCGCTCGAGTGCGCCCTCGACGCGCCGGACGCCGGCGCGGCCCGGGCCCTCGGCGCCGAGCGGCTGGCCGCCGCGGCTGACCACGCCGAGCGGGCCGTCGCGGCACGCGCCCGCGCCTGGCCCACCCCGGCCGCGCGCGCGTGGCGCTCGCGCGCGGGCAGCCTGCTGAGGTCGCGGCGCGCGACGTCGCCGCTGCCCGGGCGCTCCTGCGCGAGGCTTCCTGCCGCCGCTCCGCGCCGAGGTCGAAGCGCTCGAGGGCCTGAAGTCAACCACGACTCGCTGCCTGCAGCTTCGAGGCGGCGCTGCGGGCGCGCCCTGACCACCCGCTCGCGGCGGCGGGGCCTGCGGCGGCGGCCCGGGCCGAGCGCCGGCCAGACGCGCCGGCGGCAGCCGCGCGCGCGCGCGCCCTGGCCGCCGCGCATCCGGAGCACCAGGCGGGGCTGCGACACCTCGACCTGGCCCGGCGCTCGGGCAAGCGCGAGCACGCGCGCGCCGCGCAGCGGGCCTTCGCCCGGGCGCTGGCCGACAACCCGCTCTCCGCCGTGACCACCGTGGCGCGCGGCCAGCTCGCCGCGCGATCACGACCGGCCGACGGGCTGGCCCTCGTGGCCCGCGCGTGCGAGCTGGACCCGCTGTGGGTCGAGGCCCACCTGGCGCTGGGCGAGCTCCTGACGCGCGACCTGCCCCCCGCGCTGCGCGACGGCGCCCGGGCAGAGGCCGCCTGCACCCGCGCCCTCGAGCTGACCGACGACGCGGCCCTGGCCGCCCGCGCGCGCGTCGTCCGGGCCGAGGCCCGGCTGCTGCGCGCCGGGGCGGCCGGGGCAGGGCCCCCTGCCGAGGAGGCTGCGCGCGCCCGCTGCGGCGGCCGTGCTGCCCTGCCGCCCGCCGAGGCCGAGCCGGTCCTGCGCCCGCTCGCCGCCGTGCGCCGCCGCCTGGGCGACGAGGCCGGCGCGACCGCCGCCCTGGCGCGCGCGGAGCAGGCCCGCGCGGCCCGCGACGAGCTCGTCTCCGCCTGGCTGGCCGACGCCCAGCGCTTGCGCGAGCGGCAGGACTACTCCGGCGCGATCGCGCTCCTCGACCGCGCGCTGGCGGTCGACCCGCGGAGTGGCGACGCGTACTACGAGCGCGGCACGTGCTACCTGAAGGTCGGGAACTTCGTCCCCGGGATCCTCGACTTCTCGCGCGCCGTCGAGCTGGACCCGCGCCGGGCCGACCCGGTGCACCGGCGGCTCGGGCTGGTCGCCCGCGTCACCAACGTCGACCGGGTCCTCGCCGAGATGGACAGGCTCGTGGCCGACCATCCGGACACGTCGTACGTGCTGTTCCTGCGCGGCATGTTCCGCCTGAGCAAGTGCGAGCAGGAGCGCTTCGCGGCGGAGGACGTCGACCTGGGCCTCGCCGACCTGGACCGCTGCCTGGAGCTGAATCCGGAGCACGTGACCGCCCTGGTCTTTCGCGCCGCCCTGCGCCTGCGGGGCGCCGGTCTCCTGCCCGCGGGGGCGCCGGGCCGCGAAGAGCGCTACGCGGCCGCGATGACCGACCTCGGCCTGGCCCTGGAGAAGGACCCCGGCTCGGGCGTGAGCCACTACTTCCAGGGCCTCTGCTGGTCCCTGCGCGCGGACGAGCCCGGCCTCGACGACGCGGGCCGCGCGGACCGCTTGGGCCGCGCCGTCGTCGCCCTGCGTGCGGCGGTCGCGACGGGCTACCAGGTCGGCGAGCGCCTGGCGGCCGACCGCGGCTTCGACGCGCTCCGCCAGGACCCGGCCTACGGCGAGCTCCTGAAGCCGAGGTAGCCGGGCGATCGACCACGACGACCCCGGGCGGCCGGGTTAGCGTCGAGGCATGGACGCGTCGCTGCAGACGCTCGAGCGCCGCTGGCGCCAGACGGGCGCCGTGGACGACGAGGCGCGCTGGCTGCTCGCCCGCGTGCGCGCGGGCGACCTGCCGCGCGAGCGGCTCCTGTTCGCGGCCGACCTGGGCCACCCGCCGGCCCTCACCGCCCTCGACCGGCCGGTGGACGTCGACGAGGCCGTCGAGCGCCTGCGCGGGGGCGACCCGTCGCCGCAGGCGCTGGGGAGGCTCGGCCGCGAGGGGCTCGTCCGCGTGACGCTCGCCGCCGTCGGGGCCCACGCCGACCTCGTCGACCGCTTCGTCGGCCCCGTCCACCCCGCCGCCCGGGCCGCGCTCGTCGCGGTGCAGGGCTGGCTCGACGCGACCCCGCCGCGGCCCACGCGCCCCCTCGAGCCGCACGCCCGGGCGCTCTTCGGGCTCCAGGGCGGCCCCGCGCGCCCGCAGCGCACGGCGGTCCTCCTCGCGCGCCGCCTGCTCGAGGGCGTCACGACCTCCGGACCGCGGGCCAGCCGCGCGCTCGAGCTGACCCTGCGCATCCTCGGCGACTGGGGCTCGATGCTCGAGGAGCGGAGGGCGTCGCCGCCGCCCGGGCTGGGTGAGGCCCTCGGCGGCCCGCGCCCGCGCGACGGCTACGAGCAGGCCCTCCTGCGGCGCGTGCAGGCCGACGTCGTTCCCTGGGCGCTGCAGACCGCGGGGGCCGCGGTGGATGGCTCGGCGCGGCGGCCGTAGCCTGGGCGGACCGGAGGGTCCCTGCGTGACGAGAGCGCTCCCGGCCGCCCTGCTCCTCCTCGCCTGCCTCCCGGCGGCGCGGGCGGACCAGCCGCTGCGGTTCACGCCCGAGCGGGCCGAGGCCGACGCGCTCCTGGCCGTCGTGCTCGCCACCCAGGCCCGCTGGCCGGGCGACGCCCGCGTGCGGTCCGCCGGCGGCAAGCTCGAGGTCCGCGGCGACCCGGCGGTGGTCGACGGGCTCGAGGTCCTCCTGCGGCTCCTCGACGCGGCCGAGCACGCGCCGCCCACGGAGCTCTGGCCGGGGACGGCCGCCTGCGCCTGGACGGCGCCCGACGCCCCGACCGCCGACCGACGCTTCGACGGGCTGCGCCGGCTCCTCGTCCAGAGCGACCTGCGCGGCGTGGAGCTGTTCCAGGTCCCGGCGCGTCACCGCCTGGTGGTCCTCGGCGCGCCGGCGCACGTGCGGCTGCTCGCCGGGGTCCTCGACCTGCTCGCCCGTGAGGCGCTCGCTGGCGCCGACCGGCTGACGGTGGAGGCGGACGACGCCGACCTGCGCGAGGTCGTGGCCGACCTCGCGCGCGTGGCGGGTCAACGGGTGACCGTCGCGACGGGGGTCGAGGAGCGGGTCACGCTCGAGCTGCGCGACGTCCCCTTCGAGGAGGCGCTCCACGTGATCGCGCGCGTGGCCGGCTGCGACGTCGTCCGCACGCCCGACGGGGACTGGAGGCTCGAGCAGTGCGTGCGCGTGTCGCTCCAGCTCACGGCGGCCCGCGCGCCGGTCGTCTTCGAGCTGCTCGGGGCGTACGTCGGCAAGAGCGTGCTGCTCCATCCCGGCGTCGCGGGACCCGTGTCGCTCGACGTCAAGCAGACCCCCTGGGACGCCACGCTCCTCGCCGTCGCCGACGCGCTCGGCCTCGAGGTCTTCGCCTACGGCCCCGACCTCCTCCTCATCGCGCCGGCCGGCACCCCGAGCAAGGGCGAGCGCCTGCGCCTCCGCGACGCGCCGGCCCCGCCGCCGGCGCCCGGCCCGCGGCTGCCGCTCCTGCGCGCCCGCGGCGCGCGTCTCCGCCGCGCTGGGCTCGCTCCCTCGCCGCGGCCGGCGGGTTCGACCTCGTCGTCGGCGCCGAAGCGCGCCGCGCCTCGTTTTGCGCGACGTCGACCGCACCAGGCCCTGGCCGCCCTGGCCGACGCGCTGGACCTCGAGCTGTCGCCCAGCGCGCCGGCGCGCCTGCGCGCGCGCGGCCCGGCGGTCGAGCCGGCGCCCCTCGCCGCCGGCCTGCAGGCGGTCGCGCAGGTCGCCGACGGCTGGCGCGCCGTGATCGACGGCCGCGTCTACCGCCCGGGCGACGAGGTGCTCGACGCGAACGGCGACGAGACCGGCGTCGTCGTGGCCGAGGTCGACGTCGCGGGCGTGCTCCTGCGCCGGCCCCGCGACGGCGGCGCGCGGCGCGTGGAGCTGCCCGAGTGACGACGACCGTCCACCGCGCCTGCCACCTGTGCGAGGCCTCCTGCGGGCTGACGTTCGAGGTCGAGGGGGACCGGATCACGTCGGTCAGGAACGACCCCGACGACCCGTTCTCGCGCGGCTTCTGCTGCCCCAAGGGGCTGGCCCTCGCCGACCTGCACCACGACCCCGACCGGCTGACGACGCCGCTCGTGCGCCGCGCCGACGGCGCCTTCGCGCCGGCCTCCTGGCCCGAGGCGCTCGACCGCGCCGCCGACGGCCTCGCCCGCGTGATCGCGCGCCACGGCCTCGACGCGCTGGGCGTCTACCTGGGCAACCCGGTCGTCCACCACCTGGGCGCGATGCTCGGCACGGAGGTCTTCCGCGCGCTCTTCCCCACGCGCAACCGCTACTCGGCCAACTCGCAGGACGCGACGCCGCACCTGCTCGTCAACCACCTCATGTTCGGCATGCAGCTCGCCCACCCGGTGCCGGACCTCGACCGCGCGCGCCTGCTCCTGGTCGTGGGCGCCAACCCGCTCGTGAGCAACGGCAGCCTGATGACCGCCCCCCGCGTCGGCGCGCGCCTGCGCGCCGTCCAGGCGCGCGGCGGCAAGCTCGTCGTCGTCGACCCGCGGCGCACCGAGACCGCGCGCCTGGCCGACGAGCACCTGCCCCTGCGCCCGGGCGCCGACGCGCTCCTCCTCCTGGCGCTCGCCCGCGAGGTCCTCGCGCAGGGCCTCGAGGACCGCGACTTCCTGGCCCGCTGGTGCCAGGGTCACGAGCGGCTGCCGGCGCTGCTCGCGCCCTTCACGCCCGAGCGCGTGGCCCCGCACCTGGGCCTCGGCGAGGGCGCCGCGGCGACGGTCCGCCGCCTGGCGCGCGAGCTCGCCACGACGCGGCCGGCGGCCGTCTACCTGCGGCTGGGCCCGTGCGTCACGGCCACCGGCGGCCTGGCCGTGTGGGCCGGGCACCTCCTCAACCTGCTCACGGGCAACCTCGATCGCGCGGGGGGCGTGCTCTTCCCCGAGGGGCCGCTCTCGTGGCTCTTCCGCCTGCCGTTCGCCCGCGGCAGCTTCGACTCCCACCGCAGCCCGCAGGGGCGGCCGGAGGTCGGGGGCGAGTACCCCTGCTCGATCCTGGCCGAGCAGGTCGAGCGCGGCCTCGCCGACCCGCGCGCGCCCGAGGCGGTCCGGGCGATGGTCGTGTTCGCCGGCAACCCGGTCCTGTCGGCGCCCAACGGCCGGCGCCTGGCCCGCGCCCTGGCCTCGCTCGAGTGCCTCGTCGCCGTCGACTGCTACCTGGGCGAGACGGCGCGCCACGCGCACGTCGTCCTGCCGCCGCGCAGCGCGCTCCACGACGGCGGCTGCGACCCGGTCTTCCCCCACTTCGCCGTCGAGGACGTGGCCCGCTGGACGCCGCCCGTCGTGCCGCCGCCGCCGGGCAGCGTGGGCGAGTACGAGGTCATCGCCCGCCTGTCCGCCGAGGTGTGGCGCCGCGCGCCGCGCGACCGGCGCCGGCAGCCGCGCCTGCTCGGGCTCCTGGCGCGGGCCGCGCCGCGGCTCTCGCCCGAGCGGCTGGCGGCGCTCGGCCTGCGCCTCGGCTCACCTGCGCCTCTCGCGCGCGCCGCGCTCGAGAGCGCACCGCACGGGCTGCCGACGCGCCCGCTCGCCGAGGGGCGCCTCGCGCGCCGGCTGCTCACGCCCGACGGCCGCGTCGCGCTCGCGCCCGCGCCGCTCGTCGAGGACCTCGCCCGCCTCGTGGCCACGCTCGACGCGCCGCCCGCGCCGGGCGGGCTCGTCCTCGTCGGCCGGCGCCAGCTCCGCAGCAACAACTCGTGGCTGCACAACCTGCCCGCGCTCCTCGGGCCGCGGAACCGCTGCACGCTGCTCGTCCACCCCGACGACGCCCGCGCCCGCGGCCTCGCGCACGGCGGCCGCGCCGTCGTCACCTCGCGCGTGGGCGCCGTCGAGGCCGAGGTCGAGGTGAGCGACGAGCTGCCCCCGGGCGTGGTCAGCCTCCCGCACGGGTGGGGGCACGCGGCGCACGGCCACGCCGGGCGCGCCTGCGCGGCGACCGACGGCCCGAGCGTCAACGACCTGACCGACGACGCGCTGTTCGATCCGCTCACCGGCGCCTCGGTCCTCAACGGTGTGCCCGTCACCGTCGCCGCCGCGAACCCTGACCAGGCCGCCGGGCGCACGACCTCGACCGGCGTGGCCTCCGGCTGACGCCGCCGCCCGGCGCACCTTCCGCACGCCGGGGAGTCCTCCCCACCTGGCCTCTCGTTCGCCGCGTGGGACGGCCGCGCCCGTGGGCCGGTCCGTCTCTTGCCTCACCGGGTGCGAGGCTCCATGAGCGGCAGCGGCGTCACGATCTCTTCCCGGTCACGGCTCGACCTCCGTCAGGACCCCTCGCCGTCGTGCCTGCACGCGGCGCTGACCGAGGTCGCCCGCGCCCGGCCGACGGCCCCGGCCCTGGTGCGGGACGGCGAGCCGGTCCTCTCGCACGGCGAGCTGGCGGTCCGCGCCGCGCGGCTCGCCCGCGCGCTGCAGGCCCGGGGCGCCGGGCCCGGCACGTTCGTGGCGGTGGCCCTGCACGACCCCCTCGAGGAGGTCGTCGCCGCGCTGGGCGTCCTGAACGCCGGCGCGGCGCTCGTGCCCCTCGACCCGACCTGGCCCGCCGCGCGCGTCCGGGCCGTGCTCGCCGACGCCGGCGCGCGCCTGGTGGTGGCCGCCCCCGACCTGGCCCCGGGCGGCGTCGAGCAGCTCGCGCTGGCCGGCCTCCCCGAGCTGCGCGACCCGCGCCCGGTCGAGCCGCCGGCGCCCGACACCCCCGCCAGCGCGCCCGCCTACGTGCTCTACACCTCGGGCTCCACCGGGCGCCCCAAGGGGGTCGTCGTCAGCCACGGGGCGATCGTCCACCTGCTCCGCGCCCGCCTGGAGGAGGTCTACGCGTCCGCGCCGCCCGAGCGCCTCCTCGCGCTCGTCCCCTCGACCTTCGACCCCTGGCTCGGCGCCGTGAGCTGGGCGCTCGGCGCCGGCGGCGCGCTCGTGCTCGCGCCCGAGGCCGCCCGGCGCGACCCGGCGGCGGCCGCCGCCCTCGTGGCGCGCGCCCGCGCCACGCACCTCGTCGCCGCCGCCTCGCTCCACGCCGCCCTGCTCGACGCCGGGCGGCCGGAGCAGCTGACCTCCCTGCGCGCGGTCGTCGTCGGCGGCGAGCCGTTGACCCGGAGCGTGGTCGAGCGCCACCGCGCCCGCGCGCCCGGCGCGCGGCTGTGGAACGAGTACGGCCCCACCGAGGCCGCCGTGTGCACCACCGTGCACGCCGTCGCGCCCTCGGGCGACCTCCCCGCCCGGCTGCCGATCGGCCGCCCGATCGGGCGCGCGCGCTGCCACGTCGTCGACGCCGCCGGCCGCGAGGTCCCGCCGGGCGAGACCGGCGAGCTGTGGATCGGCGGCCCGGGGGTGGCGCTCGGCTACCTCGGCCAGCCCGAGCGCACGAGCGAGCGCTTCCTCCCTGACCCCTTCCAGCCGACCCCCGGCGCGCTCATCTACCGCAGCGGAGACCTCGTCCGCCACCTGCCCGGCGGCGAGCTCGAGTTCCTGGGCCGGCTCGACGACCAGGTGAAGCTCCACGGCGTGCGCATCGAGGTGGGCGAGGTCGAGGCGGCGCTCCTGGCTCACCCGGGCGTGAAGGACACGGCCGTGGCCCTGCGTGAGGACGCCCCGGGCGGCGCCGCGCTCGTGGCGTACGTCGTCCCGCGCGGCGAGGTGGCGCCGCCGCCGGTCGCCCTGCGGCGCGCCCTGGGAGCCACCCTGCCGCGCGGCGCCCTGCCGGCCCTCTACGTGCCGCTCACGGCGCTCCCGCGCGCGGAGAGCGGCAAGGTCGACCGGCGCGCGCTCCCCGCGCCGGGCCCCGAGCACCTGGCGCGCGACGTCGCACCCGGCACGCCGCGAGGGGCGCTCGAGGTCCGCCTCGCGGCGCTCTGGTCGCGCCTGCTCGGCGTGCCCGGCGTCGGGCCGGCGGACGACTTCTTCCTCCTTGGCGGCCACTCCCTCCTCGCCGCGCGCTGCGTCGCCGAGGTCGAGGAGGCCCTCGGCGTCGCGCTCCCGGTCCGCGCCCTGTTCGAGGCGCCCACCCTCGAGGGCTTCGCCCGCGCCTGCGCGGCCGCCGCCGCGCCGCCGCCGACGGTCGAGGCGCCGGCCCCGGACCCGGCCCCGGACCCGGCTCCGATCTCGGCGGGGGCGCCGCCGCCGTCCGTCCGCGGCGCGCTCGACCGGATCCGGCAGGCGCTCGCGCGCCGCGCGGTCTTCCACGGCCTGTGGCCCCCGGGCGGCGAGGCGGTCCCGTATCTGACGCCTGCGCAGGCCGGCGTCGCCACGCAGGTGCTGACCTGGGCCACCGACTACATCGGCAAGCCGCACCCCGACCTGGGCCGCAAGGGCCCGATCTGCCCCTACGTCCCCGCGGCGGTGCGGCAGGGCGCGCTCCACGTCACCGTGTGCGAGGACGTGGGCCCCGACGACGGCGTCGACGCCGTCGACCGGGCCCTCCTCCGCCACGCGCGGGCGTTCCTGCGCCGCTTCCCGATCGACCCCCACGACCTCGACGCAGCGCTGTGGAGCGTGGTGCTCGCCCTCCCGCGTCTCACCGGCGACGCGGGCGCGCTCGTGGACGAGAGCCACACGCGGCAGAAGTACTACCTCATGGAGCGTGGGGTCATGCTCTCGCAGTTCCACCCCGCCTGCGCCAAGCGGGGCGTGCACAACCGGGGCTTCGCCCTCTACCGCGCGCCGGTGGCCTGCATCGTGATCCGCCACATGGGCGTCCACGACATCGTGTTCGTCGAGCGCCACCGGGGAGCGCTCCGCGAGTACTGCCGCCGGTTCGGCCGCGCCTACGAGGCGGGGCGGGTGACCGACGAGCACGGCTACGTGACCCGCTACCGGGCCGCCCGGGCGCGCTTCGGCCTGCCGTGAGGCGGCCGGCGCCGGACCTGCCCCAGGCTCCCACGACGGCCGGCGCGGTCGCGCCGTGTCACGGCGGCCGTCGCTCGTAGGACGTCCACATCGCCGGGCGGGAGCCTCGCTCCGACCCGCGGTGACGTGCCCGTCCCCCTCGCTCCGGCCGCTTCGTGGCCTCGCCCGGGGATGCGCGCCGCCGCGCGATCTGCCCGCTGCACGCTCGGATCGACTCCTCGGCTGCGGTGACGATCGGGTTGGCGCAGGAGAACCGAGCGCGGCCCTCCCGCGCGGGCCGTCGCCTCCGGGCGTTGCCCCCCTCCCGGGAGGACGGCCGCCCTCGGCGGCGTGCCCGTGACCTCGCGGCCGCCGCGCGGACGTTCACCCGGCTGGAGCGGAAAGCGCCGCGGACGCCGTGACCCGCGGGTGACCCTCGACCCCCGGCGCTCGTCCCGGGCGCCGGCGCGCACGTTGCGTCAGCGGCGCCCGGGGGCGGACCACACGGGGGCGGCGTGACCACCCAGGGTTCCCACGCGTCAGCCACGGTCGAGGCGCCGCTCGGGCCCGAGGAGCGGCACCGGGTCCTCGTCCTGTGGAACCTCACCGAGGCCCCGTTCCCGCGGCACCGGAGCCTCGGCGACGTGCTGCTCGAGGTGATGACCGCGCACGCGGACCAGCCGGCGCTCCTCGATCCGGACGAACCGGACGGCGATCCCGACGGCGACGACGTCACGCACGGCGCCCTCGCCCGGCGCGGCCTGCAGGCGGCGGCGATGCTGCGCGCCCTCGGCGCCGGGCCGGGCCGGGTCGTCGCCGTGGCCGCCGCCCACCCGGCGCGCGCGGCCGAGGGCCTCCTCGGGGCGCTCTGGGCCGGCGCCGCCGTGGCGCCGCTCGATCCGGCGTGCCCCCCCGAGGGCCTCGCGCGCGCCCTGGCCATCCTGTCGCCCGCCGTGGTGGTCAGCGACCCGGAGGGCCGGGCGCGCCTCCCGGGGACGCTGTCCAGGTCGCTCTGGCTCGAGGGGCTGCCGCCGCCGCCCGACGACGCGCCGCTCGAGCCGCTCGCGCCAGGGCCCGCGGCCACGGAGCCCGCGTTCGCCCTGCTCGCGCCGGGCGCCGCCGCCGCGGTCGTGAGCAGCCACCGCGCGGCAGTCAACCTGCTCC
>JAHBXY010000145.1 GCA_019636275.1 Planctomycetota bacterium | reverse complement strand
GTGCCCGCCGACCCGGCGGACCCCACCTCCGCGAGCGCCTGGCTGGCCCGCGCGAGCGCCCGGGCCGGGCGGGGTGACCTCGTCGGGGCGAGGGCGGACGCCACCCGCGCGCTCGCGCTCGAGCCCGACCTGGTCGCGGCGCTCACGCTCCGGGGCGGCGTGCGGCTCGAGCTGGGCGAGCTGGACCTCGCGCAGGCCGACCTCGAGCGGGCGCTGGCCCTCGACCCCCGGGCGGCCCCGGCCTGGGCGGCCCGCGGCGCCCTGCGCGAACGCCGCCGGGACCTCGCCGGCGCGGTCGAGGACGCGACGCGGGCGATCGAGTTCGACCCGGGCCTGGCCCTCGCCTGGACCAACCGCGCGTCGGCCCGCGCGGGGCAGGGGCGGCACGCCGAGGCGATCGAGGACGCGACGCGGGCGATCGAGCTCGACCCGGGCCTGGCCCTCGCCTGGGCCAACCGCGCGGCGGCCCGGACGAACGCGGGCGACCCCGGCGGCGCGATCGCCGACGCCACCCGGGCCGTCGAGCTGGCCCCGTCGCACGTCGAGGCCTGGGCCACGCGGGCCGCGGCGCGCCTGAACCAGGGTGACCTGCCAGGGACAATCGCCGACGCGACCCGCGCCCTCGACCTCGAGCCGCGGCACGCCAAGGCGCTCGTGAACCGCGCGGCCGCGCGCTGCGACACGGGCGACCCCCGCGGCGCGCTCGCCGACCTCGAGCAAGGCCTGGCGCTGGCGCCGGAGTCGGCCCGCGCCTGGTCGATCCGCGCCGCCGCCCGCTCGAAGGTCGACGATCACCCGGGGGCGATCGCCGACGCCACACGCGCGATCGAGCTCGACCCTCGGTACTCCCAGGCCTGGGTGAACCGCGCGGTGTCCCGGACGTCGATCGGCGACCACCAGGGGGCGGTGGACGACGCGACCCGCGCGCTCGAGCTCGCCCCGCTGAGCGATGGCGCCTGGTTCAACCGCGCCGTGGCCCGGCTCAAGCTCGGAGACCACCAGGGGGCGGTGGACGACGCGACCCGTGCGATCGAGCTCGCGCCCCGGCGCGCAGGCGGCTGGTTGACCCGCGGGGCGGCCCGCGCGGAGCTCGGGGACCTCACGGGGGGGCGTGAAGACACGGGCCGGGCGCTCGAGGTCGAGCCGCGCAACGTGCAGGCGTGGTTGAACCGCTCGGTCATGGGGCTGCGCCTCGGCGACCACGGCGCCGCTCTGTCGGACGCCGCGCGCGCGGTCGAGCTCGCGCCCCGGTCGGCGGCGACGTGGCACCAGCGCGCCCTCGCCCGGACGCGCGGAGGCGACCACGCCGGCGCCGTCGCCGACCTCGACCGGGCGCTGAAGCTGGCCCCGCGGCTGGCGGAGGCGCTCGTCGACCGGGCCCAGGCCAAGGAGCGCCTCGGCGACGTGGCGGGCGCGGCGGCCGACTACGAACGGGCGCTCGAGCTCGCCCCGCCGGGCGCGCCCTGGTCGGCGCGGGCCCGCGGCCGCCTCGAGGCGCTCCGGCAGGCGGTTCCACCGGCCCCGCCCGCCCGGTAGGCTCGCCCCTGATGACCTCCCGCCTGCTCGCCTGCCTGGTCGCCCTCCCGCTCACCGGCTGCGGCGTCGTGGCCGGGACGGTCGTCGACACGGCCGAGGCGATCGTCACCTACCCGCTCAAGGAGTGGGTGTTCTGGGGCGCCTACCGCTACGACAACCCCTGGGACGAGCCCTGGGCGCCGCTGCCCGACACGCACGACGAGGGCGAGTGGCTGGTGGGCGTGTGCCTCTCGGGCGGCGGCAGCCGCTCGGCCTACTTCGCCGCCTGCGTGCTCGAGGCGCTCGGCCGGGCGCGGATCCCGGGGAGCCACGAGACGTGGCTCGACGAGCTGGACCTGATCTCGAGCGTCTCGGGCGGCAGCCTCGCCGCCACCTACTTCGTCGCCAACCGCGGGCGGGCGGGCTTCCCCGCGGAGCGGCGCGAGTTCTTCCAGCGCATGCGCCAGGACATGGCCCTCGACTTCGAGCTGCGCGCCCTGGCGCGGATCCTCTGCGGCTGGGGGTTCCCGCTCGCCATGACCTACTACGACCGCGGCGACCTCATGGCCTCGGTCTGGGACAGCAACTTCTTCGACGACCTGACCTTCGGAGACCTGCCGCCCGACGGTCCGACGCTCCTCGTCAACGCGGCCTGCTACCGCTCGGGCCAGCGCTTCGTGTTCACGCGCCAGCCCCTGGCCGAGCTCGACGGGGCGCGCCTCTTCGACGACCTGGCCGGCGAGCGCCTGCTCACGCGCGGCTACGGCCCGGGCCACGCGCCCTTGCGCGCCATGAGCATGGAGACGCTCGGCTCGTCGATCGCGCGCTGCCCGCTGTCGACGGGGGTCGTGGCCAGCGCGGCCGTGCCGAACCTGCTCGGCCCGGTGCGCCTGCGCGACCGCGTCCGCGGCCGCGACGTGCACCTGGGCGACGGCGGGATCTACGACAACCACGGCCTCGAGACCATGGTCGCCGCCCTGGCGCGGCGCCTGGAGCGCGACCCCGGCAAGCGCGCGGTCGTCTTCGTCGTCGACGGGACGGGGTTCTTCGACACCGAGGCGGAGAAGGCCGGCGACCTCGAGACGGTGGCCGACTTCTCCGACCGCCCGGTGACGATCGCCTGGCTGCGCGCGTCGAGCTACGCCGAGCCCTTCTTCCGCCGCGCGCTCGCCAGCGCCACCGCCGGCCCGGGCGGCGGCGAGGCGCCGGCGATCACCTTCGTGCCGATCTCGCTCTACGACGACGCGGGGTTCCGCCGCAGGGGAGACGAGGACGACGACGGCCTGGCCGAGCGCCTGCGCCAGCTGGCGCGGCGCGGCACGGTCGGCCTGGTCGAGGACCTCAACGAGCGGCTGCGCGCCGTCGGCACGCGGTTCTCGATCACGGACGACGACTGCTCGGCGATCGCCGCGGCCACGCCGGCGATCGTCAGGAGCGCCCTGGCCCGCTACGGCCCGCCGGCCCCGCCGGTCGAGCCGCAGGAGCTGACGGGGCGCTGATCAGAAGCTCAGCTTCGAGATGATCTCCCGCATGACCTCGCTCGTGCCGCCGCCGATCGTCACCAGGCGGGCGTCGCGCCAGGCGCGCGAGACGGTGTACTCGTCCATGTAGCCCCAGCCGCCGTGGAACTGCAGGCACCGGTCGGCGACCTTGTTGGCCAGCTCCGCGCAGAACAGCTTGGCCATGGACACCTCGCGCACGCAGGGCACCTTGCGCCCGAACAGGTCGGCGGCGAAGTAGGCCAGCCGCCGGGCGGCCTCGACCTCGGTGAGGTGCTGCGCGAACTCGTGGCGCCAGGTCTGGAACTTGATGATCGGCTTGCCGAACGCCTGGCGCTGCTCGCCGTACTTCAGGGCGTCCTCGATGAGCTGCTGCGCGCCGGCGACCGCGCCGATCGCGGCGACCAGCCGCTCGCCCTGGAAGTTGTGCATGAGGTAGTAGAAGCCGTGCCCCTCCTCGCCGACGAGGTAGCGCTGCGGGATGCGCACGTTGTCGAAGTGCAGCTCGGCCGTGTCGGAGGCCTTGTTGCCCAGCTTCTTCAGCTTGCGGCCGACGGTCAGCCCCGGCGCGTCGCCCGGGACGAGCACGACCGACACGCCCTGGTGCGTCTTGTCGGGGTCGGTCTTGACGATCAGCGTGATGAAGTCGGCGCGCGTGCCGTTGGTGATGAACGTCTTGCTGCCGTTGATCACGTAGTCGCCGCCGTCCCGGCGGGCGGTCGTGCGCAGCGAGACGACGTCCGAGCCGGCGCCGGGCTCGGAGACGCCCAGGGCGGCGATCTTGTCGCCCTTGATCGCCGGGACGAGGAACTCCTGCTTCTGCTCCTCGGTGCCCAGGTCGTGGATGATCGGCGTGGCCATGTCGCTCTGCACGAGCAGCGCCATGTTCACGCCGGCGCAGCGCGAGCGGACGTACTCCTCGGTGCGGATCACCGTGTACCAGTAATCGAGCCCCGTCCCCCCGTAGGCCTCGTCGTAGTTGATCCCCAGCAGCCCCGCGTCGCCCGCCTTCTTGAACACCTCGCGCGGGAAGAGCTCCGCCTCCTCCCACTCCTCGGCGTGCGGGGCGAGCTCGGTCTCGACGAACTGCCGGACCATGGCCCGGAACATGTCGTGCTGCTCGGTGAAGAACGGCTCGCGGTCGCTCACGGCGTCGCTCCTGGGTAAGGTGCTCCGGGGTCGGCGGAGTCGTTCGGACCCTACCATCCGGAGCGGCGCCATGCCCGAGACCCCGCCCAGCGTGCGGCTGACGACCACCGAGCAGGTGGCCACCGTGGTGCTCGACGCGCCCGCCCGCGGCAACGCCCTCGACGCCGCCATGCTCGAGCGACTCGAGGAACTCCTCCGAGGGCTCGACCCCGACGTGCGCGTGGTCCTCGTGCGCGGCGCCGGCGAGCGCGCCTTCTCCACCGGCTACCACGTGCCGTCGCTCCTCGCCGAGCTGGAGCAGGGGCCGTCGGTGAGCGACTTCGACGGGCACCCGCTCGAGCGAGCCCTCCGGGCGCTCGAGGCGGTGCCCGTGCCGACGGTGGCCCTCGTGCGCGGCAACGCCTACGGCGCCGGCTGCGAGCTGGCCCTGGCCTGCGACCTGCGCCTGGCGGCCGACGACGCGCGGCTGTGCATGCCGCCGGCCAAGCTGGGCGTCCTCTACAGCGCGACCGGCATGCGCCGCCTGCTCGAGCTGTGCGGGCCGGCCCTGGCCAAGGAGCTCCTGTTCACGGGCGACGTGATCGACGCCGGGCGCGCGCTGGCCCTGGGCCTCGTCAACCGGGTCGTGCCGGCGGCCGACCTGGAGCAGGCGGGCCAGGCGCTCGCGGCCACGATCCGCGCCAACGCGCCGCTGTCGCTGCGCCACACGAAGACGATCTTCGCCCGGCACCTGGCCCCGCCGCCGCTCGACGCGGCCGCCCTGGCCGACGTGGCCCGGCTGCGAGACGAGTGCTTCCGATCGGCCGAGTTCCAGGCCCGCTCCCGGGCGCTCGGGCGGCGGGCGACCCCCGTGGTCCCGCCGCCGGCGGAGGGCTAAGATCGCCCCCCGAGGGGACTCGGGGCCGTGATCAACTTCTTCTGCACGTGCGGCCAGCCCATGGCGGTCAAGCCCGAGTTCGTCGGGCGGACCGGCACCTGCCCGCGCTGCAAGCAGCCCATCACGGTCCCGGCCCAGTCCGTGGGCGCCCCGGCCGCCCGGCCGGTGGCCCCGCCGCGGACGCCGGCGCCTGCCACCGCGGCCGCCCCAGCCGATCCCGCCGCCGCCGCTGAGCGCGCCGGCCGCGACGCAGCCGTTCGACCGCCGCGCGCTGGTCGCCCCGCCGCAGCCGCCGCCGAGCTCCTCGTCCGGCCCCGCCGCCCGGCTCGAGGTCGTCCACGGCCCGCCCAACGTCCTCGGCAAGGTCTTCACGGTCCAGCCGGGCCGCCGCAGCGTGATCGGGCGCGACGCCGGCTGCGAGGTCCCGATCCCCAGCGACCGCGTCTCCCGCCGCCACTGCCAGCTCGAGCCCGGCCCGGGCGGCTACGTCCTCGAGGACCTCGGCAGCAGCAACGGCACGCTGGTCAACCAGGAGCGCGTGCAGGGCAAGCGCCTCCTGCGCGGCGGCGAGTACATCCAGACCGGCGACTGCCTGCTCCGCTTCACCTTGTAGCCGGGTCGCTGCCCGTGGCCGCAGGCCGGGCTACAGCATCCCCATGTGCGGGCCGTAGACGGCGCGCATGAGGAAGTAGACGGTGAACGCCTGCGCGATCGCCAGGATGATCCCGACGAGGGCCGGGAGGGCGAGGCCGGCGCTGCGCGCGCCGTGCTCGCGGGCGACGGTCGCCGGCGCGTGCTGGGCGGCCGTGAACCAGATCGCGAACAGGAGCGGCACGCCGGCCAGGAGGCCGTAGAGGACGGGCTGGGGCGGGCTCAGGCGCAGGTAGGCGAACAGGAGCGCCGCGCCCGAGAGCAGGTAGGAGACGACCCCGATGACCTGCAAGCGCCGGCCGCGCTGCGGCTCGCCCAGGGCGGCGAGGTTCTGCCCGGCGAGGATCGCCGAGAGGTAGAACTGCACACCGGCGACGAACACCGCCCACGAGGGGTAGAGCTCCACCTGCCCGCGCGCGGCGCCGGCGCGGCGCACCTTGATGCGCTTGAGGGCCTGCGCCACCTCGTGGCGCTCGTCGGCCGACAGGCCGCCGGTGCGCGCGGCGGGCGGCACCTCGCCCTTGACCTGCGAGCGGAGCACCACGCGCAGGCGCTGGCAGCCGCCGCAGCGCACCGAGTCGCCGACCCGGCGGCCGGTGAGGTCGACCGTCGCGCCGCAGGCGCAGGTCATCGAAGGAGAGGTGGCCGCCGTCGTCGTCGCCATGGGCCGGAGTCTATCATCGAAGATGCGCCCGCGAGGGGCGGCGCCCCGGGCTGGTCCCGACCCCGGCCCCACCACGGGCGCTCCACGCTTCCCAGGTAGAATCGCGCGCCTCGACGGGAGATGTGCCGTGGCCCTGGTCCTGGGACTCAACTGCTTCCACGCGGACGCCGCCGCCGCGCTCGTGCGCGACGGGCACGTCGTCGCCGCGGTCGAGGAGGAGCGCTTCAACCGGATCAAGCACTCCGCGGGGTTCCCGCTGGAGGCGGTCCGCTACTGCCTGCGCCAGGGCGGCGTCGACCTGCGGCAGGTCGACGCGGTGGCCGTCGGCATGAAGCCGATCGACAGCGTGCAGGACGAGGTGCTGCAGATCCTCTCCGGCCGGCCCAACTACTCGCGCCAGATCCAGAAGCGCATGGACGCCGTGGCGCGCTTCCGCGACGTGCGCGCCCTGCTCGCGCGCGAGTTCGGCTACCCGAAGGACCAGGTCCCGCGCCTCGAGGAGGTCCCGCACCACCTCGCCCACGTCGCCTCGGCCTACCACGGCTCGGGCTTCGAGAAGGCGGCGCTCCTGTCGGTCGACGGCTTCGGCGACTTCTGCTCGACCCTCCTCGGCCGGGGCGACGGCGGCCAGATCGACGTGCTGGAGGTCGTGCGCTTCCCCCACTCGCTGGGGATCCTCTACACGATGGTCACGCAGTTCCTCGGCTTCTCGAAGTACGGGGACGAGGGCAAGGTCATGGGCCTGGCCGCGCTCGGCGAGCCGGTCTACCGCGACCGCCTGCGCGGCGTCGTGCGCCTGCTCGAGGGCGGCCTGTTCGAGCTCGACCCGGCCTACTTCACGCACCCGGTCTACGGCCTCGACATGATCTGGGAGGACCGCACCCCGCACATCGAGGACACGTTCAGCCAGCGCATGATCGACGACTTCGGGCCGCCGCGGCACCGCTACGCGCCGATCACGCCGCGCGACCGCGACCTCGCCGCGTCGGTGCAGGCGGTCCTCGAGGAGGCGCTCGTGCACGTGGCCGGGCGGCTCAAGCGCCTCGTGCCGGACGCGACCGACCTGTGCTACGCCGGCGGGGTGGCGCTGAACTGCGTGGCCAACGTGGCCCTGCAGAAGGCCGGGCTGTTCGAGCGCCTCTACGTGCCGCCGGCGCCGACCGACGCCGGCACGGCGATCGGCGCGGCCCTGCACGTGGGCCGCAAGCTCAGCCCGCAGGCGCCGCGGACGCCGCTGACGACGGCCCAGCTCGGGCCGGCCTACGGGGCGCAGGAGATCGAGCGCGCGCTGGAGACGAGCGGCCTGTCCTACGCGCGCAGCCCGCGGATCCACGAGGACGTGGCCGAGCTGATCGCCCAGGGCAAGGTCGTCGGCTGGTTCCGCGGCCGCCTGGAGTTCGGCCCGCGCGCGCTGGGCGGCCGCTCGATCCTGGCCGACCCGCGCCGCTCGGACATGCGCGAGGTGATGAACAGCCGCGTGAAGTACCGCGAGGCCTTCCGGCCGTTCGCCGCGTCGGTGCTCGCCGAGCGGCAGGCCGAGGTGTTCGAGGTCGACTGGCCCTCGCCGTTCATGATCTACGCGGCCGCCGTGCGCGAGGACAAGCGCGCGCAGCTGCAGGCCGTCGTCCACGCCGACGGGACGTGCCGGATCCAGACCGTCTCGGCCGAGGCGAGCCCGGACTTCCACCGCGTGATCGCCGCGTTCGCCGAGCGCACGGGCGTGCCGCTGCTCCTCAACACGTCGTTCAACGAGAACGAGCCGATCGTGTGCTCCCCGGAGGACGCGATCGACTGCTTCGTGTCGGCCAAGATCGACGCGCTCGCGCTCGAGGACTTCCTGGTCCGCCGATGAGGCGCGCCGCGCTCCTCCTCGCCGCCCTCGCCGTCGGCTGCGGCTCGACCGCGGCTCGCGACGACCTGGAGGCGCGGCTCATCGTGCTCGAGTCGCGCCTGTCCTCGGCCGAGCAGCGGGTCGACACCGTCGTCACCCTCCGCGAGCGGATCGAGGGCCTCGAGGCCGCGCTGGCCCTGCCGGCGCCCGGCCCCGACGCCGACGTCGCCGCGCGCCTGGCCGCGGTCGAGGCGCAGGTCGTCGCCCTCGAGGGGCGCCTGCGCGCGCTCGAGGCTCCGGCCGGCGGGCCGCCGCCTCCGCCGCCGGACGCCGCCCCCGCCCTCCCGGCGCCGCCCGGCGCCCCCGCCGCACCGCCCGACGGGGCGGAGGTCGACGTCCTGTCGGCCGGCGGCGGCGGCCTGCTCCTCGTGCGCAGCCGCGCCGGCCTGCACCGGGTCCGGCTGCTCGGCATCGAGGCGCCGGAGCGGGCGGACGTCTACCGCCAGCGCGCCGACCTGCGCGTCCGCCACAGCACGGCCTTCGGCCCGGCGGCGGTCCGCGACGACGCGGCCTTCGAGGCCAGCCGCGCGCACCTCGAGGCCCTCCTGCAGCGCGGCCCGGTGACCCTGACCTACGGCGACGGGCCGCGGAGCGAGGGGGGCACCCTGGTCGCCTACGTCACGGTGACCCCGCCCGACGAGGCCCCGATCGACGTCAACGGCGTCCTCGTGCGCGAGGGCTACGCCGTGTCCACGGCCGGCCACCTGCGCGGCCCGGCCTACCAGGAGCTCGAGGCGCAGGCCCGCGCCGAGCGGCGCGGGCTGCACGCGCTCGAATGAGCGCCGGGCGATGAGTGAGCTTCGCTGAGCGGCTTCGATCCACGGTCCAGCCGTGGGTGGGTGCCGCGCCGCTGAGCCACACCTGCGACGAATCCAGGCGCAAGCCCTGACGGGAGCCTGCTGGACCTCCTGGCAAGTCACTTGCTAAGGTGCCCTGGCAAACACCCATCGGCGCATCCGCGCCAGGACGACCACCCCATGCGCGCACGCCTCGTGACCCTCGCCGTCGCGCTCCTCCTCTCGCCCGGCCTCTGCCGGGCGCAGGACGACCTCGAGCTCGAGCGCCTCGCGCCCGGGATCGAGGGGAGCGCCTTCTTCTCGCCCTACGACAACCTCGACCAGAAGGTCCTCGCGGCGCTCGACCAGGCGCGGCCCGGGTCCACGGTCTACATGTCGTACTACTCGCTCTCGTTCGCCGAGTACCCGAAGATGTTCAAGAAGCTGCGCGACCGCGGGGTCACGCTGCGCATGAACCTGTTCGAGGGCGTCCACAACGACCCGACCTACCAGATCGACGACGACCTGGTCCGCGACGGGTTCGACGTGCAGCTCGTCCCGAACCTGCGCTCGCCGGCGGCCGTCGCCTCGCTGCACACCAAGTTCACCGTCGTCAACGACGAGCTGATCGTCACCGGCTCGGCGAACCTGTCGGCCTCGGCCTCGCTCGCCAACCACGAGCACATCGTGATCGTGAAGAGCCCGCGCCTGGCGAAGGAGTACATCGCCGAGTTCGAGGAGCAACGCGCCGCCTGCGAGGTCATGCGCGCGGCGATGACCAAGGACGAGTGGCGCGACTACTACGCCTACCAGCAGTTCCCCGACGAGTGGGCCGAGGCGCGCGGGCCGGCGCTCGCTGCGAAGCTGCGCGGGCTCGACGTCAAGACGAACAACTCCGGCAACGTCGTCCGCACCTACTTCAGCCCCGACGACACCTGCGAGCGGCAGGCGGTGGCGGAGCTCCGGGCCGCGCGCCGCTCGATCCGGGTGGCCATGTACTCGTTCACCAGCCCGGCCCTGGCGCGCGCCATGGCCGAGGCGGCCCGCCGCGGCGTGGAGGTGACGATCGTCGGCGACGGGCACCAGATGTCGATCGGCGCCTCGACGTCGGTCAACGAGATCATCCGCGGCGAGCCGCGGATCCGCGACGTCCGCGGCCACAACCGTCTGGGCAACTTCTCCTCGATCCACCACAAGTACGCGATCGTCGACGACGAGACGGTGCTCGCCGGCTCGTTCAACTGGACCGCGCAGGCCAACCGCTTCAACGACGAGAACCTGATCGTCGTGAAGAGCAAGCGCCTCGCGCAGCGCTTCGTGCGCGACTTCGCCGCGCTGCTCACCGCCTACGACCCGAACGGCGCGCTCCCCGAGGTGACGCCGGCCGGCGACCACGCGCGCATCCTCCTGTGCATCGCCTACCCGCACGGCGACGTCCCCCGCGGCTGGGAGCTCGTCGTCTACGGCGACTCGCCGGCGCTCGGCGGCGGCGACCCGCGGCGCGGCGTGGCCCTGCGCACCAGCCGCAGCGTGGCCCCGAACTGGCTCGGCTCGGTGAGCCTGCCGCGCGGGGAGGAGATCACCTACAAGCTCGCCCTGCGCAAGGCGGGCAGCCTGGCCGACGGAGTCAGCGGCAACGCGCAGGCCGGCCTGGCCCCCGAGGAGGGCGCGCAGCCGCGCAAGCTGGCCGTCGCGCCCAACGGCGTCCCGCAGCTCGTGCGGGAGAAGTGGCGCGGGCCCGCTCCCACGCTGCCTTAGCGTGATCGACGGCTGCGGCCGCGGATGCCGCGCGCGCGCCGGCAGCGGCACGGCCTCCGCGGCCTCGCCTCGCGAGCGGCTCGCGGGGAGCGTCCGCGAGAGCGGAGGACCTCGGTGAACGCCCCCCGCGTCCTGCGCCGCCTGCCCGCCGCGCCGGGATGGCACCTGGTCTACGCCGTGGCCGAGCGCGAGCCGCCGGTGCGGTTCGTGCCCGTCGTCGGCTGGGCGGTCGTCGACGGGGCGCCAGGCGCCGCGGGGCCGGAGGTGTGCCCGATCCCGCTCGGCCCGGCCGACGCGGCGCCGGTGATCAAGGCGCTCGCGGGCCGCGACTACCTGGGCGCCGCGGCGCCGGGCGAGGAGCCCGGAGACTGGGCCGACCGCGCGCGCGCGACGCTCGACGCCTGACCGGCCTAATCCACGCCCTGGCGCCGCTGCTCCTCGAGCGTCTCGAGCCGGCGCAGCACCTCCTGCTGGAAGCGCTCCTGGCGGGCCGCGGCGGCCTCCTGCTTCGCGCGCAGGCCGTCGAGCTGCTCGCGCATGGCCTCGACCTCGCCGCGGAGGCGGTCGCGGTCGGCCTCGAGGGCCGCCAGCCGCTCGCGGTCGGCGTCGCCGGCGGCCTTCGCGGCGGCCAGCGCCCGGTCGGCGGCCTCGAGGCGCGCGGCGTGGACCTCGAGCTCGCGGCCGTGCGCGACGAGGGCGCCCTCGTGCGTGACGAGCGTCGCCGCGTGCTCGTCGAGCCGCCGCTCGTGCGCCTCGAGCGACACGCCGTGCCGCTCGAGCGTGACCCCCTGCTGCTCGAGCCGCTCGCCCTGCGTCTTCAGCTCCTCGCCGTGGCGCTGCAGCACCTGCCGCTGGTCCCACAGCGCGAGCTGCGGCTGGATCGCCGCGAACGCCAGCACGAGCGCCGCGAGCACCATGAAGATCCGGACGATCGACCTCGGCTCGCCCACGCGCACCTCGCACCACCACTCTAGCGCGCCCGGCGCAGGAGCGCTCACACGGTCAGAGCCACTGAAGAGATCGGCGCGACCACGCTTCGACGGTGACCAGCCTTCGACCAGCCTTCGATCGGAGCCGCGAGCACACCGCTCAGCGAGCCTCGCTGAGGCGGGCCTCCGCGTCGGCCAGGAGGACCTTCATGCGCGCGCTCGTCGGCTCGTGCGCGAGCACGACGCGCGCCGCCGCGGCGGCGTCCGCCCAGCGGCCCAGGCCGAAGCTGAGCGGCGCCAGGACCTCGGCCCGGTGCAGCGGGGTCAGGAGCGAGACCTCGGTGACCTCGTCCAGGAGCGCCCGCGCCTCGTCGAGGCGCCCCGCGCCGATCAGGCCGTTGCTCAGGCGCGAGTAGGCGGCCTTGAGCTGGTGCGAGGGGTCGAAGAACTCGTGGGCGTCCGCGTCCAGCTCGCCCCGCTCCATCTGACCCGCGCGCTCCAGGACGGCGTCGACCCAGCGGCGCGACCACAGGACCTGGCCCGCGGCGTCTCGCCGCGCCTCGCAGTGCTGCGCCGCGCGGTGGCAGAGCTTCCAGCGCAGCGGATGCGTGGGCGTGAGGACCGCCTCGATCCGCGCCAGGTGCCCCGGCTGCTGCGACAGCGCGTCGACGCGCAGGACGTCGAGGCTCGCCCGCACCGAGTCGGGCAGCGGCGGCGACGCGGGCTCCAGGGCGTCGAGGTCCTCCAGGGCGCGCCGGCAGCGGTCGTCGCGCGCGTGCGCGGGGAGCCCCTCGAGCTTGTCGAGGAGGGCGCCGGCGCGGAAGAAGCGGCCGGCCCAGTCGGTCGGGTGCTGCGCCAGCCAGGCGTCGAGGACCCCGCGGTCGAACAGGCGTACCACGCGCCGCATGGGCAGCGGGTAGGCGCGGCCGGCGCGCACGGCGTGCAGCACCAGCGGCAGCCCCTCGAGCGCGCGCTCGGTGTCGAGGAGGTGCGCGCCCTCGACGAGGAGCGCGCCGACGATCTCGAGCGGGGGCGGTGTGGCGGGGTCGAGGCGCCAGGCCTCGTCGACGAGGAGCGCCACCTCCGCCTGGCGGCCGGCCGCGCGCGCCGCAGTCGCGGCGGCGTGGAGCGCCCGTCCGGACCCGGGCAGGGACGCCCCCGGGAGCGCCTGGCGCACGGCGCGCACGACCCGACCGCCTCCGCCGCGTCGCGCGCCAGCGCGCGCGTGACCGCGGCGCCGGGTGGGCCGCGGCCGCCGCCGGATCGCGGGCGGTCGCCGCCTCGAGGGCGGCCCGACCTCGGCCGCCAGGCGCGCCGCTGCCGCCTCGGCCTCGACGAGGTCCAGGCGCTCGAGGACGCCGCGCGCCGGCGAGCGCCGGGTCGCGCACGAGGGCCAGCCGTTCGCGGGCTTGCGGCGTCGCCGCGCGTCAGCGCCGCGCCGACGGCCAGCGCGCAGCGCCCCCGCCCAGGCTGCCGGCGCCCGGGGCGGGGTCGCCGCCCCTGGCGCGCGCCCGAGCAGCGTCCGCGCCGCGCCCGGCCGAGGCGTGAGCGCCTCGGGGGTCGCCGCGCGGAGAGCGCCTCCTCGGCGGCCGCGGCGGCGAGGGCCGCGTCGGCCGCGGCGAGCGCCTCCGCGTCGGGGCGGCTCCGGCGGCCGCGAGCCGCGCCCGCGGCCGCCAGCGGCGCGGGGTCCGGCAGGGACCCGGTGAGCAGGCGCTGACCCGGCCCCGCGCGTCGAGCCGCGCCGCCTCGGCCTGACCTCCAGCGCCGCCAGGGTCCGGGCGAGGTCCTCGGCCGGGCCGGCGAGCCCCCAGCGGGCGACGACGGCCAGGGCCGCGACCACCAGGACGCCTGCCGCGGCGCGAGGCGAGCGCTTTCCGCCGCGGCGCAGGTGGCGCACGACGCGTCGACCGCCCCCGAGCCGCGCAGCCCCAGCGCCTCGCCGCGGGCCAGGCTCGCCAGCCACCCGGCGACCTCGGCCGCGCTCGGCCGCCGCGCGGGGTCCTTCTCCAGCGCCCGCAGGACCACCGCGTCGAGGTCGCGCGGCAGCTCGGGGCGGCGCGCGCGCGGCAGCGACGGCTCCTCCTCGCACACCCGGCGCGTGAGCTCGAGCAGCGAGTCGCCGTCGAAGGGCAGCGCGCCCGTGAGCGCCCGGTAGAGGACCACCCCCAGCGCGAACACGTCCGTGGCCGGGCCGACCCGGCCCTGGTCGCCCACGACCTGCTCGGGGGCCATGTAGTGCGGCGTGCCGACGAGCTGCCGCGAGCGCGTGAGGCGCTCCTCGGCCTCGTCGCGGGCCACGCCGAAGTCGGTGAGCATGGGCGCGTCGCGCCCGCCCGGCAGGAGGACGTTGGCGGGCTTGAGGTCGCGGTGGACGACCCCCGCGGCGTGGACGTGGGCCAGGGCGCCCGCCAGCCCCTCGCCGATCGCGAGCGCCCGGGCCAGCGGCAGCCCCGCCGGGTGCGCCTCGAGGAGCGCCTCCAGGTCGCCGCCCTCGACCAGCTCGAGCGCGCAGTAGGCCAGCCCGTCGGGCTCGACGTCGTAGCGGTGGATGCGGATGACGCCCGGGTGCCGGTCGACCTTGGCCAGCGCCCGCGCCTCGCGCGCGAAGCGCTCGCGCCGCTCGCTGCCGGCGCCGAGGTGCAGGACCTTGAGCGCGTGGCGGGCGCCGGAGCCCACGTGGCGGCCGACGTAGACCGACCCCATGGCCCCGCTGCCGAGCGCGCGCTCGAGCACGTACTCGCCCACGCGCGCGCCGGAAGCGACGCGCGCGGCGCGGCGGGCCCTGGTCTCCTCGACGCCCACGCCCGGGCTACTTGAAGAGCTGCATGGCGAAGGCGCCGCCGGCCATGACGACGGCGCCGGTCACGAACCCCAGCGCGAACGTGACCCACTGGAACCCCGCCGGCGCCGGCGCCGCCGCCTCGACGGCCGCCGCGGCCGGCTGCTGATCGGGGCGCCAGGCCATGGCGGCGGCGCGCGGGTCCTCGAGGCGCTGCAGCTTCGACAGGCACAGCTTGGCCGAGCGCGGGCGCGTGTGCGGCTCGTGGGCCAGGAGCTGGATGATCAGCTCGGAGAGCTCCTCCGGGAAGTCGGCGTTGAACTGCGTGATCGGCGCCGGCGGCTGGCTCTTCTGCTGGTAGAGCACCGCCTCGATCCCGTCGCCCGAGTAGGGCGGGTGGCCCGTCGCCGCGAAGTACATGGTCGAGCCGAGGCCGTAGAGGTCGGCGCGCTCGTCGACGTCGGCCGGGTCCTCGAGCACCTCGGGCGCCATGTAGGCCGGCGTGCCGCCGGGGAGGTCGTCGAGGTACAGCGCCTCCTCGTCGATGTCGTCGTCCTTCTTCTGCACGCGGTGCTTGAACAGCGCCGTCGGCTCCGCCGCCCCGCCCGCCGCGCCCTTGTCGCGGTACAGCGGCACGGCCAGGCCGAAGTCGATGATGCACACCCCGGCGTCCTTCTTCGTCTCCCAGCCCGGGGCCAGCATCACGTTGGCGGGGGTGATGTCGCGGTGCAGGACCTCGGCCCCGTGGACGGCCTGCAGCGCCTGGCACACCCCGCGCGCGACCTTGATCACCTGCTCGGGCTTGAGCGGCCCCTGCCGCGAGACGTGCTCGCGCAGCGACGTGCCCTCGGCCAGCGAGGCCGCCATGAACGCCTGGCCGCCCTCGTCGACGCCGTACTTGAAGACCTTGTAGACGTTCGGGCTGCTGACGCGCTTGGCGAGCTTGGCCTCGTTGAGGAAGCGGCGCGACTCCTTGAGCCGCTCCTGGGGGTCGCGGCCCGGCTGCGGCGGCAGCACCTTGAGCGCCACCTCGTCGCCCGCGGCGTTGCGGGCCCGGTAGACGGCGCCCATGCCGCCCGCGCCGAGGACCTTCTCGACCGTGAACTCGTCGATCCGCGCCCCCGGCGGCAGCGCCCCGTCGGGGAGGTCCTGCTCCTGCTCCTCCGTGATGCCGAGGAGCCGGTGCAGCTCCTCGAGGAGGGCGTCGATCGTGGCGTAGCGCTCGCTCCGGTCGATCGCCATGGCGCGCGAGCACACGCGCGCCAGGTCCTCGCTCACCTCCGGGTTGATCGCCCGCGGGTCGGGGCGCGGCTTCTCGCAGTGGGCGGCGATCACCTCGGCCACCGTCCCGTTGGGGAAGGGGAACTGCGAGGTGAGGAGCACGTACATGATCGCGCCGAGCGAGTAGATGTCCGTGCGCACGTCGACGGCCTGCCCCTTGGCCTGCTCGGGCGACATGAAGTGCGGCGTGCCCATGACCTGGCCGGCGCGCGTGAGGAGCATGGAGTCCTGCTCGCGCCGGGCCAGGCTGAAGTCGGTGATCTTCATCTCCCCCTTGTTCGAGAGGAGGATGTTCTCGGGCTTGAGGTCGCGGTGGATCACGCCGGCGGCGTGCGCGGCGCGCATGCCGCGGCACGTCTGGAGCATGAGGTCCATGGCCTCGGCGAGCGAGAAGCGCTGCCCCTTGCGGTCCTTGAGCACGTCGTGGAGCGGCTTGCCGTCGACGAACTCCATGGCGATGAACTGGCCGACGCCCTGCTGCTCGCCCGTCTCGACGAAGCGCACGACGTTGGGGTGCTGGATGCGCTCGACGGCCTTGGCCTCGCGCATGAAGCGGGCGCGGACGCGCTTGCTCGTGCCGAGGTGCTGGTGGAGGACCTTGATCGCCACCTGCATGCCGTCGGGCCCGCGGCCCATGAAGACCTGGCCCATGGCGCCCTTGCCCAGGCGCTTGACGATGTCCCACTTGCCGATCCGGTCGAGGTGCTCGGCCTCGGCGGCCTCCTCCTTGCGCCGCTGCGGCGCCTGCGCGGCGCGGCCCGTGACCGCGTCGCGCAGCGACGGCGGCGGCGCGCGGCGGACGGCGCCGGTCGGCGGGTCGCGCCGGGGCGGCGGCGCCGGCGTCGGCGTCGGCTGCGGCTGGCGGGCGAGGCGCGCCGAGTCGTCGGCCGCCGTGGCGTGGCCGCCGGACCCGCCGCCGCGGGCGGACATGACGGTCTTCTCCGACGCGTCGTCCTCGTCCTCGCCGCCCTGGAGCAGCGTCGAGGCCGCCTGACCCAGGGCCGCCGCGGGCGGGGGCGCGGCGGGCGCGCGGCGGGGCGGCGGGGGCGGCGGCGCGTCGTCCTCGTCCTCGGCCTGGAGGAACGTGGGCATGGCGCTCGAGGGCAGGGCCGGCGGCGGCGGCGGCGGCGGCGGCGCGGCCGGCTCCTCGTCGCCCTGGAGCATGGTCATGGCCGACCGGCCGTCGCCTGCGTCGTCCTCGTCCACGGCGTCGTCGGACCCCATGAGCGTGGGCATGGCCCGGAAGGCGTCGACCGGCGGGCGCGGGGGCGACGGGGGCGCCGGCGGGCGCTTGACGCCGCCCGGGGGGGTGAGGCCGGGGCGGGGCGGAGCGGGCGGGCGGGGCGGGCTCGGGACGCCAGGGGCCGCCTGGGGCGAGGCGCCGCCGCGGCTGGCCCGCTCCTCGTCCATGAGGCGCGTGAAGGCCGTGCCCTCGATCGGCGGATAGACCGACCAGCGGGCGCTCTCGAGCAGGGCGCCGACGCCCTGGGCGACGCCGTACGCGTGCCGCCAGGCGGGGTCCTCGGGGCCGAAGCGCTGGACCTGCTTGACGAGCCCCTTGATCAGCTGCTCCGCCGAGCCCTCGTGCGGGGAGGTCTTGTCGTCCTCGTCGTCTGGGGCGGCCAGGGGGGCCATGGGGTCGTTGTCGGGGTCCGCCGGGCGCGGCCCCTCGCCGCGGGCCCGACGGTCGCGCTCCTCGGCGACGAGGCGCTGGAAGGCCGACCCGGACGTGCTCGGGAACTGGGGCCACTGCCGGTTGCGCAGGATGAACCCCGCGCCCTGGGCCAGGCCGTAGGCGTGCCGCCAGTCGGGATCGCGCTGCTCGTCGAGCGCGCCCGCCTGCCCGAGCAGGTTGGTGATCCAGGCGACGACCCGCTCCTCGACCGCCGGCTCCGCCTCGACGCCCATCCCGCCCCCCCGGGCCGCGGTCGTCCCCCCCGGGTCGGCCGCGGCGCTCGCTCGGGCTTGAGGATAGGCGCTCCGGGTCCGCCGGGCCAGGTCGCGAGCGGGTGACGATCCGGGGAACCCCTTCCGCTACCGGTCGTGATGAGGAAGATGCAGCCACCCGGAGGAGGACCCATGTGCAAGCCCCCGACCATCCTGGTCCTCGCGGCGGCCCTGGCCCTGGCCGCGCCGGCGGCCCTGGCCGACACGGTGATCCTGCGCGACGGGCGCAAGCTCCAGGGCGAGGTCACCTGGTCCGACGACAAGAAGAAGCTCGAGGTGAAGACGCGCCTGGGGAGCATCGTGGTCGACGCGGGCGACGTCGTGCGCGTGATCATCGAGGAGACGCCCGAGCAGGAGCTCCTGCGCCGGCGGGCGGCGCTCGCCCCCGGCGACCTCGCAGGGCGGGTGGCGCTGGCCGAGTTCTGCGTCGACAACCGCCTGGAGCGCGACGCGGCCGCGCTGCTGCTCGAGGTGCTCGCGCCGGAGCCCGAGCAGGGCGCCGAGGACGACCCCGAGGCGCCGGCGCCCGAGGCCGTCGCGGCGCGGCGCGCGGCCGCCGGGCTGCTCGCGGCGCGGCTCGACTACCACCTGGTCGACGGGCGCTGGGTCCCGCCGGAGGAGTACTACCCGGCGCGCGGGTTCGTGCGGCACCGCGGCCGGTGGGTGCGGCGCGAGCTGGTCGAGCTCGTGCAGCAGCTCGAGGCGGCCGAGGAGGGGCTCAAGCAGCGGCGGGTCGAGGTGCGGCGCGCCGAGCGCGCGCTCGACCCGGCGCGCCGCGCCCTGAGCGAGGCCGACGCCGGCGTGCGCAAGGTCGAGCGCGCCCTGGCCAACCTCGGCGCCGAGAAGGTCGCCGCCGAGCGCGACCTCTCGGCGCGCGAGGCCGACGTGCGCGCGGCCCGCGAGCGCGTCGAGCGCGCCCGGCGCAACCTGCTGCTCTTCGGCGGCGCCGGCGGCGGCGCCGGCGGCGACGAGCGCGCCCAGCAGCAGCTCCTGCTCCTGCAGAACGAGGTGATCGTCCGCGAGGCGGAGCTCGACCGCGCGCTCCGCGCCGCCGACCAGGCGCGCGCGCGGGCCGACGAGCTGGCGCGCCTGGAGGCCACGGGCCCGCAGGTGCGCGCCGAGGCCCAGGCCACCCGCGAGCGGGCGCGCGAGGCCCTCGCCGCCGCCGAGCAGACGCTCGCCGCCGCCCGCGCGGCCGTGGAGGACGGCGCGCACGAGGCGGAGTCGCTGAAGCAGCGGCTGGAGGCGCTCAAGCGCGCGGGCGACTGACCGGGCGGTAGGCGCACGCACGTGTGCAGAAGTGCACGGGCTTTCCCTGGCCGGCCGCCATTCCGTATGCTCGCCCCCGACCGGAGGTCGCCATGCGACGCACGCCCGTCCTCGTCGCCCTGTCCGCGCTCCTGGCCGTCACCTGCGGCGTGGCCGCGGCCGGCGTCCCGCGGCTCGTGTGGGGGCGGGGCTGGGCGCCGCTCGTGCAGCTCGCCGGGGCCGGCGACGCCGACCTGGCGGTCGAGCGCCTGGGGCGGGGGCTCGACACCCTGCGCTGCGTGCTCCACGGGCTGCGCCTCGACGACGGCGCGCGGCGCTTCGTGACGCAGGTCCGCGCGTCGCTCGGCGACATGGACCTCGAGGGACTGCACGGGCTCCTGCCGCTGCGCGAGGGCGAGTGGCGCCGGGTGCGCCTCGTCGGGCAGCGCGAGGGGGCGAGCTACGCGGTGCGCCTGGCGCCGGCCGCGGTCACGGCCGCGCACGGGCTCGACCCGGCCGGGCCGCTCGGCGCGCGCGCGGGGGACCTCCTGGCGCTGGTCGGCACGCGCCAGCGCGGCAAGAACTACGTCACCCAGCTCGAGGTCGGGGTGGGCGTCGGGCCGGCCGGCTGGGAGCAGATCACCGAGGGGCTCGCCGAGGCGGCGCGCCTCCTCGCCAGCGGCGACCCGCGCGTCGGCGCGCGCGACGCGGCCGCGCGGCCCGACACGGCCACGCGCCTGCGCGTGGTCGAGACCCACCCGGGGCTGCGCCCCGAGGACGTCGAGGTCGTGGCCGTGCTCTGGGAGTCGTTCCCCCAGCTCGCCGAGGTGCTGATCGAGGTGGCCCGCGTCGACGACGTGCTCGTCCTCGACCTGCGCGGGACGGGGGCCTACCAGCAGCTCCGCCTCTCGGGCCGGCTGCGCCCGGACCTGATGAAGGCCCGCTACCCGGAGCTCGCCGCCTTCCTGGCCCGCATGGGCCCGCTCCTCGACGCGCGCGTGCGCTGGGTCGACGCGCAGAACCGCCAGCTCGCGCGCATGTCGCTCGACACGGCCAGCCTGTCCCTCACGCTCGAGGGCTTCGTGGCCGACGGCCGCCTCGTCCCCGTCGGCCACGACGGGCAGGTGGTGCTCGACGACCCCGCGCCGGCCGAGGGCGAGGCGGTCGAGGTGCGCGGCGTGGCCGACCTGCGCTTCAACATGAACGGGATCCTCACCGAGGTGCGCGGGCTCGAGGTCGACGGCGTCTACGCGCGCCGCCCCGACGGGGCCGACCTCACGGGGCGGCTCACGCGCGTCCCGCAGGTGGCCGTGAGCGGCAACGCCTTCGGCTTCCTGCCCTCGTGGGCGATCGACATCGTGCTGCCGAGCAACCTCGCCGAGCTGACGACCGAGTTCTTCACGGCGATCTGCAAGGGCGACGACGGCCGCGGGGCGACCTTCGCCCTGAGGGCGCGCCAGCGCGAGGCGGACGGCCCGGCGACGCTGGCGCTCGCGGGGCAGGTGGAGGTGCTGAACAGCCTCCTGATCCGCCTCGGCTTCCGCATCGCCAACCAGAAGCTGCTCCCCGGCGAGCAGGCGCGCGACGAGCTGTGGGCGCTGTTCGCGCGCGCGCGCGACGCGTTCGAGCGCGACCTGCAGGGCTTCTCGCGCGTGCTGAAGAAGTAGCTACTCGCCGGTCGCCGAGCCGACGCCGGACGCGCGCCACACCTTGCGCAGGGCGCGCTTGAGGCCGGGGTCGAGGTCGAGCCCGTCGACCTCGCTCGCCCGCACCCAGCGCACGGCGAGGGCGCCGTCGCCCGGGGCCGCCTCGGCGTCGTCGGCGGCGACGAGCAGGTAGCGCAGGTCGTAGTGGTAGTGGGCCGGCTCCTGGCCGCGGGCCGGGATCGGGTGGACGTCGACGTCGAGCAGGCGCGGGAGCGCGCCCGGCCACGTCGTCGCGAGGCCCGTCTCCTCGCGCACCTCGCGGGCGGCGACGTCGACCGGCTGCCACTCGCCCGGCTCGAAGTGGCCGCCCGGCTGCAGCCAGCGGTCGAGCTTCGCGTGGTGGACGAGCAGGGTCCGCGTGCGGGCCGCGTCGACGACGATCGCGCTGGCGGTCAGGTGCCCCGGGCTGTACTGGCCGCGCCAGAAGGGCGACCCGGTGGTCTTGAGGAGCTGGTGGGTGCGCCTGAGCGAGCGCTCCTCCGCCCCGTCGGCGGCGCGGTGCCGGGAGAGGAGGCTCCGGAGCTCCTGCACGACCTCGATCGGGTCGACGGCGTCCTGCCCGGTCATGCCCCCAGCATAACGGCCGGCGCGGCGCGGGTCCCGCGGGCGGCGCCGCAGGCGCAGGTCCAGGCGGCGCCACGTGTTCCAACCGACCGCCAGGGCCGGTTTGACACGACGTGTACGCGGGCCGGCGCCGGCGGGCCCGTAGCATCCCACGCCCGGCCTGGACGGAGCCGGACGGAAGGAGCGGCCATGTCACGACGCACCCTCGCCCCCCTCGCCCTCGTGGCGGCCCTGCTGCTCGGCGGCGGCGCGCGCGCCGAGCAGACCGCGACGAAGCCCTGGGACTGGGTCCTCGTCTACTACATGGCCTACGACAACAACCTCGAGCCCTGCGGCCGGCCGATCCTCGACATGCTGGGCAAGGGCGTGAAGTCGCCCCGCCTGGTCGTCACCTGCCAGGCCGACTTCACCGACAACGAGGGCATGCGCCGCTACACGATCACGCACGAGGGCGAGAAGGTCGAGGCCGTGCCCGGCGAGGGGAGCGCCGAGGAGGAGACCCTCCGCGACTACCTCGAGTGGGTGCGCCTGACCTTCCCGGGGCGGCGCCTGGCGCTGATCTTCCTCAACCACGGCGGCAAGCTGGGCGAGATGTCGCTCGACGAGAACCCGGGCCGCGAGGGCGGCCAGAACTGGCTCGAGGTCCACGAGACCAGCCGGGTGGTCGCCGCCTGGCGCGAGGCCGTGAAGAAGGACGGCGGCGAGGTCGAGCTCCTGTTCCTGCAGCAGTGCGGCAAGGGCGCGCTCGAGAACTACCACGCGTTCCGCGACGGCGGCCGCGTGATCATGGCCTCGCAGACCGTCGTCGGCGCGCCGAACTATTACTACGAGAAGGCCCTGCGCTGGGCCGGGCAGCACCCCGAGGGCACCGGCGAGGAGCTGGCGGCGAAGATCCGCGAGTTCGAGCCCGCCAACATGTTCACGACCTACACGGCCATGCGCGGGGCGGCGCTCGAGGAGCTGCCGGCCCGGCTCGAGCCGGTGCTCGCGCCGCTGCTGAAGAAGGAGCAGCTCGCCGCGCCGACGGGGCTCCGCAGCTGCTTCGACCAGCCGCCCGACGAGCTGTTCATCGACGGCCTGGCCCTGCTCGAGGCGCTCTACACGCAGAACGAGGTCGACCGCGCCCCGCTCGACGCGTTCGCCGCCTGGGTGCGGGACGAGCTCCTCTGCGGGCACCGCGTCTCGCCGGCGCGCGAGCGCGTGGCCTCGAGCTGGTGCGGGTTCTCGATCTACCTGCCGCGCTCGCGCCGCGCGCTCGAGCGCTACAGCCACTACCCGATCTACCGGGAGACGCGCCTCGACGACCTCGTCGGCCGCCTCCTCCCGCCGCCCGGCGCGCAGCGCGCTGGCGGGCGGCGGGCGCGCTGACCCGCACGTGAGCGCCGCGCTCGAGCCCCTCGCGCTCCAGGTCGTCATCCCCGTGCTCGACCTGCGCGGGGGCGACGGCCGCCCCGCGCCGGCGGCCGCCCTCGAGGCGGCGCGCGACCTGGCCCGGCGCGGCGTGGGCGGGTTCATCCTCTTCGGCGGCGACATCGACACGCTCGCCGCCGACCTGGCCGCCCTGCGCGCCGCGGCGCCGCGGGGCCTGCTCGTCGCCGCCGACCTCGAGCGCGGCCTAGGGCAGCAGGTGCGCGGGGGCGCGCACCTGCCGCCGCTCCTGGCCCTGGGCGCCGCCGACGACGAGGACCTGGCGCGGCGCGCCGGCGAGGCGGTGGCCCGCGAGGCGCTCGCCGTCGGCGTCGACTGGCTGCTCGGGCCGGTGCTCGACCTCGCCGACGAGCCGCGGAACCCGATCGTCGGCACGCGCTCGCTCGGCCCCGACCCGGCGCGCGTCGCGGCGCTCGGCGCGGCCGTGATCGAGGGCGTCCAGGCCGCCGGCGGGCTCGCCTGCGCCAAGCACTTCCCGGGGCACGGGGCGACGACCGACGACTCGCACGCGGCGCTGCCCGTCGTGCAGCGCCCGGCCGACGCCCTGCGCGCGCGCGACCTGGCGCCGTTCCGCCGCGCCGTCGCGGCCGGCGTGGCCAGCGTCATGAGCGCGCACGTCGTCTACCCGACGCTGTCGTCGACCGGCCGCCCGGCCACGCTCGACCCGACCCTCGTGCAGGGCCTCCTGCGCGAGGAGCTGGGCTTCGAGGGCCTCGTCGTCACCGACGCCCTGATCATGGACGGCGTCCTCGTCGACCGCGCGGGCGAGGGCGAGAGCGCCTGCCTGGCCCTCGAGGCCGGCTGCGACGCGCTCCTCTACCCGAAGGACCCGCTGGCCGTCGCCGCCGCCGTGGCCGCCTGGGCCGCGGCCGACCCGGCGCGCGAGGCGCGCCAGATCGCGCGCCTGCGCCGGCTCGCCGCC
>JAHBXY010000144.1 GCA_019636275.1 Planctomycetota bacterium | reverse complement strand
GACGAGCCACGGGTGGAATGGAACCACAAGCGAGGCGAGGGCGCCGAGGCCGAGGCGAGGGGGGAGCGCGCGCGGGTCGTATCGATCGCCGGATCCTACGACCCGCGCGCGCCCCCCCTCGCCCGGCATCGGCGGCCGCAGCCGTCGATCACACCTTGAGCTCCTGGGCGAGGATCCGCCGGGTGATCGCGATCGCGCAGGCGTAGGTGCTGTCGACGCCGAAGAACGAGAGGCTCTTGCTCAGCAGGCTCTGGCGGCGCGAGTACGGGGTGTCCGAGGCGTAGTGCAGGAAGCCCACGTCGAAGGGCGCCTCGGTGCACAGGTTGACGATCTCGTTCTCGGGGTGCCGCGTGGGCGAGACGAGCTCGCGCACGGCCGAGAGGTAGGGCCCCGCCTCCATCTCGAGCACGGTGTAGCCCTCGCGGTAGAAGGCGCCCATGTAGGCGCGGTTCTGCAGGAAGGCGCCGCGCACGGTCACGGCCCGCTGGTTGTCGAGGACGATCCCCTCGCGCATGTAGGGCTGCACGTCGGCGGCGGAGAGCGCGTTCTTGAACAGGTAGGTGTTGCGCGAGTGCTCGTCGTGGACGGTGGCCGAGATCGACACGTCGCCGACGCGGCCGTTGAGCGTCGCCGCCTTGCCCATGACGTAGACCCCGCGCAGCTCGCCCGCGCCCTGCGCCAGCCGCGACAGGTGGTGGTAGGCCGCCATGCCCAGCGGGTAGTCGATGTTGATGATCACGGCGTCGCTCTCGCGCAGCCGCTCGAGCCCGGGGATCACGACGCGCGGGTCGAGGCGCTCGGGGATCAGGCGCGCCAGCTCGAAGAGCTGGATCCCCACGTCGACCTGGCCCGGCCGGTCGTGGGTGCGGATCCCCCCCTCCTCCTCCCAGCGCTGGACCTCCTCGACGCGCCGGTCGATGCTCGTCCCGCCCTCGCGCAGGTAGGCGCGCAGCAGGTAGTAGGTGAGGTTCGAGACGGCGGCCTCGTCGCCCAGCCGCAGCGCCTCCTCGAGCGGCGCGGCCAGCCCCTCCGGGTCGCGCTCGCGGGCGAAGGTCAGGATCCCCGCCCGGTGCGTGCGCGCGTAGCCGCCGAGCAGGTTCACGAGCGAGTGGGTGTTCGACGACACGAAGTAGACCGGCCGCCGCTTGGGCGCCCGCTCGCGCACGTAGAGCGGCTCGACGTCGCTCCACCAGCGCTGCGCCGCCCGCTGGTACTGCGAGAACGAGCCGCTGAGCAGGCGCATGGCCAGGTCCGACGGGCGACGCGCCAGCTCGCGCAGGCCGTCGTCCCACGTGCCGGCGAGGGCGGCCTCGAGCATCTCGACCCCGTGGGCGTCGATGTCGAGGACGCGCGCCAGCTCCAGGCGGTCGACGTCGACCGGCCCGCCGGCGCTCGCCGCCAGGCGCCGCCCCAGGTCGCTCGGCGCCAGCCGGTGGTGCATCTTGTTCCACTCGATCTGCCACGCGGCGAGGATCGGCACCAGGTCGTCGATGTCGCTCACGCTGGCGACGAACATGGCGACCGTCCCGTCGCCGCTCGAGCGCATGGGCCGCCGCCGGCCGCGCGCGCGCACGGCGGGCCACTCGCGCACCGGCAGCCCCGCCTGCTCGAAGCTCTCGTGGGACTGGCCCATGACGACCAGCCGGGCGTGGATCATGCACGCGGGCAGGCGGCCGGCGCTGTAGGCGAACGCCGCCACGTCGGGGCGCGGGTCGCGGGCGCCCTCGTGGAGCGCCGACTCGCTGTAGATGTGCGCTTCCTCGACGCCGCGCACGAGCACCTCGCCCGACGAGCGGAGGAGGGACACGTAGGTGCGGGTGTAGCGCTCGATGTCGTCGGTGGCCAGGCGGGGCGGGTCGCGTCGCATGGCCGGCAGGATACCTGGGGCCGCAGGTCCGGCGGTCGGCGCGGCGCCCGGCGATCACCTGGGCGGCGGCAGCTCCTCGCTCTGGAAGAGGTCCTGCCCCAGCTCCGGCGCGACCGGCGGGACCTGCAGGGCCTTCGTCGTCTTGACCGGCTTCTTCGCGGCCCGGGTCTTCGGCCGGTCGACCTGCACCGGCATCCAGCCCTCGCCCTTCTCGCCGGAGGAGGTCGGGTCGAACTCCTCGACCGGCGGGCTGGTCAGCGCCTGGCCGGCGAGGTCGACCTGCTTCTTGCAGCGCTCGATCGCCGCCAGGAGCTCGAGCGGCGCCTCCGGCCGGCGGCGCGGGTCCTTGGCCGTGAGCCGCAGGAGGAGCTCGCCCAGCGGCGCCGCCACGCCGGCCTCCTTCGGCGGCGGCGGCAGCGGCGCCTGCAGGTGGGCCTTCAGCACCTCGCGCGGCGTCGCGCCGACGAAGGGCGGCCGGCCCGTGAGGACCTCGTAGGCGACGATCCCCAGGGCGTAGCAGTCCGTCTGGAAGTCCGGCGACCGCGTCGGCTCCTGCACGACCTCGGGCGCGAGGTAGTCGGGGTGCCCCCAGGGCACGCCGTACTGCCCGAAGTTGGCTCCGAGGCCCGACGCCTCGGCGAAGCCGAAGTCGGCCAGCCGCGCCGGCTGGCCCTCCGCCACGAAGACCTTCTCGGGCCGCAGGTCGCCGTGCGACAGCTCGCGGCCGCGGCCCTGCTGCAGGGCGAGCGCCAGGTCCTTGAGCAGCTCGAGCGCCTCGCGCGATGGCAGTCGCCCCTTCGCCCGCAGGACCTCGCGCAGCGTGCGCCCGGCCGCCAGCTCCGAGACCGCCGCGTCGCGCCCGGCGACGTGCAGCACGCGCAGGACGCCGACGACGCGCGGGTCGATCATCCCCTCGGCGCGGTGCATGGCGTCGAGGATGCGCTTCAACAGCTCGGGGTACTTGGTGAAGCGCTGCGAGATCACCTTCACGGCGACGGGCTGTGGATGGTCCTTGAGCTCGCCCTGATAGCTGCTGCCGACGGGCCCCTGCCCGAGCTTCCGCCCGAGCTTGATCGCCGACGGCTTGCGGTCGTCCTCGCCCTCGCCCGCCTTGGCGGCGCCGGAGCCGGAGCCGGCGCCGGAGCCGGTCCCCGAGCCGAAGGCCGAGCCGGCCCCGGAGTCGTCGGCCGTCATGGACGGCATGAGCTGCTTGGGGAGGCGCATCGTGGTCGTGCGCTCGGCGCTCGGCAGGTCCGGGCCGACCGGCGCGGCGCGGTCGATCCGCTCGGCCGTCCAGGTCGGCGGCGGCGCGGCGACCTCGAGCTGCTGCGCCACGTTGCGCCAGATGGTCGACGTGAGCACGGGCGCGCCGGCGAGCGGCGTGCCGGCGGCGGGGGTGGCGGGCCGCGCCGCGGCGGGCGTGCCGGCGGCAGGCGTTCCGGGCCGCGCCGAGGGGGGCTGCGGCGAGGCCGGCGGCGCGCCCGGCGCTTGCCCCGCCCCGCCGACCAGCGCGTGCAGCCCCTCCAGCACGGCCGCCCCGTCGGCGAAGCGCTCCTCGGGCGCCTTGGCCACGAGCCGGACCAGGAAGCGCGCCAGCGCCGGGCTGGCCTGGACGACGGGCACCGGGGGCAGCGGCGCCTCGATGTGCTGCCGGAGCGCCGCCTTCGGCTCGCCGCGGTAGGGCGGCGCGCCCACGAGCAGCTCGTAGAGGAGCACGCCGAGCGCGTAGACATCGCACGCGGGGGTGGGCGCCTCGAGCCGCGCGGGGAACACCTCCGGCGCCAGCGCGTCGGGGTGGCCGAAGTGCATGCCGACGGCCCCCAGGCCCGCCGCCAGGCACGACCCGCGCGCCTGACCGAGGTCGGCCAGGACCGCCCGCTGGCCGTCGAAGTAGACCTTCGCCGCCCGCACGTCGCCGCAGGCCAGGCCCTGCGCGTGCGCGGCCGCGAGCGCCAGCGCGACGTCGCGCACGACGCGCACCGCCGCGCGCGCGTCGAACGGCCCCCGCTCCTTGAGCCAGCGGTCGAGCGGCTTGCCCGGCGCCAGCTCGAACAGGGCCACGTCGCGCCCCTCGTACGTGGAGAGCGACACCGGCGCCGCGGCGTTGATGTGGCGGAACGACGACCAGGCGCCCAGGTCCCCCAGCACCTGCTGCAGGAGCGCCGGGTGCTCGCCGAAGCGGCTGGTGATGACCTTGAGGACGACCGGCGTGCCGGACGCAGCGAGCTGTGCGGCGTAGCTCGCGCCGAGCGGCCCGCGCCCCAGCTTGGCCCCGATGCGGAAGTCCATCGTCGCGCCCCGGCGCCGCCCTCGGCGGCTTCGTCAGTCTAGCGGACCCGCCTGCGCCGCGCCCGCGGGGGCACCCCGGGTGGGTTGTCGATCGGCGGCGCTCGGGCGAGCCTCTCCTCCGAGGAGGTCCCGGTGCAGGAGTCCTGGGCGACGTTCGCGGCCGCGTTCGCGGCCGTCTTCGTGGCGGAGCTGGGCGACACGACGCAGCTCGCCGCGTCGTGTGATCGACGGCTGCGGCCGCGGATGCCGGGCGAGGCGGCGCGCGCGCGGCCGGTAGGATCCGGCGATCGATAACGGCCGCGCGCGCGCCGCCTCGCCTCGGCCTCCGCGGCCTCGCCTCGCTGGTGGCTCCGTCTCACCCGGGGCTCGGGCGTGTCGACGACAAGGGCTGCGCGTCCCCGCCGGCGCCACGCCGTGGGGCCGCTCGCTGCCCGGGGGGGCAGCGGCCACTCTGCGGACCCGCCTGCGGCACGCTCCCGGGGGCGCCCCGGGTGGGTTGTCGATCGGCGGCGCTCGGGCGAGCCTCTCCTCCGAGGAGGTCCCGGTGCAGGAGTCCTGGGCGACGTTCGCGGCCGCGTTCGCGGCCGTCTTCGTGGCGGAGCTGGGCGACAAGACGCAGCTCGCAGCGCTGGGCCTCGCCGCCGGCACGCGCCACCCGCTGGCCGTGCTCCTGGGCAGCGTCCTGGCCCTGAGCCTGGCCGCGGCCCTCGCCGTGGGCCTGGGCCGGCTCCTGCGCGAGGCGATCGACCCGCGCGCGCTGCACTACGCCGGCGCGGCGCTGTTCGTGGCGATCGGGCTGGCGATGCTCGTCCGCGGGCCCGCCGCGGCGCAGTGATTTCGCCGGCTAGGCCGCCCGGCGCTCGCGCCGGATGACCGCGTCGACGACCCGGTCGACGCTCGGGATGAGCGCCTGCATGCGCTCCGTCGACACGAGCACCGTCGCCTCGCACTCGCCCACCCGCCGCTCGTGGTCGGCGAGCAGGTCGATGAGCAGCGCCACGTGGTCGACGCCCATGGTCTCCTGGTCGCGCTGGTGGTACTTGATCGATCCGTAGAGGAGGCCCAGCCAGGCGAGCTGCCGCAGGCGGATCTCCATCTTGCGCCGGCGCGACGCGCCGCGCAGCAGGTCGGGCAGCGCGACCACGCCGAAGCCGACGTGGCGCGACTCGTCGCGCATGATCCCCTCGATCGGCTCGCCCACCGCCCGGTAGCCCTGCTCGGAGATCCCCAGCTCGCGCAGCCCCTTGAGCGTGGCCTTGAACGCCGCCAGCGCGAGGCCCTCGACGAGGAGGTTCATGCCGATGAGCTTCTCCTCGCGGTGCCGCGTGCGCGCGATGTCGGTGAGGAGCGCGTTGAGGAACGGGTTCATGCCGTGGACCTGGTCGATGAACCGCAGGATCCCCTCGAAGACCTCGACGTGGCGGGCCTCGTCCATGACCTGCGTGGCGAGGAACTTGGAGGCCTCGTTCGTGGTGGCCATGGCCGTGAGCTGCGCCGAGATCACCTTCGCGCCCTGCTCGCCGTAGTAGACCGAGCTGAAGCAGCGCGCGGCGGCCTTGCGCTGCTCGTCGGTGACGTTCAGCCAGGCGTTGACGTCCATGCCGGGCTCGCGCGGCGGGAAGAAGTGGGCCCGCCGGTCGTCGAGGTTCCACTGGTCGCGCTTGGCGATCGTGTACAGCCGCTCGACCTTGCGGTTCTCGACCTCCAGCTCGAGCTGGAAGCGGGCGCCGCCGAGGACGTCGAGCATGGTCCCGACGACGCGCTCGACCGAAGGACCGATGGAGAAGACCATGCCGTAGGGTACCAATCGGGGCCGACCGCCACCAGGAAGGCCGGCAGGTAAGCCCTTACCAGCAGGATGAGTCCCTGGCGTGGCTCGCCAGCCGCTCCGCCAGGCGCCCCGCGAACCGGACGACCAGCTCGCGGTCCTCGACCTCGAGGTGGGCGAGGCGGTCGGCGACCAGGGCGGCCGCGCTCTCGGCTGCGACCCGTCGGAAGCGCTCCTCGCGGAGCAGGCCGAGCGCCTCCTGCCGGACCAGCCGGCGCGCGACGGTCAGGACCTCCTCGCTCACGTCGGCCTTCGCGCGCTGCATGGCCTCGAGGCGCTCGAGCGACAGGACCTGCACCCCGGGGACGTCGTCGATCGCGGGGTCGACGTCCCGGGGCAGGGCCAGGTCGCAGACCACGAGCGGCCGCCTGGAGAGCGCGCGCGCCCGGGCCGCGAGGGCCGGGCCGAGCGCCCAGGCCGGGATCACCACCTCCGTGGCCGCCGTGGCGCTCACCAGGAGGTCGATCCAGGCGGGCGGCTCGAGGAGGAACCGCTCGAGGGACAGCGCGCGCCCGCCCACCTCGCGGGCGAGCGCCTCGGCCGCCCCGATCGACCGGTTGACCACCAGGCGCTCGCCCGGGAGCCCGGCGAGCGCGCGCGCGACCTCCCGGATCGTCTCGCCGGCCCCGACGAGGACGGTCACGCCGGGCCCTTCGGGGCCGAAGCGAGCCCGCACCTTCTCCAGGGCCATGGCGGCGACCGACCGCGATGCGCGAGCGAGCCCCGAGCGCGCGTGGACGCGCCGGGCGCACACCGCGGCGCGGTCGAACACCCGCCCGAGCGTCGGGCCGCTCAGGCCGCTCGTCGCCGCGCGGTCGGCGGCGAGGCGCACCTGACGGGCCACCCCCGTCTCCCCCAGGACGAGGCTGTCGAGCGAGCTCGTGACCGCGAAGAGCCGCTCCACGGCGTCGAGGCCAGCGACCGCGACGAACGCCGCCGCGTCGGCGGAGGCGCCGCGGCCCCGGAAGAACGCGGCTGCCCGCGCGGCGAGCGCGTCGGGCGCCGCGGGAGCGCGCAGGAGCGCGTGGCACTCGACGCGGTTGCAGGTGGCGAGATAGACCAGCTCCTCGGCCCCGAGCGCCTCGCGCAGCGCGAGGAGCGCGGCGTGATCGTCGCTCGGGAGCACGAGCTCTGCGAGGCGGCCCAGGCCCAGCTTCCGGAAGGAGCTGCCCACCATCGCCACCCGCGTCGTCCAGCAGGCGGGCGCCGGAGGACGCGGCGCCCGCCGGGGCGGCGGCGCCTGGTCCCGAGGCGGGGGGGCGGACGGGCCGGGGGTCATCGCGGCCCCTCGGCCGGGGTGACGACGCGGACGGCCCGCGGGTCGTCGGCCGAGACCAGGGCCAGGAGGGCCGCCGAGGGCGGCCCGTGGGCGTCGTCGAGCGCGCGCGCGAGCGCGGCGTCGACGGGCAGCCCTGCCCGCCCGAGCGTCAGGAGCGCCTCGACCAGGCCCGCGCGCGCGGCCTCGCTCGGGCGGCGCTCGAAGGCGGCGAGCAAGCGGTCGGGGTGCGACGCCGGCGGCTCGGGCAGTCGCCCCAGCACGATGAACGCCGCGCGCCGCCGCGCGTCGTTCGGGTCGTCGCGCGCCATCCTGTGGAGCGCGTCGACCGCGTCGTCAGGGAGCCAGCGGGCGAGCGCGGCGAGCTGGTCGGCCTCGATGAGCGCGGCGACCGGGTGGTCCTCGGCGCCGAGCCACACGACGAGCTGCCGCGCGAGCTGCGCGCGCGACCTCGCCTCCATGGCGTCCACCTCCGCCGCCTCGAGGCCCGGCGGGAGCGCCGCCAGCGTGGTGCTCGCGACCGCCGCCGCGCGGGCGTCCCCGATCGAGCACGCAGCGCTGGTGGAGCGGGACGCCTCGGGTCGGTCTCCGGCGCGCAGGGCCGCCGGGAGTGCAGGCCGGCTGGCGGCCGGGCGCGGCGGCGCGGGGGCGCCGCGCTCGTCGGCGGCCGCGAGGACCAGCAGGCCGGCGACCGCCGCCAACGAGAGCGCGCCGAGGCCCATGAAGCTCGACACCGTCGCGAGTCGCACCGCACCTCCTCATGAGACCCCGGGCGCGAGCTCAACAAAGCACGAGCCGGAGCGATGCCCAGCGCGCCGGAGGGGCGCGGCGTGGACTCCCGCGCAGGGGAACGAACCGGCGGTCCCCTGTAGGAGACCCGCCGTCGAGGGACCTGCACGAGCGGTGTCCCTGCCCCCGCGCAGCGCGAGTCCCGGTGAGCCACGCGGCGAGCGCGACCTGCCGACCTCGCACGAATCCGCGCCTCGCGCGAAGGCGCGACCGCCCGAACGGGCTGCTGCGTGGCCCGTCGCCTTCGCGAGGCGCCTGGCCACCACGCCGCGTGTCTCCGCGGACCGCGCGCTCGGATCGGCCTGCCACGTGCCTGGGGCGCGAGGGGGACTTCGCCGCGGACCGGAGCAGGCGCCGACCAGGCTCCCTGCACCAGGGGCCCGGCCATTCGAACGTGCTCAAGGAGTGTGCATGATCCTCGCCCTCGCGACTCGACCGCGCCGCGGTCGGAGCGCGACCTTCCTCCTCGGCGCCGCCGCGTGCCTGACCGGCGCGGCGGCCCTGGCCAATGAAGCGCGCGAGCCGGACGACCTCCGGCGCTCGAAGTCCGACCACGAGCTTCGACGGGATGCCCCCAGGCCGCTCTCGAGCGTGCCGGTGCCCGAGCCGCCGAACCTGTCCGACTTCGTCCGTGACCGGGGGACGGCCGTGATCCTCGGCAAGGCGCTCTTCTGGGACCAGCGGGTGGGGAGCCAGGGGCAGGCCTGCGCGAGCTGTCACTTCCAGGCCGGCGCCGACCCGCGCGTGAAGAACCAGCTCAGCCCGGGCCTCCTCGCCGACGACGTGACGTTCCAGCGCACGGCGAGCGGCGGCAACGGGGGGCCGAACTACACCCTGCGCCGCGAGGACTTCCCCTTCCACCGCAAGGTCGACCCCCTCAAGAACGACGAGCGCCGCAACAACACGGCCTTCGACACGAACGACGTGGCCTCGTCCCAGGGCGTCGCGCTCGCCCGGTTCCTGGGCCTCGAGTACGACCCGGTCGCCGAGCGGTACCACACGATCGAGGACGGGGCTGACCCGGACCAGGTGTTCAAGGTCGGCGGCGTCAAGACGCGGCAGGTCGAGCCTCGCAACACCCCGACCGTGATCAACGCCGTCTTCAACCACCGCAACTTCTGGGATGGCCGCGCCAACTTCATCTTCAACGGCGTGGACCCGTTCGGGCGGCGGACGAACGCCGGCCGGCCGGACCAGGGCGTGTGGGAGGCGAGCGAGACGGGGGCGCTCCAGCGAGTACAGGTCGAGCTCCCCTTCGCGAGCCTCGCGTCGCAGGCCGTCGGGCCGCCGACGAACGCGCTCGAGATGAGCGCGGCCGGCAAGACCTTCCCGCACCTCGGCCGGCTGCTGCTGCGGCACTACCCGCTCTCGCTGCAGACGGTGCACGAGGAGGACAGCGTGCTGGCGGAGCTCCGGCGCGCCGACGGCGCCGGGCTGTGGGTCACGTACGAGGCGCTCGTCCAGCAGGCGTTCCAGCCCCGGTGGTGGGCCTCGACGGACGAGGTGCAGGTCGGGGACGCGCTCTTCCGGCAGATCGAGGCCAACTTCTCGCTCTTCTTCGGCCTCGCGGTCATGCTCTACCAGTCCACCCTCGTCTCGGACCAGAGCCGCTTCGAGGCCTTCGCCCTGGGCGACGACGCCGCGCTGACGGAGGTGGAGAAGTTCGGCCTCGAGGTGTTCCTCAACCAGGGCAAGTGCATCAACTGCCACTCGGGTCCGACGTTCAGCGGCGCCTCGATCCCGGTGCTGCTGGGCGGCGTCGGAGACGAGCGGGAGCAGCTCGTCGAGCGGATGAAGATGGAGCGCGGCATCGCCCTCTACGACGCGGGCTTCTACAACATCGGCGTGCGGCCAACCCGGGAGGACCTGGGGGTCGGTGGCCGTGATCCGCTGGGGAACCCGCTGTCGTTCTCCCAGCAGCTCGCGGACGGGCGGGTCGTCGACGGCGCCCTCGACGTCGACCCGCGGCGCTTCGACGTCCAGCGCGGGCGCCCGGTCGGGCGCGGCGAGCGGACGGCCGTGCGCGGCGCCTTCAAGACGCCGACGCTGCTCAACGTGGAGCTGACGGCGCCGTACATGCACAACGGGGGCATGCTCACCCTCGAGCAGACGGTCGAGTTCTACGCGCGCGGCGGCGACTTCCACGCGGCGAACATCGCCGACCTGGATCCGGACGTGGACGGGATCGGCAAGATCCGCGGCAAGCCGCAGCGGATCGGCGCGGTGGCGGCCTTCATGCGCGCGCTCACCGACGAGCGGGTCCGCGACGAGCGGGCGCCGTTCGACCACCCGTCGCTCGTCGTCCCCAACGGGCTCGTCGGGGACGAGGTCGCGGCGAGCGCGACGGACGAGGTGCTCCTGATCCCCGCCGTCGGCCGCCGCGGCCGCGCCGATGACGGGGTGCCGCCGATCCGCCTCTTCCTCCAGGAGGACTGATGCGTGCGCGGTCCGGCGACGCGTCGCGTCGCCGGACCGGCGGCTCAACGGCCGACGCGCAGGTCGAAGCCGTCGAAGCGGGCGCCGGCGAACGGCTCCCGCTGCTCGTAGTTGCGCGCCGAGAGCCCGACGTCGACCGGCCCGTCGAAGGGGAAGTACAGCGGCCCGCCCAGGTCCTCGAGGCGCGTCGCGTCGGGCCCGAAGCGCAGGGTCAGCCAGTCCCCGACCCGCTGGAGCACGAGCAGGACGGGCCGCTCCGGCGTCCACGGCCGGCGCCGCAGGGGCTTCTCCCAGGTCATGTCGCGCTGGGAGGAGACCTGCACCACGTGGTTCCTGGCGTCGCCCCCGGCGCCGAACCACAGGGCGTCGCCCTGGTCGCGCGAGGGGCGCAGGGCCAGCCCCGCCTGGCAGCCGGGCAGGGCGGGGAAGACCACCCGCACGCGCGCCTCGAAGTCGCCCGTGACCTCGGGGACGAAGACGCACTCGGCGAAGCGGTCGGTCATGAGCCAGCGGCCGCGGGCGAAGAGCATGAGCTCCTGCCCGCGCAGGCCGGCGAGGTCGACGGGCCCCTGCGCCTGGCGGTTCTCGCTCACCAGGCGGGTGCGGGGGTCGAGCGGGGTGAGCGCCGCCTCCAGGGCGGCGACGCGCGCGGGGTCGAGCGGCGCGGGGGCGTCGTCGAGCGGCTCCCACACCCCCTCGTAGACGAGGGCGCGCAGGCGGCCGCCGCCCCAGCCCAGGTCGAGGTAGCCCGCGCCCGCGCCCACGCGCTCGCGTGCCGGCACGTGGACGCGTCCCAGGAGGCGCCCGTCGGACCATACGCCGGCGAACGGCCGCGCCCAGGCCCCCTCGAGCCCCTCGCGGCCGGGGCGGTCGCCGTGGCGCCACTCGCCGAGGAACACGCGGTCGATCGTGATGAACACGTCCCCGTTGGGGGGGAAGGTGTGCAGGAGCAGCCCGTCGCCCACCCCGCCGTCGTGCGACGCGCCCAGGTAGATCATGTGCTTCACGGGCTCGAACCCGGCGCTCTCGACGCGCAGGCCGTGCCAGGCGCGGAAGGCGAAGCGGGTGCGCACGAACATCGAGGCCTTCGTCTCCAGGCCCTGCGCGGTGACGCGCGCCTGGTCGGGGTCGGCGAGGGTCAGGGCGTCCTGGTGCCCGCGCGTCGAGGCGCCGGCGCGCGGCGCGACGACGGCCCGGAGCGCCCCGGCCGGGGCGGGCAGGGCCGGCACGCCGAAGCGCCGGGTGAACTCGGGAGGCGGCGCAGCGCGGCGGCGGCCGCCGCTGGCCCGCCCACGGCGGCGAGCCCGTCGTCGCCCGGGCGCTCGCCGCGGGTCCACGCGAGCTGGGCGCGGAGCCCAGCGCGTCGGGCCAGGCCGAGCGCCAGGGCGCGCTCGACCTGCGCGCAGGGCCTCGTCCGGCGCGCCGCGCTCGACGTCGTCCCACGCGCGCGCCGTCCACAGCGCGGGCGTCGGCCGGCGCTCTCGAGCGCCCTGGCGAGCGCCGGTCCGTGCCCCGGGCGGAGCAGCGCGGGGCTGGTCCTGGGCAGGCGCGAGGCGTTCGCGCGAGCAGGACGGCGCGCTTCGTCGACTCGGGGCGGCGGCGCCGTCAGCCGGGGACCAGCGCGTCGAGCGCCCCAGGCGGCGCGCGCGCCCCGGGCCACGCGTCGTCGTCGCGCACGAGGACGCAGGAGCGCGCGGGCGGCGTCCAGCGGCAGCCTCGTCGCGCGTGGCGCCACGGGCAGGGCCAGGGGCCAGGGCCGCGCGGGCGAGCGGCGCCCGGCGCGCCAGCCGCTCGAGCGCCCGCGGTCGTCGGCGCCGAGCCACGGCGCCTGCTCGAGCAGGGCGATGGTCGCCAGCGCGCCCTCCTCGTGTGGAGCTCGCCCGCGAGCGTCGCCGCGCCCAGGCGGCGAAGCTCCGGCGGGCGTCCGCGCCGGCGCCGGGCGCCGCGCCCTGGGCCGGTGGAGGTCGCCCGCGCGGCCTCGCGCAGCAGGTCGTGCTCGCCCGCGGCCAGCTCGCAGGGCCAGGCGACCCGTCGCGCAGGTGGCTAGCTGCGGCGACGACGGCGCGCAGGCGCTCGGCCTGCGGGCGGGCGGGCTCGCGCAGGGCGCGGGTCACCGCCGGCGCCTCCGGCCCTGCCCGCGCTGCCGCAGGTCCGGGTCGCCTGCCGCTCCACCTTGCCGGTGGGCCTCCTCCCACAGGCGCCCTGACGCCGGCCGGATCGTCGGCGAGGAGGCGCGCGGCGATCGCCGCCAGCGGCGCGGCGTGAGCGGCGCCGCGCGGGCGTCCCAATTGCGCCGCCTGGCGCCGGCGGCGTACGAGGGCCCGCGCGCGCGCGCCGGCGCCCACGCGAGGCGGCGTGCGAGGTCCGGGGTCGTCGGCGTCAGCCGCCTCGTAGGCGCGCAGGGCCCCGTCGGCCGACCGCGCCCGGCCAGGCGGCCGATCGGCGACGCCGGCGCGCGGGTCGAGGGCCACGGGCGCGAGCAGGCGCTCGGCCCGCAGTCGAGGCGCTCGCCGCGCAGGCCGCGCGCGCCAGGGCGACGCGCGGCCACGAGCTGGAGCTGGTCGTCGGCGAGCGCGCTCGAGCGCCGCGAGCGCGTCCGCCTGCCGGGTGAGCGCCCTTCGGCGCAGCTCGCCAGCGCCGCCAGGGCGCGCGCCTCGTCGCGGGCGCGCGGCGCGGGTCCGCGCCAGGTCGCGCCATTACGCCCGCGAGGGCCAGCGCCGCGAGCGCCAATGAGCGCCGCCGCGGCCACCGCCGGCGTGGCGGCGGGCCGGCGCGCGCATCGGCGGCCGGCGCCCTGCGCGCCCGCAGCCAGGCCCCGAGCGCCTCGGCCAGCGCGCCCGCGCTCTCGTAGCGGGCGGCCGGGTCCTTCGCCAGGCAGCGCAGGCAGATCGCCTCGAGGGCCGGGTCGAGGCCGGGGCGCGCCTTCGAGGGCGGCGCCGGCGCGTCGCGCACGACGGCGACGACGATGTTCATCAGGTGATCGCCCTGGAACGGCGGCCCGCCGGTGAGCATCTCGTAGAAGGTCGCGCCGAGCGAGTAGACGTCGCTGCGCGCGTCGATCCGCCCGCGTGCGCCGGTGGCCTGCTCGGGGGGCATGTAGACCGGGGTGCCGATGAGCTGGCCCGTGACGGTCAGCCGCTCCTCGCCCTCGACCTCCTTGGCCAGGCCGAAGTCGGTGATCAGCGGCTCGCCCTCGAGGTCGACGAGGACGTTCGACGGCTTCATGTCGCGGTGGAGCACCCCGCGCCGGTGCGCGTAGTCCAGCGCGCGGGCGACCTTCTCGGTCATGCGCGCCGCCTCGACCGGGTCGAGCGGCCCGAGGCGCTCGATCCGGTCCTTGAGCGACTCCCCCTCGATCAGGTCCATGACGAGGTAGCGGGTGGCGCCCTCCTCGCCGACCTCGTGGATGGGGACGATGTTCGGATGGCGGAGCTTCGCCGTGGCGCGCGCCTCGATCTCGAAGCGCTTGAGGCGCGCCGGGTCGAGGCCGAGGAGGATCTTGAGGGCCACCTGGCGGTCGAGCCGCGGGTGGCGCGCGACGTAGACGGCGCCCATGCCGCCGCGCGCCAGCTCGCGGACCACCTCGTAGGGGCCGAGCGTGCGCGGGACCGCCTGCGGCAGCACGGGCGCGGGCGCCGGCCCGCGCCCGGGCGTGACCAGCGAGACGGTGGCGTCGCGGGCCATGGCCGCGAGGCCCGGGAGCGACGACAGGAACTGCCGGACCGGCGCGGGGTCCTGGTCGGCCGGCCGCGCGGCGAGGTCGACGCTGCGCTCGAGGTCGGGCGCGGTGACGGGCGGCGGCGGCGCCAGGGCCACCGGCGTCGACGCGCCCAGGAGGCGCCGCTCGAGGTCGCGCGCGTGCTCGGGGCGCAGGAACCTCGCCGCGAGCAGGGGCACGAGCTCCGCCGGGCGGCCGGTCGCGCGCAGGTGCTCGCGCAGGAGCAGCGCCTCGCGCAGGCGCGCCGGCGCCAGCCAGCCCTGCGCGAGGGCGTGCTGGACGGCGGCCCGCTCGAGCTCGGGAGTCATGCGAGGGATCGTAGTCGCCGGAGGGGGCGCGTTCGAGCCGCCGCTCCAGGAGCGCTCGCGTCAGCGAGAGGCGCACGTCGTGGAGCGGCCGGCTGGCGTGCTCACCCGCCATGGCAGCACGCCTTGGCCGACACGCACCCACATCGCCAGAACCGGGGGTTGCCCGCCAGGAGGAGCGCCCAGCGCCAGCCGACGCCGCACGGGGCGCAGGCAAGCGCGGCACCGGCGAGGAGCATCATGATCAAGGTGGGGCGACGAGGGGCCACGACCCGGATCATCGGCGGGCCCGGGCGCCCAGGCGCAGATCGGCTGGATCGAAACGCAACCGGCCGGGCCCGAAGACCCGGCCGAATCGCGAACGTCAGGGCTGCGAGCTCACGCCCGGCAGTAGATGCCCCACACGTTGCCGTCGGGGGCCTGGAGCTGGGCGAACCAGCCGTGGCCGCCGGGGATCTCGGTCTTGTCCTTGATCGTCTTCGCGCCGAGGTCGAGCGCCCGGGCGAGGGTCGCCGGGATGTCGTCGACGTTGACGTAGAGCATCGTCCGGGCGTCGCCCGCCGCCGGGCCCTGGATCACGCAGCCGCAGGGGCCCCAGCCCTTGGGGGTCTGGAAGTACCACTCGGTCGGCTGGAAGGGCTGGAACTCCCAGCCGAACAGCTCGCCGTAGAAGGCCTTCGCCTTGGCGAGGTCGGGCGTGGTGAACTCGATGTGGACGATCGAGCCGACCTGCGGCGTGGTGGCGGTCTCGGTCGTGGCCAGGTCCTGGGTGCTCGTGCTCATGGGGGTCCTCGAAGGTAGGGGTGGAGGGCGCGGACTCTAGCCTCGGACGCCGGCCGAGGTCAAGGCGGCCCCGGTGGCGGCGCAGGTAGAATGCCGCGGTGGCGCCAGCGGCGGACGCTCCATGGGACCTCCGACGCGCGCGGACGACGCTCCTGGCGCTCGCCCTCGTCGGCGTCCTCGCGGTCCTCGTCGCCGGTGGGCCCGCGCGCGGGCAGGACGCGCCCGACGGCGCTCGCGCCTGGGACGAGCCGCCGCGCCGGGCCGCGCCCGCGCCGGCGGGGCCCTTCCCGCGCGTGCGCGGGCCGGTCGGCGACGACGGCCCCCTGCCGCTCCTGCTCGAGGTCGACCCCGCCGGCGGCGAGCGCGAGCTGGGCGCGCTCGCCGAGGCGGCCCGCGCGGGCGAGCTGGCCCCCCGGCCCTGCGCGCGCGGGCGCTCGACCTGCTGGCGCTGCGCGCGCGCCCGTGCGACCCCGCCGGCGGCGCTGGGTGCCCTCGGCGCGTGCAGGAGGCGGTCGGCGGTTGCTCGAGGCGCTGCCTGGACCGCTCGTCAGCAGTGGCGGCGGCCGCGTGGACCAGGAGGTCGACGCGACCGGGCGCTTCGCGAGCGAAACGGCGGCGGCGCGCGAGGCCCCGAGCGCGCACCCGGGCGCGCCGCGGTCGGCGCCGCACGGCGCGCGCTGGCTGGGCGAGCGCTGCCTGAGCGCGGCGCGAGGTGGAGGACGCCCTGCTCTACTTCCGCCGGGCGCTGGCCCTCGCGCCGCCGCCCGCCGCGGCGCGCGCGCTCGAGGGCGCGGCGGCGCCGCCCGTCGCGGTCCGGCGGGTCGGCCTCGCTCCCGGAGGCCGGCGCCGCCAGCCCGCTGGGCGCGGCGGACGGCCGGCGCGCCGGCGGATCGGCCTGCGAGGGCGGGTGCGCTCTCACGCACGCGCGCGAGCGCCTCCTGGCGCTCGGGACCCCTTGCCGACGGGGCAACGCGGCCGCGCCGCCCGTCGAGCCCGACCCCGACGCTCGCCTGGCGCTCGGCCACGGCCCGTCCTGCGCGCCGGGCGCGCCGCGCTCGAGGCCTGCGCCTGACGGCGACGGCGCCCTGGCCTGGCAAGCGGGTCCGAGGCCCTGCGTGCGCCGGGGGCGCCGACGACCCGCTCGGACCGCGTGCCGTTGCCGCCGCGGTCCTGCCCGACGGGTTCGTGGCCCTGGTCACGTTAGCGGCGGGCGGCGCGTCATCGCCTTGAGCCGCGACGCGCCGTGCGCTGGTCGACGCCCCTGTGGCCCGCCCGCGACGGCGAGGCCTTCATCGGTTCGCGCGCCGCGCCTTCCGCGCCCATAACGCGGAGGCCTTCATCCGACGGGCGCGTCGTCACGCTTCGGCCGCCGGCGGCGATCCGGCCGCCGCGCGACCCAGTTCGGCGCCGGGCGACGGCCTCTCGCGCTGCGGCGCGCCGCTCGTCCGCGGCGTGCGCTGCCCCGCGTGCGGGCACGACGCCGAGCCGGACGTCCCCGGCCTGCGCCTCGTCGCCGAGGCCGCGCGGGCCGCGAGCGGCGACGGTCGCCTCGCCTGCCTCGGCGACCGCGTGCTCCTCACCAGCGACGGCCTCGTCGCGGCGCTCGGCCTCGAGCGGGGCGAGGTCCTGTGGGCGCTCGACCGCGGCCCGGGCCTGGGCGTCGCCGGCCGGCGTGTGTTCGTGAGCCTGCGCGCGGCCGCCGACGCCGTCGAGGTCGTCACGGCCGCCGGCCTCCTCGTGCGGGTCGACCCGCTCGACGGGCGGCTCCTGCCGCCGCCCCGCGGCTGGGAGGCGGACGCCCTCGTGCTCGGGCCGGCGGTGCTGGCGCGCGAGGCCGCGGGCGAGGTCGTCCTGCCGCTGCCGACGGGGCCGCTCCGGCTCGACGGCGCCGCGCGGCCGGTCGGCCCCGGCGCGGTCACGGGCGGGCGCGTGCTCGTCGCGCCGGTCGCCAGCGGCGTCGTCGCCGTGGACCTCGTCGCGGGCGACGTTCTCGGCCGGGTCGAGTGGCCGCTCGGCGGCGCCGCCGCGGGCCGCCGACGCCTCCTGGCGGGGCCCGACGGGGTGCTCCTGGCCTGGGGGCCGGACGGGCTCGTGGCGCTCGGCCCCGGTTCGCCGGCGGCGCTCGACGCCGCCGCGTCCGCCGTCGACTCCGCCGTCGAGGACGACCTCGACCGGCTCGCCGCCGCCCTCGACGCCCTCGACTGGCGGCGGCGCCTGGCCGCCTGGCAGGCCCTGGCCGACCGCGCCGAGGCCGCGCCGGCCCTGCGCCGGCTGCTGGAGGGAGGCGCCTCGTCCGAGGCCCGCGAGGCCGCGAGCGAGCTGCTCGAGCGGCTCGCCCGCCGGGCGCGCTGGGCGCTGATCGCGCCCGGCGCCTCGCCCGAGCAGGTGGCGGCCCTGGCCGACGAGCCGACGGCGGCGGCCGTCCTGGCGCTGCGCCCGCTGCTCGGCCAGGGGCCGGGCGTGGCCGACGCGCTCGTCGGGCTCCTGCCCGCGACGACCGACGTGGCCCTGCGCGCGGCGCTGATCGACCTGGCCCTCCGGGCCGACGAGCGCCTGACGGGCCAGCTCGTGGCGATCATCCACAACGCGCGGGCCACCCCCGACCTCGCGTTCGCCGCCGCCGACTACCTCGTCGAGCTGGCGACCGACGGCCTCGAGCGGCCGGCGCGCCGCGCCCTCCTCAACCCCGACGAGCTGACGCGCACCATGGTGCAGGCGGCGGCGCTGCGCCGCGGCGACCCGGCCCTCCTCGAGCGCCTGCGCCCGGACCCGGCCTACTGGCGCGCGCTCGAGGGCTCGCCCATGCACCAGGCGATCCTCGGGCAGGTGGGCGAGCCCGACCGCCAGACCCTCATGGACGAGCTGACCCGCGCGCTCGCGCCCGTCCCCGGCGCCGGGGACTGACGACCCGATCCGTCGTCAGCCGCCCGCGTCCAGCGCCCGCTGGAGCGCCGGGCCGAGCCCCTGGCGCGCGGCCTCGACGGCGGGGTGGCCGTAGCCCTGCGAGCGGCGCTCGAGCTCCTTGCGGGCGGCCGCGTGCACGCGCGACATGGCCTGGAGCTTCGAGCGCGCCGCTCTCACGCGGGCAAGATCGGGCTCGAACTGGGCCAGGAAGCGCGGCGGGCCCGGGTCCTCGTCGAGCATGCGGCGCGTGGCCGCCACGGCGCGCACGCGCGCGTCGTCGGGCAGGTCGGGATCGAGGTCGACGTTCGCCAGGAGCCGCAGCGCCGCGGCCGCCTCCCAGCGGTCGACCGGCGTGGGCGCCGCCGCGAGCGCCACGAGGACCTCCTCCTGCACGGCGCGCCGCAGCCAGGCCTCGAACTCGGGCTCGAGCGCCTCGAGGCGCGCGCGGGCCGCCTCCCACTCGGCGGGGCGCTCGAGGGCCCGGGCGGCCCGGCGCAGGGCCGTGACCAGGAGCGGCGTCCGCTCGGCGTCGTCGAGGAGGAAGCGGCAGGCGGCCCAGGCCATGGCGCGCGACCCGCGGCGGCGCTTCTCCTCGGGCCCGACCGTGGCCACGGTGGTGGCCAGGGCCGGCGGCCCGCCGAGGTACAGCGGCAGGTAGGCGTCCAGGAGGCGCTCGCGGGCCTTCACGCGCAGCCGGCCGCCGGCGCGGTCGGGCGCGACGACCTCGACGAAGACCATCGCCAGCCCCTCCTCGAGCCAGGTCTCGGGGAGGTCGGCCCCCATGCCGGCGACCAGGCGCCGGCGGAAGACGGCCGCCGCCAGGGGGCGGATCAGGGGCTCCATGGGCACGGCCACGTCGTCGGGCAGGGGGGCGGGCTCGTGCAGCGCGAACACCTCGCCGCGCCCGCAGAGGAACGCGCCCGCCGGGCGGTTGCCCAGGCCGTGCTCGCGGGCGTGCAGGGCGAAGCGCGCCGGCTCGCCGAGGACGACCGTGCGCGGCGGCGCCGCCGGGGGCGGCAGGAAGGGGAAGGCCACGTCGAGCGCGCCCTCGAGCGCCTCGAGCGTGCGCAGGACCTCCTCGTCCTCGCCGGGCGGCAGGTCGGTGCGCAGCGCGGCGCGCGCCCCCTCGAGCAGCGGGAGGTCGGCCGCGTCGTGCAGGTCGGCCAGGGCGCCCTCCTGCTGCGGCGGGCCGGCGCAGGCGGCCAGGACGACGAGGAGGGCGAGGGGCGCGCGCATGGGGGCAGTCTCGTCCACGCGGCGCCGCGCGTCAAAGTTCCCCGACGCAAGTCCTCACGGGGGCAGGAACAAGCGCCGCGCCGTGCCGCCGAGGAGCGCGCGCGCCGCCGCGGGCGTCAGGCCGGCGGCGGCCACGACGCCGAGCTCGCGCGACCAGGCGTAGGGCAGGTCGGGGAAGTCGGAGCCGTAGAGGAGGCGGTCGGCGCGGCGGGCGAGGACGCCGAGGTCGGGGCCGCCGGGCAGGTAGCCGGCGATCGCCATGGTCGTGTCGAGGAACAGGCGCGGGTGGCGGTCGAGGAGGGCCTCGTACTCGTCGAACTCGTCGGCGCCGAGGTGCGGCACGACGAGGGTCAGGCCGGGGTGGCGCGCGAGCACGCGGTCGACGGCGTCGACCGAGCACAGGGCGCGCGTGTCGACGCCGTAGGCGTCGCTCGCCGGCTCGCGGCCGGCGTGCATGACGACGGGGACGCCGGCCGCCGCGGCCTCCTCGAAGACCTCGTCGAGGCGCGGGTCGTCGGGGGCGATCTTCTGCACGTGGCAGTGGATCTTCACCCCGCGCGCGCCCTCGCCGAAGGCGCGGCGCAGCAGGTCGCGCGCGCCGCGCTCGCCGGGGAACACGGTGGCCGTGGGGATCACCTGCGGGAAGCGGCGCGCGAGGTCGAGGACGTAGCGGTTGAGGTCGGCGGCGATCCCCGGCTTGTGCGCGTAGTGCAGGCCGACGACGCGCTCGACGCCGCGCGTGGCCAGGAACTCGATCACCTGCTCCGAGCGCAGGCGGTAGCGGATCGGCCAGGCGTGCCGGTCGAACCAGCCCCAGAGCGCCTCGAACAGGCGGTCGGGGAACAGGTGCACGTGCGCGTCGACCACGGGGAGGTCGACCGGCGCGCGGGGCGCCTCGGGGTCGTCGAGGAGGCCGGGGACGTCCATCACGCGTGGGACCGTATCAGGCCCGGCGGGCGCGGGCGAGGCGCGCGAGCAGGGCGTCGGGGTCGCCCAGCAGGACCTCGAACGGCGCGTCGGGCCGCAGCGCCCCCGTGGCCCGGGCGGCCGCGGCGACGACGGCGGCCGCGTTGCGCACCTGGTGGCGCGACGGCCCGGCGCGCGCGACGGGCGCGCCCTGCTTCAGCTCGAGGACGAGCGCCGCGCGGTCCTCGACGCGGGCCGGCGAGCAGTCGACGACGACGAAGTCGCCGCCGAAGGCGCGCTGGTCGCTCCGCAGGAGCCACAGGTTCGCCTTGCGCTCGAGGAGCGCGCGCGCGAAGCGCCGCTCGGGCCCCGCGCAGGCGAGGACGCGCCGCGCGACGGCGACGTCGGCGCGGCGCGAGGCCGCCGCGCGGGCGAGCGCGAGCTCGCCCCGGCGCAGGAGCGGCAGCGTCAGCCGGACGACCAGCGGGGCGTGCATGGGCTCGACCTCGACCGGCGGCCAGGGTGAGGGTGTCAGGTCGAGCCAGACACCCGTCGGCCGCGACCGACGGGTGCGCGGAAGCGTTTGCCCGTGTGCAGCTTGCGCCGGCCGCCGCCCGCCGGTGCGCGGATCCGAGGCCCGGGCGTCAGGTCCAGCCAGACGCCCGACCCGCGCGCGCGGCGCGACTTGGGCGCGGCAAGGCCCGTGCTCAGGACGACCGCACCCGGAAGGAAACGAGAGGAGATCGCCATGCGTTCGCTCGCCCGCGCGTCGTCGTTCGTCGTCGTGACCACCGCCCTCGCGGCCGTCGCCTGTGGCTGCAACACCGGCAGCTCGACGGGCCGCAGCCAGCGGACCGCGTCCGTGCGCGTCCTCCACGCCTCGCCCGACGCACCGCCCGTCGACGTGCTCGTCGACGGCGTCGTGGCCCTGGCGGGCGTCCCCTACGAGGGCGCGTCGGGCTACCTGCCGCTGGCGGCCGGCCGGCGCCGGCTCGAGGTCGCGCCCGCCGGCACGACGACGGCCGTGATCGACGTGACGACGAACCTGGCGCCGCGCGCCCGCTACACGGCGATCGCGCTCGGTCGCGTGGCCTCGATCGGCGCGCTCCTGCTCGAGGACGACGCTGCCCCGGTCGCGCACGACGAGGTGCGCCTGCGCGTCGTCCACGCCGCCGCGGGGGTCGGCGCGGTCGACGTCTACCTGACCGCGCCCGACGCCGACCTCGTCGGGCTGGCGCCGACCCTCGACGACGTGCGCCTCGGCGACGCCTCGGGCGAGCTGACGGTGCCCGCCGGCGCCTACCGCGTGCGGATCACCCCGGGCGCCGGCGGCGCGCCGGTCTACGACTCGGGCGCCGTGACCCTGCCCGGCGGCGCCGCCCTGTGCGTGGCCGCCGTCGAGACCGACGAGGGGGCGTCGCCGGTGAAGCTCCTGGCGCTGACGGGCGACCCGGCCGCCCCGGCGCTGGCGCTCGCGGACCGCCGCGCCCTCGTCCGCGTCGTGCACGCCTCGCCCGACGCGCCCGACGTGGACGTGCTGGTCGACGGCGCCGTGGCCCTGGCCGGCGTGCCGTTCCGCGCGGCCTCGGGCTACCTCGAGGTCGACCGCGGCGAGCGCCGCGCGCAGGTCAACCCAGCCGGCACGACGACCTCGGTGATCGACGCCGCGCTCACGCTCGCCGGGTCGCGCGCCTACACCGTGCTGGCCGTCGACCGCGTGGCCGCGATCGGCGCCCTCGTGCTCGAGGACGACCGCCGCGCCCCGGTCCCGGGCCAGGTCCGCCTGCGCCTCGTGCATGCGGCGCCCTCGGCCGGCGACGTCGACGTCTACGTGACGGCGCCCGGCGCCGACCTCCAGACGGCCACGCCGACGCTCGCCGGGTTCGCCTTCAGAGACGCGAGCGCCTACCTGCAGGTCCCGGCCGGCGCCTACCGGGTGCGGATCACGCTGGCGGGCACGAAGACCGTGGCGATCGACACCGGCGCCGTGACCCTGCCCGCCGGCGCCGTCGCCACCGGCGTCGCGGTCGACCCGCTCCCCGGAACCAGCGCCTTCGGCGCGCTCCTCTTCGCCGACCGGTAGCGCGCGCGACGTCGAGCACACCGCGGGCTGGCTTCGCGCCGGCCCGCGGTGTCATAGTCGAACGAGAGGACCCTGGTGAAGCGGCCGCGCCCCTTCGACACGACGACCTCGGCGGCCCGCCCGGCGTTCGGCCTCGAGCCGTCGCAGGCCGGCGCGCCGCCGGAGCCGCCGAAGAAGGCGCCGGCGCGCTTCACCGACACGGGGCCGGTGCGGGCGGGCGGGCGGCTCGGCCCGTACGTGGTCACGGCCGAGCTGGCGCGCGGCGGCATGGGCGTCGTCTACCGCGCGCGGCACGAGGGGCTCGGCCGCGAGGTGGCGCTCAAGGTGCTGCCGCTGGGCGCGCTCGCCGGCAAGGACGAGCTGGCGCGCTTCCGCCTGGAGGCGCGCGCGGCGGCCCGCCTGCGCCACCCCAACGTCGTCGTCGTCCACGACGTCGGCGAGAGCGAGGGCGTCGTCTACCTGGCCATGGACCTCGTCGCCGGGCGCTCGCTCGAGGCGCTCGCGGCCGCGGGGCCGCTCGACCCGCGCGAGGCGGCGACGCTCTGCGCCAAGGTCGCCGACGGCCTGCACCACGCGCACGCGCAGGGCGTGCTCCACCGCGACCTCAAGCCGGCCAACGTCCTCGTCACGCCCGAGGGCGAGCCCATGCTCGTCGACTTCGGCCTGGCCAAGGTCGTCGACGCGGGCGAGGAGCTGGCCGGCCCGACGCGCAGCGGGCAGCTCCTGGGCACGCCCTCCTACATGGCGCCGGAGCAGGCGAAGGGCGTCTACGCCGACGCGCGCACCGACGTCTACGGCCTCGGCGGCACGCTCTACACGGCGCTCACCGGCGAGGTGCCCTTCGACGGCCCGGACCTGCTGCGCGTGCTCTACCGCGTGATCAACCAGGACGTCACCGCGCCGTCGTCGCTGCGGCCTGGGCTCGACCGCGACCTGGAGACGATCTGCCTGGCCTGCCTGGAGAAGGAGCCCGCGCGCCGCTACGCCTCGGCGGCGGAGCTGGCCGACGACCTGCGCCGCTGGCTGCGCGGCGAGGCGATCCGCGCCCGTCCGCCCACGCGGGTCGAGCGGCTGGGGCGCTGGGTGCGGCGCAACCGCGTGGCCGCGGCGGCGGCGGCCTACGCCGTGGGCCTGGTCGTCGTCGGCGGCACCGTCGGGACCGTGTGGGCCGTGCGCCGGCGCGCCGCCGAGGAGGTCCGCGCGGCCGAGACG
>JAHBXY010000143.1 GCA_019636275.1 Planctomycetota bacterium | reverse complement strand
GCTGCGTCGGCGGGCCCGCGGCGTGGCCCAGCTCGGTCTGAGCCTCGCGCGTGCTGGGCGAGGTCCGCAGCTCGCGCGTCTCCTCCTGGCTGCGCTCGAGCAGCTCGCGCCGCAGCTCGCGTTCGGGGACGTTCAGGTACAGGAGCGAGAACGAGCCGCCCAGGCGGATGCGGTCGCCGTTGCGCAGCGGCTGTGGCGCGTCGCGCGTGACCAGCCGCTCGTTGAGGTAGGTCCCGTTCCGGCTGCGGACCTCGCACAGGACGGGCCGGGGCGGGTCTCCTTGCCAGTCGATCTCGGCGTGCTGCCGTGACACGTCGGACGCGTGAACCGTCAGGCTGGTGCGCGAGTCGCGCCCGAGCACGAACAGCTTGCCCGGGGCCAGGCTGACCGGCTCGCGCGACTCGACGACCAGGTAGTGCTCGCGGTCGTCGGCCTGCGGCCGGAAGCGCGCGGCGCGGTTGCCGAGCACCCGCGGCTCCTCGGCCCCCGGCTGGGCCGCCGCCGCCGGCGCGGGCCCGCCGGCGCCGGCGAGCGCCCGCCCGCAGTAGACGCACTCGCCCGTGCGCGGCGACGTGAGCCGCTGGCACCCGGGGCACTTGGTGACGTTGAGCGCCACGCTAGACCCGCATGCGGTCGAGCGCCTCGATCACCGCGGCGGCGTGGGGCGGCCGCTCGTTCGGCGCGCGCGCGACCATGGCGAGGAGCAGGTTGGCGAGGCCCTGCGGCAGCCCCTCGGCCAGCGCTCGCGGGTCGGCCGGACCGCCGGGGCCCGAGCGCGGCGCGGGCCGCCCCGCGTGGGCCTCGAGGGCGCAGACGCCCAGGGCGTAGAGGTCCGACCGCAGGTCGGGGTGGGGCGGGTCGGTGAACCACTCGGGCGCGGTGTAGCGCGTGCGCAGCGGCCGCGGCTCGTCGTCGCGCGGGCCGCTGCGGATCCACCGGGCGTTGCCCAGCTCCATGATGACCACGCCGCCGTCGCCCTTCATGCCCAGGCTCTCGGGGGTCAGGTCCGAGAGGAGGATCGAGCGCGCGTGCAGGTGCTCGAGCGCGGAGGCGGCGCTGCGGAGCAGCCGCACCGTCCCCGGCACGTCCAGGCGGCCGCGCTCCCGGATCCACTCGCCGAGCGAGAGGGCCGGGACCTCGTCGGAGGCGTAGAAGAGCAGCCGCCCGCACAGCCCGGAGCCGTGCAGGCGCACGATCCCCGGGTGGTCGCAGCGGGCGATCACGTCGATCTCCCGCCGCAGCTTCAGCAGGGGCTCGGCGTCGCCCGTCAGGTCCGGCCGCAGGAGCTTGACCGTCCGCACGACGTCGGGCTCCCAGGTGTCGACGGCGCGGAACAGGAGCGCCACCTCGCCGCGGCGCAGCTCCTCCTGCAGCTCGAGGCCGCCCAGCTCGCGGGGGATCGCCTCGGGCTGCCGCTCCTTGTGCTTGGCGATCGCCTGCTCGAGCTTGACCGCCAGCTCGCCCTCGGTCACGGGCTTGATCAGGTAGTCGCTCGCGCCGTGGCGGAACGCCTCCTGGAGCGTCTTCTCGTCCTCGACGGAGGAGAGGATGATCAGCGGGAACGACAGCCCGCCCAGCCGCTGCTCGAGGTGCATGAGCAGCTCGAGCCCGGTCATTCCGGGCATCTGCATGTCGACGACGGCCACGTCCGGCGCATCGCGGCACAGGACGTCGAGCGCCGACTCCGGGTCCTGGAAGGTGCGCACCAGGTAGCCGCGCCGGCGGAGCGCGCGGCTGAGAATGGCCAGGGTCACCTTGTCGTCGTCGACGAGCGCGATGCGCAGGCCCTTCCGCTCGGGCGCCGGCTCGCCGCCGGCGGGCGGCGGCGTGGGAGCCGACGCCGGCGCGGGAGCCGACGCCGGCCGAGGCATGGGGCGCGACGGCGGAGCGGCGGCGAGCGGCGGGGCGTCGTAGAGGTTCGACGACGGCGGGTCGATCGCCTCCGGGGTCGCGGCGGCCAGCGCGTCCGCCGGATCATCGCGATTGACGGCCGGCACCCGGCCGCTGGCCGTCTTCTGCGGCTGCGGCGGCGGCGGGGCGCGGCGCTGGGGCTCGAGCACCCGCGACGCCTCGGCCAGCCGGTTGGTCCGCGTCAGGTGCCAGCGCTGGTTCCACATGGAGACGAAGATCTGCCGCCGCGAGTCGTCCTTCACCGGCGGCTCGAGCTCGAACAGCCGCACGATCTCGGCGCGCAGCGCGGCGACCGTCGGCCGCTGCGCCGGGTCGGGCTGCGTCGTCATGTCGATGATCGACAGCAGGTCGTCCGTGAAACGGTCGCGCAGCCGCTGCGACGCGAACGCCTCGGCGAAGACCACGTCCTGGCTGCGCGCGCCGCGCAGCCGGTTGGGGTCGAACGGCCGGAGCTGCCCGGTGCGCTCCCGCCGCTTGATCTCCATGAGCTCGTCCGACAGGCCCTCCCGCGCGATGCTCGCCGGCGCGGCGTGGTCGTACGGGAAGTGCCCCGACGTCCACTGGTAGAGGAGCAGCCCCACCTGATAGACGTCGACGTGCGCGCCCCCTCGGCTGGCGCCGATGCCGGGGATCACCTCGGGCGGCGCGTACAGCGGCGTGTACTCGGACGGGGCGACCGTCTCCTCCGAGGTGTTCATGCTCTGCAGGAAGGTGATGCTGCGCGTGCTGCCGAAGTCGACGAGGCAGGTGCGGAACGCGCGCTGCTGCAGGGCGGCGAAGTAGCTCCGGTTGGACAGGTAGGTCTTGGTCGTCGCCAGCTCGATGAGGACGTTGGCGCTCTTGAGGTCTCCATGCACGAAGCCGTGGCGGTGCATGTGCTCGAGCGACGCCAGGAGCTCCTGGATGATCTCGATCGCCGTCGTCGGCGGCAGGGGGGTGCGCGGCGAGCTCCCGCGGAACCGCCGCGTGGCCTCGGCCAGCCTGGGGTCGTTGAGGCGCAGGAACGGGTTCTCGTGCGCCCAGGTGAGGACCGCGCACTCGACGCCGCCGACCATCGTCGTGCCGATCAAGCGGACGATGTTCCGGTGCGGCGCCAGGTTCTGCAGGATGCGGCGCTCGACCTCGCTCGCCAGGAGCCCCTTGGGACCCGGCACCTTGAGGACCGCCGGACGACCCCCCGGACCCGAGAGGATATAGATGATCCCTTGCCCGCCCCGGGCCCGGAGCCCGCGGACGGTGTAGAGACCGACCGGTCCGGTGGTCGGATGCTTGACCTCGAACTCCGTCCCCAGCTCGAGCGTCGGGTCGAGGCGCGACGACGTCACGCCTGGACCATAGCAGGGTTTGCGCCGCCGAGCCAAGGCGATGGCAGCCTCGACTCTTTGCCCCCTGCCAGCCGTCGCCTCAGCCGCCGGACGCCCCCGGCTCCGGGACGCTCGGGGCGACGTAAGGTCGTGCTGCGGCGTAGCGGGCCTGAAAGGTCCGCTCGATGGACCGCAGGTCGAGCAGCGACCGGTTCAGGTAGCGGTCGAGGGCCGCGCCCTCGAGCGGCTCGCTGCGCAACTCGCCTCCCGGCCCGACCTCGTCCAGGATCAGCTCGCCGCGGAGACGTTCGCCGAGCCGGGTCACCACGAGGAACGACGCCGGGGCAAAGCGCCGCGTGTCCTTCACGTAGACGGTCAGCGTCCAGCCGTGACCGGGCAGCATGCCCAGCGCGGCCGCGTCATGACGGAAGAAGAGGCCGTCTTCCGCCTGCAAGGCGACCTCGGCGACCCCGTCGACCTCGTGCTGGGGGTCGCGCTCCAGGGCGGCGAGCGTCCCGGAGGCGGTCAGCAGGACGAGGGGGTAGAGCCAGGGACGCCAGGCGTCGCGTCGGCGCGGAGCGCGAGGTCGGGCCGGCGGCCCGGTGGGGTGGGTGGCGGACACCTCCCCAGCAAAGCCGCCGGCCGCCCCTGACGCAAGCTCAGGGTCGCTTCGGGACTCGATCTCGAGACGGGTCAGGCGCTCCGGCGCGACGTCCGGACGGCCGATGGCGTGGCCGCGGGCGCCCACCGCTTACCCTGGAACCAGGCCACGGCAGCCCGGACCGTGTCGCGGAGCGGGGTCTGCGGGAGCCCCAGCTCTTCGATGGCTCGCGTAGGGTCGAACTGCATGCGGTGCGAGGCCATCCGCACGCCTGCCAGCGGAACCCTGGGCGGACGGCGCGTGACGTGGTCGGCCACCAGGGTGCTCGCCGCGCCGGCGAGCCAGGCGAGCCAGTAGGGCACGCGACCTCGCGGCGGCCGCACCCCCGCGACCTCGGCGACCAGCGCCAGGAACGCCGCAAGGCCGACGTTGCCTTCACGGCTGGTGAGGATGTAGCGGCGACCGCTCTGCCCGCGTTCGAGCGCCAGGACGTGCCCGGCCGCGACGTCGCGGACGTCGACGAAGCTCATGGGCGTGTCGATGACGCGCGGCATCTTGCCCGCGAGGAAGTCGCGAATGATCTGCCCCGTCGGCGTCGGCCGGGCGTCCCCGGGCCCGATCGTCGACGCGGGCAGGACCGCGACCACCTCCAGCGCCGGGCCCCTCACCGGTCTGGCGAAGCTGAGCGCGACCCGCTCGGCTTCCCACTTGCTCCGCTTGTAGTCGCCGACCAGGTCGGCAGGCCGCACGGGCGTCTCCTCGTCGGCCAGGCGTCCCGGCGCCGCCTCGCCCACGCACGACACGCTGCTCGTGTACACGACGCGGCGCACACCGGCGGCGCGGGCGACCTCGAGGAGCCGGCGGGTGCCCTCGACGTTCACCTCGTAGAACTCGCGCGGATCCACCGCCCACAGGGCGTAGAACGCTCCGGCGTGGACCACGGCGTCGCACCCGCGCACGGCGCACACGAGGTCGGCGCGCGAGCGGAGGTCGCCCTCGACCCAGGCGCTACCGGCGGGGAGCGCCTCGCGGCGCGACCCCGGCCGCGTCAGGCATCGCACGTCATGGCCCTCGGCCAGCAGCGCGCTCGCGACGTGGTGCCCGATGAACCCGGTCGCGCCGGTGACGAGGACCCGCACGCGCCACTCCAGGGCCCCCCACTCCTGTGTACGTCGTGGCGCTCCGTTCGTCAGGACGGGCGCCGGCGCCGGCGCCGCTAGCCTTCCCAGCAACGAGGCTTGGAGCGCCGCCGGGGATTCGTGCCGGAGGCCGAGGCGAGGTGGGTGCCCGCGCGGTTCGTATCGATCCCCGGACATCCGGCGGGCCACACCGACGACCTTCGCGCGCCCCCCTCACGCCGTCGTGCGCAGCACGACGTCTCGGCCCTCGAAATGGATCAAGCGTGCCGGATGTGCATCCGCGGCCGCAGCCGTCGATCACACGAGGGCCTGTCTTCAAACGCGCAAACGTGTGATCGACACCTCGAGCCCGAGTGGAATGGAACCGCAAGCGAGGCGAGGGCGCGGAGGCCGAGGCGAGGGGGGAGCGCGCGAGGCCTATATCGATCGCCGGGTCCTATCGGCCGCGCGCGCCCCCCGTCGCCCGGCAGCCGCGGCCGCAGCCGTCGATCACACTAGCGCGCGCCGCAGGACGGGCAGGGCGAGACGTTCCCGCGCGGCTCGCCGCAGGTCTCGCAGCGCGTGAAGACCCGCAGCACGAGGACGCCGCCCTCCTCGACGGACCAGCGGGCGCCCTGGACGTCGCACACGAGGTCCAGCGCCTCGCGCAAGGGCGTGCCCTCCAGGTGAAGCGAGACGAGGTCGTCCTTGCCCGCGTTCTCGAGCCGGACGCGCAGCCCGCTCCGAGCCTCGACCTGGGCCGCGAGGTCGAAGAGGGTCCCGTCGTCGACCCGCAGCGTCACCGGAGCGGCCAGCCGCGCCTCGACCTCCTGCTTGGTCAAAGCACCTGCGGGGGCCGCGGGCGGGGCCACGGGCCGCTCGCGCGGCCGCCGCCGCTCGACCACGATCCGCTCGCCGTCGGGGCGCCACGTGAGGCCGTGCAGGTGCGTGATGAGCGTGAGCGCCTGCGCCAGGGTGAGGTCGCGCAGCCGCAGCCGGACGAGGGCCTGCTCGGCGCGGCGCTGCGCCCCGGCGTCGACCTGCACCTCGAGCCCGGAGACGTCGCGGACGAACTCGAGGGCCTCGGTCAGCGGCGTCTCCGGAAAGCGGAGGGTGACCTTGCGCGAGGCGGCGACCACACCGGCCGCATCCGCGCCTGACCTCGGCGGGTCGCCGAGGTCCTTGCCCCTGCGCGTGAGGACGAGCGCCCCGCTCCACACCCGCATCTGCACGCCCGACCCCGCGAGCGCCTGGTCGAGGACGGCGCGCAGGGTGACGTCCTCCAGCGCCAGCGTCACCGGATGGTCGACCGCCGCGTCCGGGTCGAGCGCGACGTTGAGGCCGGTGACCTCCTGGACGAAGGCCACGACTTCCTCCAGCGGCGTGGCGTCGAAGCGCACGCTCAACCGGCGGTCGAGGCCCGCCTCGATCTCCGCCCGGGCCGCCTGCTCGGGGTCGTCGGCGGGTGACGCGGTGGCCGGCGCGGGCGGGGGCGGCGGCTTCTGCTGGGCGGACGCCGGCGCCAGAGCGATCAGGACCAGCAGCGGACCGACGATCGGGCGCACGGCGGTCGGGCGCGGGGTCAGGCGCATGGGGCTCACCGCCCGGATCATAACGAGCCGGCCGCCCGCCCGACCCCGGGCGTCGAGCGACGGGGCCGACCGACCCGGGGGCACGCGCCCGCGGATCGCGGGCCCTGCGTCCCACGGGCGCGCGCCCCCGGCGATCGACCGCCGCGAGAGCGTCGAATTGTCAAAGACCGGCCGACGCCGGACACGAACAAGAGCCTAACAACCAGGTCCGACATCCCCGGCTCGACCGCCGGGCGCCCCCTCGTGATGGTGTGTGGAGATCGATGCCTCCCACGAGCGACGGCCCGGTGCAGCTCTCCCCGCGCGACGGCGGCCTCGTCCGCTGCGCCTATTGCCACGAGGCGCTCACGGACGCGCTCGGCGTCACGTGCGACGGGTGCGGAACGCGCCTCCATGCGGACTGCGTGGTCGACCCCCGGTGCCCCACGCTCGGCTGCCCACGGACGCTCTCCGCGCACAAGGCGGAGGCACGAACGATCGAGGCCCGGCCCTCGGAGCTCCGGCTCCTGGCGAGGGTGACCGTCGGCGCTGTCCTCCCGATCGCGTGCTTCTTCATGAACGAGGCCACCCTCGAGGGACTCCAGATCCCGAACTGGCAGTACGACCGGCTCTGGTCCTGGCTGGGCCAGTTCCGGGCTCCAGACGCGCAGCGACCGCTCTATCCGCTGCTCGCCTGGTCGATCGGCGCCTACCTCGCCTACACCCTCGGCGATCGCAGAGGGCCGTGGGTGCGCGTCGGTTTGCGCGGCGGCGTGCTCCTGGCGGGGCTGTTCGCGCTCCTCTACCTGCCCACCTTCCCGGAGGCGCTCGTGGGGGTGCTCTTCCTCATCGGCGTCCTGGGGTTCGGCCCCTACCTGGCCCTGATCGCCTATGCCCGCGCCGCCCTGCGCGAGGCGCGAGAGCCACCCGCGGCGAAGACGGACGAGGCGCAGCGCCCGGCGTTCGTGCCCTGGGCGCTCTGGAGCGCGCTCGGCGTCACGGCCACGGCGCTGGTCGTCCAGCGCATGAACGAGCGCTGGGCGGCCCTGCCGACCGAGGACCCGAACTGCTTCGTCGCGACCGCCGCCGCGCGCGGTCACCCGCGGCTGACGGGCGCCGCGGCGGTCCGGCTCGCGCACGGGCGCGTGCTGTCGGTCACGCGCCAGATCCGGGCGCTGAAGGCCTTCGAGCTGGCGCTCGCCGCGCTCCTGCCCCGGGGTCACCGCGCGCTCAGGTGGACCTACGACCGCCTGGGCCCGCCGGTCGCTCGGCGCCTCGGCCCCGCGACGGCGACGCTGGCCTTTGTCCTGCTGCTGCCGGCGCAGGCCGCGGCCGAGGTCGCGCTCAGGATCCTGTTCCGCGACGCCAGACGGCTCATCGACCGGACCTACGGCGCGTGAAAGTCGCCACCCAGACTCCCGTCCCTGGGCGACCCGGGAGCCGGCGCCATGACCGACGAGGCCCTTCATCTCGACCTGGCCGCCGCCTTCGTCCGCGGCCGGAGGCCCGACCTCGCCGCCGACGACGACCCGACCACGGTCCGCCGCGGCCGCGCCGCCGGCCTGCGCCTGCACCGCTTCAAGCGCACGCACCTGCCGCGCGTGCAGCGCGTGCTCGGGCTCCTGCGCGGCCTCGCCCCGGCGTCGCTCCTCGACGTCGGCAGCGGCCGCGGCACGTTCCTGTGGCCGCTCCTCGACGCGTTGCCGGGGGTGCAGGTGACGTCGGTCGACCGCGACCCCGGCCGAGCACGCGACCTCGACGCCGTGCGGCGGGGCGGCGTCACGCGCCTGACGGCCCTCCAGGCGGACGTCGAGGCCCTGCCGCTCGCCGACGGCGCCGTCGACGGCGCGACGGCGCTCGAGGTGCTCGAGCACGTCGCCGACCCGCTCCGGGCCGCGCGCGAGGTGGTGCGCGCCGCGCGCCGCTTCGTCGTGGCCACCGTCCCCTCGCAGCCCGACGACAACCCGGAGCACCTGCGGCTCTTCTCGGCGGCCGACCTCGAGCGCCTCCTCCGCGACGCCGGCGCGCGGCGCGTGACCGTGACCCACGTCCTCGGCCACCGGGTGGCCGTGGCCATGCTCTGATCGAGGACGCCGCCGTGACCGCCTTCGTGAAGTACCCCCGCACCCGTCACGTCGAGGGCTCGCGCCTGCAGCCAGGCGACGAGGACCTCGAGGCCGTGCCCTTCCGCGACCTCGCCGGCCGCCACCTCGTCGTCGAGGAGAAGGTCGACGGCGCCAACGTCGGCCTCGGCTTCGACCGCGCGGGCGACCTGCACCTGCAGAGCCGCGGCCACCGCCTGCGCGGCGGCCGGACCGAGCGGCAGTTCGACCTGCTCAAGGCCTGGGCCCGCGCCCACGCGGCGGCCCTGCGGGCGGCGCTCGGCCGGCGCTACCTGCTCTTCGGCGAGTGGGCCTTCGCCAAGCACACGATCTTCTACGACGCGCTGCCGCACTACCTGCTCGAGTTCGACGTCCTCGACCGCGAGGCCGACGCCTGGCTCTCGACCCCCCGCCGCCGCGACCTGCTCGACGGCCTCCCGCTCGCGCCGGTGCCGGTCCTCGCCGAGGGCGCGTTCGCGCGCCTGGACGACCTCACCGCCCTCATCGGGCCGTCGCGCTTCAAGTCCCCGGGCTGGCGCGAGGCGCTGGCCGGCGCGTGCGCCGCGCAGGGCCAGCCCCACGCGCGCGTCGCGGCCGAGACCGACCCGGCCGACGCGGCCGAGGGCCTCTACGTCAAGTGGGAGGACGACGGGCGCGTGCTGGGGCGCTTCAAGTGGATCCGCCCGGGCTTCCTGCAGGCGGTCGTGCGCTCGGGCAGCCACTGGCAGGACCGCCCGCTCCTCCCCAACGCCCTCGCGCCGGGCGTCGACCTGTTCGCAGGCGCGCCGTGATCGCCCCGCCCGACGGACGCGTCGACTGGCCGGCGCTCGTCGCCGCCCACGCGCCCTTGCAGGCGCTCGCCGGCTGCCCGCAGGACCCGGTCCACCACGCCGAGGGCGACGTCGACGTCCACACGCGCCGCTGCCTGGAGGCGCTGGTCGCCCTGCCGGCGTTCCAGGCGCTCCCGCCCGACGCGCGCGCCGTGGTCTACGCCGGCGTGGCCCTGCACGACGTCGGCAAGCCGGCCTGCACGCGCGTCGAGGACGACGGCCGCGTGACCTCGCGCGGTCACTCGCGCCGCGGCGAGCGCCTGGCGCGGGCGCACCTGTGGCGGCTGGGCGCGCCGCTCGACGCCCGCGAGCAGGTGTGCGCGCTCGTGCGCCACCACATGCTCCCGTTCTTCGCCTGGGAGCGCGAGGGCGCCGGCCGCGACGTGCGCGCCGCCGGCCTGCGCGTGCGGTGCGACCTCCTGGCGCTCGTCGCCGAGGCCGACGCGCGCGGGCGCGACTGCCTCGACCAGGGCCGCCTGCTCGAGGCGATCGACCTGTTCCGCGAGCTCGCCCGCGACGAGGGCTGCCTCGACGGCCCGCCGGCCTTCGCGTCCGACGCCACGCGCCTGGCCTACTTCCGCCGCGGCCGCGCCCCCGACGTGCCGGTGTGGGACGACGCCCGCGGCGAGGTCGTCGTCCTCTCGGGGCTGCCGGGCGCGGGCAAGGACACGTGGGCGCGGACCCACCGCCCGGGTTGGCCGGTCGTGTCGCTCGACGACCTGCGCCGCGAGCTCGACGTCGACCCGAGCGACAGCCAGGGCCCGGTCGTCGCGCGCGCCCGGGCCCTGGCGCGCGAGCACCTGCGCGCGGGGCGGCCGTTCGTGTGGAACGCCACGCACCTGAGCCGCGCCGTGCGCGGCCGCGCGCTCGACCTCCTCGCCGCGTGGCCCGTGCGCGTGCGGATCGTCTACGTCGAGGCGGCCGAGCCCACGCTGCGCCGGCGCAACGCGGCGCGCGCGCGGCCGGTGCCGGACGCCGTCCTCGACCGGCTGATCGCCGAGCGCTGGGAGCCGCCGGACGAGACCGAGGCGCACGCGGTCGAGCGCGTCGTCACGGGCTGACGCGCGGGTGGCGCGCCGCGAGCTCGTCGCGGGCCACGGCGCGGATCGCGCGCCCGGCGGGCGTGTCGGGCAGGCGGTCGACGTCGCCCGGGATCGGCACGTCGAGCGACACCGTCTCCTCCTCGTCGTCCTTCTCCGTGACCTGCCCGCCGAGCTGCTCGAAGATCTCCAGCATGGGCCGGTTGTCCTGCTGCACGTAGGCGCGGAAGGTCTCGAAGCCCTGCGCCCGCGCGGCGGCGCTGAGGAGGCCGAGGAGCGCCGTGCCCAGGCCGCGGCCGTGGTGCGAGTCGGCGACCGTCACCGCCACCTCGCCCACCGTCGGCTCGCCCATGAGCCGGATGCAGCGGGCGACGCCGACGATGTCGTCGCCGTCGAGCGCGGCGAGGGCCACGTGGTCGCGCTGATCGACGTGGGTCAGGTAGCGCAGCGTCGCCGGCGCGAGCGCGTCGACCCGCGCCATGAAGCGCCGGTAGCGCGAGCCCGGCGACAGGCGGTGGAAGGCGGCCAGGAGCGCCGGCGCGTCGTCGGGGCCGATCGGGCGGACGACCACCTCGCCCCCGCCGCGCAGGGGGACGCGCCTCACGGCTGGACGACCGGCGCCGCCGGCGTCGCGCCGGGGGGCTGCCCGCGCTCGAGCAGGTCGAGGAGGGCCTCGGGGTCGTCGGCGCGGAGGAGGAGCCCCCGGTGCGGCGGCCGCAGGAAGCCCTCGGCGACCTGGTGGTCGAGGAACGCCGACAAGGGCGCCCAGAAGCCGTCGACGTCGAGGACGCCGACCGGCTTGTGGTGGATCCCGAGCTGCGCCCAGGTGAGGACCTCGAACAGCTCCTCGAGCGTGCCCATGCCGCCGGGCAGGGCCACGAAGGCGCCGCCGAGCGCGGCCATGAGCGCCTTGCGCTCGTGCATGGTCTCGACGACGTGCAGGTGCGTCATGCCGTCGTGAGCCAGCTCGCGCGTGGCGAGGAGGCGCGGGATCACGCCCAGCGCCTCGCCGCCGGCCTCGAGCACGGCGTCGGCCACGACGCCCATGAGGCCCACGCGCCCGCCGCCCGTGACGAGCCCCAGGCCGCGGCGCACGAGCGCGCGCCCGAGCGCGCGGGCGGCCTCGGCGTGGCGCGGGCTCAGGCCGGCCTGGCTGCCGCAGAAGACCGTCACGCGGGGCGGGTCGAGGAGCATGCGAGGAGTGTACGTCAGCGCGGCTCGAAGACGAGGACGTACTGGTAGGTCAGCTCCTCGCGCGTGACGAGCCGCCACCCGGCGCGGTCGAGCTCGGCCACGACGACCTCGGCGGCCAGCTTGTGCAGGTCCTTCGGGCCCACGGGGAGGTCGCCCGGCCGGAAGTCGACGACGACCAGGCGCCCGCCGGAGCGGAGGCTCCCGCGCAGGCGCGTGAAGTAGTCGACCCGCGCGTCGATGTGGTGGTACGTGTCGCAGGTGAAGACCACGTCGACCGGCTCGGGCGCGCACGGGTCGTCGGGGTAGCAGGCGAGCGCGACGAGGTTGGCGAGCCCCTCGCGCCGCGCGCGGAGCGTCAGGTAGTTCACGAGCGCCGGCTCGATGTCGGCCGCGTAGACGACGCCCTCGGGCACGCGCGGGGCGATGCGCACGGGGAAGTAGCCGGTCGCCGCGCCGATGTCCAGCACGCGCGCGTCGGGACGCAGCCCGAGCTGGTCGAGCACGCGCTCGGGCTCCTGCCAGGCGTCGCGCGCCGGGTCCTCGAAGCGGCGGGCGGCCGCCTCGGCGTCGCGCAGCCAGGCGTGCTGGTGCACGGTCGCGCCGTCGTGACGGTGCGCGTGCCCGTGACCGTCGTGGGCGGCGCAGCCGATGAGCGAGCAGGCGACGAGGAGCAGCAGCGCGCGCACGAGGCACCTCCGCAGGCACTGTCTTGCCCCGGACCCGACCACGAGGCAAGGGCCCGCGCTTTGCTTCCCGCGGGCGCCGAGGAGCCCCCCATGCCGCGCACCGTCCTTCTCGTCGCCCTCGCCGCCCTCCTGGCCGGTTGCCCCGACGCGCCGCGCCCGGCGCCGTGGCGCGAGGTCCCGGAGGCCGCCGCCGGCGCTCAGCGCGAGCGGGCCCTCGCCGCGCGCGACGCGCTGGCCGGCCGACTGATGGCGCGCCTGAGCCAGGCGATCGCCGACGGCGGCCCGGCAGCCGCCGTCTCGGTGTGCCAGGTCGAGGCCCCGGCGATCGCCCGCCAGGTCGCGGCCGAGCAGGGCGTCGCCGTCGGCAGGACGTCGTTTCGCCTGCGCAACCAGCTCAACGCGCCTCCCGCCTGGGCCGCGCCGCTCGTCGAGGGCCGCGTGGCCGAGCCGACCTATGTGACCGGCCCCGGGGGCGCCCTGGGGGCGCTCCTCCCTTTGCGAACGCAGGCGCTGTGCGTGACCTGCCACGGGCCGCCGGAGCGGCTCTCCGACGACGTCCGCCAGGCCCTCGCCGCCACCTACCCTGACGACGCGGCCACCGGCTTCGCCGAGGGGGACCTCCGCGGCTGGGTGTGGGTGGAGGTCCCGGGCCCCTGAGGTGTGCTCGACGGCTGCGGCCGACGATGCTGGCCGCGGCGGCGCGCGCGCGGGCTCGAAGTATGCCGATACGTCGTCGCCCGCGCGCCTCGCCGCCGCGGCTCAGCCTCGTCGCCCTCGCCTCACGTGCTGCTCCGGTCGAAGGCAGATCACCAGCGAAACGTGGTCGCGCCGATCACTTCAGTGGCTCTGAGTGGTGTGCTCGACGCCTGCGGCCGACGATGCTGGCCGCGGCGGCGCGCGCGCGGGCTCGAAGTATGCCGAGGTCCCGGGGCCCTGACGCGTGTCACACGCGCGTGACGTGCGGAAACACGCTACGTGCGGTATGACGCTTGCGAGCGGCCCCGCCCCATGAGCACCATCCCGGCCGTGCCGGCCACCGCCACGACGCAGCTCCGCGCCCGCCGCCTGGGGATCGACACCCGGCAGGAGGCGGTGCTCTACATGTCGCGCGACTGCCCGGTCTGTCGCAGCGAGGGCTTCGAGACGCAGTCGCGCGTGAAGGTGGCCCTGAACGGCCAGGCGATCATCGCCACGCTCAACGTCGTCGAGCCGCGCTTCGGCCTCGTCGGCGACGGGGAGGCGGGCCTGTCGGAGCTCGCCTGGCGCCGGCTGGGCGCGAGCGAGGGCGACCTCGTCACGCTGTCGCACCCCGAGCCGATCGCCTCGCTCACCTACCTGCGCCGCAAGATGAGCGGCGGGCGCCTCGGCCCGCGTGCCATGGACGAGATCGTGCGCGACGTCGTCGCCGGCCGCTACTCGGAGCTGCACCTGTCGGCGTTCGTGGCCGCCTGCGCCGGCGGCGGCCTCGACTTCGACGAGGTCGTGTCGCTGACGCGCGCCATGGTGGCCCAGGGCTCGCGCCTGTCGTGGGGCGCGCGGCAGGTGGTCGACAAGCACTGCATCGGCGGCCTGCTCGGCAACCGCACGACGCCGATCATCGTGGCGATCGCCGCCGCGCACGGGCTCACGATCCCGAAGACCTCGTCGCGCGCGATCACCTCGCCCGCCGGCACGGCGGACGTCATGGAGACGCTCACCCCGGTGACCCTGTCGGTCGACCACATCCGGCGCGTCGTCGAGCGCGAGAACGGCTGCATCGTCTGGGGCGGCTCGGTGGCCCTGAGCCCCGCCGACGACATCCTGATCCGCATCGAGCGCGCCCTGGACGTCGACAGCCCCGGCCAGCTCGTGGCCTCGGTCCTGTCGAAGAAGGCGGCCGCCGGCTCGACCAGCGTCGTGATCGACATCCCCTGGGGGCCGCGCGCCAAGATCTGGAGCCTCGACGATGCCGAGCGGCTGGGCCGCTTCTTCGAGGGCGTCGGGCGCATGGTCGGCCTCGACGTCCGCGCGGTCGTCTCGGACGGCAGCCAGCCGGTCGGTCGCGGCTTCGGCCCGGCGCTCGAGGCGCTGGACGTGCTCGCCGTCCTCCAGCGCGCGCCCGAGGCGCCGGCCGACCTGCGCGAGCGCGCCCTCGACCTCGCCGCCCGGGTGCTCGAGTTCTCCCCCGACGTCCGCGACGGCCGCGAGGTCGCCCGCGCGATCCTCGACGACGGCAGGGCCTGGGCCAAGTTCCAGGCGATCTGCGTCGCCCAGGGCGGGCTGCGCGCGCCGCCGCGCGCCCGGCTGACGCACCCGGTCGTCGCGCGGCAGGCCGGCGTCGTGGCCGACCTCGACAACCGCCGCCTCGCGCGCGTGGCCAAGTTCGCCGGCGCCCCGGCCAACCCGGCGGCCGGCCTCGTCCTGCACGCCCGCCGCGGCGAGGTCGTCGCGGCCGGCGAGCCCCTGTTCACGATCCACGCCGAGTCGCGCGGCGAGCTGGACTACGCCCTGGCCTACGCGAGCGCGGAGGGCGACCTGGTGAAGGTGGAGGCGACCCGATGGTGAGCCGGCCGATGGTCGTGAGCGCCCTGCGCAGCGACGCCCTCGCCGACGGCGTGCGCGCGGCCCTCGACGCCGACGCGGGGCGCGTGGCGCTGCGCCGCTTCCCCGACGACGAGACCTACGTGCGCTTCGAGGACGACCCGGCCGGGCGCGACGTCGTCGTCGTCTCGGACCTGCACCACCCGGACGCCAAGACGGTCGCGCTGGCCCTCCTCTGCGCCGCGGCCAGGGACCTCGGCGCGCGGCGCGTCGGCCTCGTCGCCCCCTACATGCCCTACATGCGCCAGGACGCGCGCTTCAAGCCGCTCGAGGGCGTCACCAGCCGCTACTACGGCCGGCTGCTCTCCGGCGCCGTCGACTGGCTCGTGACCGTCGACCCGCACCTGCACCGCCACGCGTCGATGAGCGAGGTGTTGACGATCCCCCACCGCGTCGCCAGCGCCGCCGCCGAGGTCGCCGCCTGGGTGAAGGCGCACGTCCCAGACCCGTTCCTCGTCGGCCCTGACGCCGAGAGCGCCCAGTGGGCCGAGCGGATCGCCGGCCTCGCGGGCGCGCCGCACGTCGTGCTCGAGAAGACCCGTCGGGGCGACCGCGACGTGGAGATCACGGTGCCCGACCTCGAGCGCTGGCGCGCGCGCACGCCCGTGCTCGTCGACGACATCGTCTCGACCGGCACGACGCTGATCGAGACGCTCGGCCACGCGCGCCGCGCCGGCCTGCGCCCGGCGGTGGTCGTCGTGATCCACGCCCTGTTCTCGGGTGACGCCTGGCAGCGGCTCGAGGCGGCGCGGCCGGCGCGCCTCGTCACCTGCAACGCCGTGCCGCACCTGACCAACGCGATCGACCTCTCGGGGACGATCGCCGCGGCCGTGCGCGAGGTCCTCGACTAGAACGCCGGGGGATCCGTGTGCTCGGCCGCCGTTTCCTTGCGCTTCGAGACCTCCCGGGCGACTCGGCGGCCGAGCTGGGGACCCCCGGCCGGAGTCGGCCCGGCCCCGGACCGTCCACGGCGCGCGAAGGCGCCTCTCCTGCCGGGCCTCCGGGCTACTTCGTAGGCGCCCCGAGGTGCCCGAGCATCTGCTGATAGCGCTCGCGGTTCCGGCGCGTGGGCGTCGGCTGGAGCTCGGCGATCCGCCGGTGGGCGTTGATCACGCGCTCGTCCGGCGCCGGGTGGGTGAGCAGGAACGCCGGCGGACGGCCGCGGCCCTCGTCCATGTGCTGGAGGATGGTGAAGAACTCCATCATGCCGCGCGGGTCCCACCCGGCGCGCGCCTGGTAGCCCAGGCCCACGTAGTCGGCCTCGCGCTCGTTGTCGCGGCTGTACTTGAGCAGGAACCCCTGCGAGGCCACGGCGCCGCCGAGCTGGCCGACGAGGCCGGTGAGCCCGCCGGCGGACCCGAGCATGGCCGTGAGCGCCTGGAAGCCGAACTGAGCGGTGAGCTGCTGCGCGATGTGGCGCCGGGTCACGTGCGCCACCTCGTGGCCGAGCACGGCCGTGAGCTGGGCCTCGTCCTCCATGGCGCGCAGGAGGCCGGTGAAGACGTAGATCCCCCCGCCGGGGATCGCGAAGGCGTTGATCGTCGCGTCGTCGTCGACGACGTGGAACTTGAACTCGATCCCATCGGGGACGTCGCCGTCGGCCGCCTGCACGATCTGGCGCCCGAGCTCCTGCACGTAGCCCACGACCTGGGGGTCGTCGAGCAGCCGCAGCTCTCGCGCGAGCTCGCGCTCCATCTCGCGGCCGAGCTCGTTCTCCTGCGACACGGGCAGGACCACGCCGGCCGCGGCTCTCTGCGCGGTCCGGCAGCCGGCGGTCATGGTCAGGGTCACGGCGAGGGCGCAAGGGACGACGAGGCGGGTCATGACGGGGACCTCCGGGCGCTCGCGACGCACGCCCTGCGCCGGACGGTCGCCCTGCCCGCGAGGCCGCCGCCGGGCCACGCGCGCCCGGGCGGGGTCACTCGCGACCCGCGGCCCAGGCGAGCAGGTCGAGCCACAGCGCCTCGTGCAGCGGGTCGGGCTCGAGATGGCGCGCCTCGTCGTCGGCCAGGACGGCGGCGCGACCCCGGCCGACCGACCACGCGGCCACGACCGGCAGCCCGCGGCCATCCTCGAGCAGGAGTTCGGCGTCGGGCCGCAGGCGGCCGGGGTCGGTGAGCCTCGCCAGCGCTGGGACCGGGGCGTCGCCCACGAGCGCACGGACCAGCGGCAGGCGCCCGTCGACCGCCCCGCGCCCGTGCGTCGGCGGCGGCGAGGGTGTGGGCCCGAACCGGTGGGCGACCGGCGAGAGGTCGCGCGCGGCCGGCGCCAGGCCGCGAACGCCGCCCTCGCCGGGGACGAGCACGAGCCCGCCGCCCGCCCGCACGAAGGCGTCGAGACCCAGCCGCTCGACGAGCCGCGCCGGGACGCCCTCGCCGAGGACCACGACGTCGAGCCCGTGGAGCGCCTCGGGCGCGGCGGTCAGCGGGGCGAGGCCCGGGCTCGCCGCGTGGACGTGGCCGGCCTCCGCCGAGGCCAGGAACGCCTGCGCGCGCGTCCGGCCCGTGAGCAGCCGCAGGCGCTGCCGGTACGCCGCCGTCGGCTGACCCTCGACGTAGAGCACGCGCACCCGCGCGACGCGGTCGGCCGCGCGCGCGAGCAGCCGCTCGCGGCGCCACTCGCGCTCCACCCGCGCCCACAGGGCCGGGTCGCCCGCGCGCACCGCCACGTCGCCCGGGCGCACGGCCTCGCCCGGCGCGAGCGCGTCCACCTCGGCCCGGGCCCGGTCGTCGTCCGCCTCGCGGACGCGGAGCCGCCCGACGACCCTCCCCCCGCGCCACACACCGAAGACGTCGCCCTCGAGGACGCCCGCGACGAGGCCCTCGCCGAGGTCGACCTGCCCGCCGACGTGGAGGCCGAGGACCGACGCCTGGAGCGGCCCCGTGCGCGGCCGCGCGCGCAGGAAGCGACGCCGGTGGTCGGCGCCGCAGAAGCGCACGTCGACCTCGCCCACCCGCGTGGCGGGCGCGTCGAGGGCGACCGGGGCGCCGCAGTCGCCGCACGCGGACCGCGGCGGCGGCGGCGACTCGGCGGCGAGCGGCGCCGACTCCGCCGCATCGCGGGCCGGGTCGGCTCGCGCCGCCAGGGCGACCGCTCCGCCGACGACGGCAGCGAGGAGCACGACCGCCGATCGGCCCAGGCGGTCGCGCCACGCGCCCCGCCGGCGCTCGATGCGCAGGGGTCGGACCGTGAGCGCCTCGCCGCAGCCGGGCGCGGCGCAGCGCTCGTGCGCGCCGAAGCACTCGCGGTGATGCGGCGCCAGGCACGACGCGCAGTACACGGCCTCGCCCCGGGGCAGCGAGTCGTGGCAGAAGATGCAGGCGAGCGCGATCGCCCGGCCGTCGCCGCTCCGGGTCGCGGCCGCCGCGTGCACCGGCGGCGGTGCATCGGGTCGCCCGCGCGCGTCATTGCAGGCGGGGCCGCCCGTCGCGAGGTCCTCGAGCGTCACGTCTCCTCCGCCCCCTCTCGGCGCGCGCACCCCGCTTGGACCCCGCGACGCGGGCGACCTCCCGTCCGGATGCGCGCGGCCGGGCTCCGAGGGGGAGGGCTCGCGCAAGGTCCTGTCGCTCAACGCTCGAGGCGCAGCACCTCCACCTCGAGGACCACGCCGCGGTTCGTGCCCAGCAGGAGCGCGTCGGCTCCGGGCACGACCCGCACGGCGACCGGCAGGTCCCCCGTGGGCCCCAGGTCGACGGCGCCCACGAGGTCGCCGCCGCGCGCAGTCGCCCGGACGACGCCGTCCACGCCCGCCGAGACGAGGACGCCGTTGCTCGCCAAGGCCAGCGCCGCCACCCGGCGACCGTGACTCGTGTACTGCGCGACCCGTCGCCCGGTCTCGAGGTCAGGTGCTCAGCGATCGGCGGCCGGCTCGACGCGGAACCGCAGGATCACGCCGCGCGCCGTGCCCACGACCAGGTCGCCCTCGTCGACGAACGCGACCGCCGTCGGCGCGTCGCCCGCCCCGCCCAGGTCGATCGAGGCGAGCTCGCGCCGCTCCGCCACGTCCCACAGGCGCACGGTCCCGTCGAGGCTGCCCGACACCACGCGGCGCTGGGCGGGGTCGAGCGCGAGGGCCACGACCCGCTCCTCGTGGCCCTTCGGCCACGGGGCGCCGTCGTCCTCGCCCGGGCGCCAGGTGCGCAGCTGCCCGTCCTGGCAGCCGACGACCACGTCGCCCTCCGTGCGGGGCGCGAGGCTGCAGGGCGCGCCGGACGCGAACGGGACCACGGCCTGCGGGTCCCCGCTCGGGTCCAGCCACAGGAGGGTCCCGGGCGCGTCGCGCGAGGGCACGCCCTCCACACGCGCCACGCAGGCCGCGAGGACCCCGCCGCGCGGCGCCTCGGCCAGGGCCGCGACGCGCGCGCCGCCCGGCTCCATGACGCGCGCGCGGCCGCCGGTCTCCCGATCCCAGCGGTGGATCGAGCCGTCGTAGCCGCCGGTGAAGACGACCTTGCCGCCCTGCGAGGCGGTCGCCGCGGTCTGCCAGCCCGGGCGCTCGTCGCCCGGACCGACGTCCGGCCCGCGCCAGCGGAGCGCGGCCGCGCCGGGAGCGCCGGGCTCCCACGCGGCGAGGACCTCCCGCCCCAGGTCGGCCGCCCCGACCAGGAGCACGCCCGGCGCACCGTCGGTCTCGACGCCGAGCAGCACGGCGCCGATCGGGGAGGTCACCTCCGACTGCACCTGCCCGACCCCGAGGTCGACGACCCGCACCTCTCCGCCCCCGCCGCCCTCCTCCTCCCGGAACCCCACGAGGAGACGGCCCCCGCGCAGCGGGCTCAGCGAGGACACCGGCCGCCACGCCCGATCGGGCGCCCAGCGCTCACGGCCGTCCGGGCCGAGGAGGACGAGCCAGCGGCTCTCGAGGCCCAGCAGCGCGTCGCCGCCCGGGGTCACGGCGAGCGCCCAGACGCCGCGCTCGGCAGGGAGATGGGCCAGGGGCGTCGGCTCGCGCGGCCCGTCCGGGTCGCAGCGGAGCAGATACGGCTCGTGGTAGCCGACGAGGACCTGCGCCGCTCCCGGCACCCAGGCCGCGGACCGGACGTGCCTGTCGAGCTGTGGCCAGGGCGCGAGCGCGCCCGAGTCGAGCGCCCACTGGCGCAGCCAGCCGCCGTCGCCGTCGCCCCACGCGAGGCCGAGGCGGCGCTCCGGGTGGACCGCCGCGCCCCACGCCTTGAAGCCGGCGGCGCCGTCGAGCCGGCGGCGCCCGCCGCCCGGGGCGAGGTCCACGACGAGCGCCTGCCGGTCCGCGAGGACCACGAGGGCCTCGCGCCCGCCGGGCAGCGGCGCCGCCGCCCGCAGCCGCGCCCCCAGGTGCACGAGCTCGCGCTGCTGGCCCCCGCGGCGGAGCTCGAGCTCGCTCAGCTGGCCGTCCTCGCGCGCCACGAGGGCCCGATCGGCATCGAGCAGGTGGACCCCGCGCACCGGCTCGGGGGACCCTCGAACGGGGTCACGGGCGCCCTCCCGCCGCGTGAGCTCTCGGCCGGTCGTCGCGTCCCAGGCGACGACGACGCCGTCGCTCGAGCCGGTGACCACGCGCCCGCCGTCGTCCGTGACGGCGACGTGCGGCCAGCCGCGCTGCGCGCGCCAGGCGCGCCGCTCCTGGCCGGTGGCGGTGTCCCACACGTGGACCCAGGCCGGCGAGTCGTGGTCCCAGCGCCCGGCAGCGCTCACGGCCACGCGCCCGTCGGCCGAGACGGCGACCGCCTTGACGCCCTCGGCGTGCCGCCGGCCGTAGGCGCCGATCACGCCCGCGAGCCGCAGGACGCCGCCGCGAGACGCCAGGAACCCCTCGCACTGCGGCGGGAACGACGGCGCCGCCGGCGTCGGGTCGGGCGCCGCGGCCACACGTCCGTCGAGCGCCTGAGGCCCCGGGCTCGCGTCCGCGCCGCCGAACAGGGCCCACGCGCCGACGGCGCCGACGACGACGACGACGACGACGACGACCAGGACGAGCGCGGCCACACCGGCGAGGCTCGCGGAGGCCTGCCGCGGCGGCGGCCCGGAGAGCCAGGCCTCGAGCGCGGCGGCGAGCGCCGCGCCGTCCGGGAAGCGCGCGGCGGGTTCCTTCGCGAGGCAGCGGAGCACCAGCCGCTCGAGGGCGGGGTCGATCGTCGGGTCGAGGCGCCGCGGCGGGGGCGGCGGGTCGGTCAGGAGCGCCTTGAGCAGGGCGGGGAGCGAGCCCCCTTCGAAGGGCGGCCGCCCGACGAGCAGGTGATACAGGACGGCGCCGAGGCCGTAGACGTCGGTCGGCGGCCCGTGCGTGCTGGCGGAGTCGCCCGCCTGCTCGGGGGCCATGTAGTGGGGCGTCCCCAGGAGCTCGCCCGTGCGCGTGAGCGCCGACGGGCCCAGCCGGGCCAGGCCGAAGTCGGTGAGGCGCGGCCGACCGAAGCGATCGACGAGCACGTTGCCCGGCTTGAGGTCGCGGTGGATGACGCCGCGCTCGTGGGCGTGCGCCAGGGCGAGGGCGACGTCGCGCGCGAGCGCGACCGCCTGACGGCGCGGGACCGGCCCGCGCGCGAGCAGCTCCTCGAGGCTCTCGCCCTCGACGAGCTCCATGACCAGGAACGGCCGCCCGCGGTCCTGGCCGACCTCGTGGACCTTCACGATCCCTGGATGCTGGAGCCGCGCCGTGGCCGTCGCCTCGCGCTCGAAGCGGGCCCACGCCTCCGGGCCGATCGCCGCGGCGGTGACGAGCTTGATCGCGACCGGCCGCCCCGCGGCGGGGTCGAAGGCGCGCAGCACCATGCCCATGCCGCCGCGGCCGAGCTCGGCGAGGACCACGAACCGCCCCAGGCGGCGCGCCGGGTCCTGCGCGGCCTGCTGCACGTCCGGGGGCCAGTCGGGGACGGACACCCGGGGAGCGTAGCCGAACGGGAGGGCCCGCGGGCGCGTGCCCGCGGGCCCTCCCGCGTCAGCTCTTCGTGTCCGGCAGGAGGCGCGTGACCTCGCCGCCGGGCACGAGCTTGCCCAGCAGCGCGTCCATGCCCACGCCCACGACCTGGAGCGACCCGACGTGGGCCGCGACGCGCTCGGCCGCCTCGAGCTCCTTGAGCCGCAGGAGCACCGGCGACTGCTCGATGAGCCGGGCCGTGTCGAGGAGCGAGCGGGTGGCCGCCGTCTCCTCGCGGCGGGCGATCAGGTTGGCCTGCGCCCGCTTCTCGGCCTCGATCACCTGGTTGAGCAGCGTCTTCATCTCGCCCGGCAGGATCACGTCCTTGATGGCTCTTCCTCTGAGCTAACACCGGAGGACCAGGACGCCACCGGGAACGCGGGCCGCACGACCGACCTCCCGGACCCCCGAGCGGGGGGAGAGGCCGGGCCGCCCGCGCCCGCCGAGCGACGAGCTCGACGGGCTCCCTGGCCGGCCCTCCCGACCGGGACGGCGGGGCGCGCCGGTCACCAGGCGCTTGCGCGCCGCCCCGTCCACGCACCATGCTCGACTCACGGGAACCGCCATGGCTCCACGCGCGTGGAACGTGAGGACCCTCACCACGCCCGGAGAATGACGGGACGGACGATGACGCGGCGCCTGCTGCTGCTCCTCGCGCTCGCGTCCGCGTCGCTCGCGCGCGCGGACCTCGACGTGGGCGTGCCGCCGGGGACCCCGCTCGAGTGGGACCTGCCGCAGCGGCGGCCGACGTCGTCGCTGCGGGTCCCGGAGGGCCCGACCGACGGCCCCGGCACGCGCGAGCGGGGACGGCTCGAGACCCGCGCGCGCCCCGCCGTGACGCCCGAGCGCGTGACCCCCATGGGGTACGCGCGGATCCTCACGTTCGACATCCTCGGCCACATCGCCTGGCAGGGCCCCGAGCCCCACGACCGCGACCTCCGCCCGGCGACCGCGCCGGGGCGCGCGCGCACGGGCGGCGGCCGCGAGGGGCCGGAGACGGCCGCCGCCTACCCGCCGCCCGTCCCCGCCGACCTCTACTGGCTGACGTTCGCCTTCCTGCTGCGCGAGCTCATGCACCCCATGCTCGTCTCGCGGCTGGAGACGCTCGAGCGGCTCGTCGAGCTCGGCCCCCCGGCCTTGGCCGTGCTGGTCGACCTCGAGCAGCAGCCGCTGCAGGGCAAGGGGGTCCTCGAGGCCTGGGTGCGCGCGGTGTCGCCCCGGATCGGGGCGCTCCCGCGGGCGCGCCCCCGCGCGCTCACGAGCGACGACCCGCACGAGGCCATGCTCCTGCGCCTCGCGGCCGACGAGCTGGCCGCGGGCTGGCCGCACGCCCTCGCGCCCTTCGCGCCGCGGCTGCTGGCGCTCCCGCCCGAGGAGGCCGTGCCGCTCCTCGTCCGCTACGCGGCGGAGTCCGAGCATCCGCTGCTGCGGCAGAACGCCGTGGCGCTGCTCGAGGGCTACCGCGGCCCGCGCGTCGTCGCCGCGCTGGAGCGGGCGGTCCGTGACCCCGACGGCGTCACCCGGCTGCGCGCCTGCCTGGCGCTCGGGCGCACCGGCTCCGAGGAGGCGCGCCGGGCCGTCCTCGAGCGCGCGCGCGACCTGGGGCCGACCGCCGTCTTCCTGCTGGGCGCCCTGCGCGCCCCCGACGGGGTGGACCTCGGCGTGCGCCTCCTCCGCGGCGGCGCGGTCGACGACGCGCTGGTCGCGCTGCCGGCGCTCGGGCGCATGGGGGTCGCCTCGCGCGAGGTGACGCGCGCCCTCGACCAGGCGCTGGCGGCGCTCGAGCGGACCGCGCCGGAGGCGCTCTTCAAGCCGCCCGTCTACCAGCCCGACGTGCCGGACGCGGTCGACGCGCGCCGGACGGTGCTCCTGCAGCTCTGCCGCCTGGCGCAGGCGCGGCTGGGCGACGAGCAGGCGCAGGCCGACGTCCTGCGCCTGCTCGCCGCGGCGCCGGCGCCCGGCGTCCGCGCCGTCCGGCGCGCCCCCGGCGCCTCCCCGGCCACCTTCGGCGCGTTCCTCGTGCCCACGCAGGGCCTCGTCGTCGAGACGCTGGAGCGCCTGGGCCAGGACGGGCGCGCGCGGCTGCGGGTCGTGGCGCGGGACAGGCTGTGCGAGCCGGCCCTGCGCCTGGCCGCCCTCGGCGCCCTCGGGCGCCTGCGCGACGAGGAGCTCGGGGCGGTCTTCGACGCGCTGGCCGCCGATCCGGAAGGGCTCGTGCAGGCCGCCGCGCTCGAGGCGCTGG
>JAHBXY010000142.1 GCA_019636275.1 Planctomycetota bacterium | reverse complement strand
GTCAGCACGGCGGCGACCGCCTCGGGCGTGGGCGCGGCCACGGGCTCGGGCAAGAGGTGGAACAGGTCGTCGACCGCGCGCTCGCGCAGGACGCGCAGGTCGGGGTCCTCGTCGCGCGCCAGCCGGAAGTGGGTCACCAGCGCGCGGCGCAGGCGCTCGAACGCCTCGCTGCGGGCGGCGGGCAGCGCGCCGGCGACGTCGGCGTAGAAGTCGAGCAGCAGCCGCTCCTGCAGGGCGCGCCGGCGCCGGGCGAGGTCCTCCTCGAGCCACTCCAGCGCCCGCTCGACGAGGGTCTGGTGCGCGTCCTCCTCGGTGACCTCGGCCGCCGCGCGCGCGGCGGCGCAGGCGGCCTGGTAGAGGACGCCGCGGTCCAGGTCGCCGCGCAGGGCGTCGTCGGCGAGGGCCGCCTCGAAGTGGGGCAGGGCCGCCCTCGGGCGCCCCTGCCGCAGGAGCGCGCTGCCCACGAGCAGCGCGTCGACCGGGCCCTGCGGCGGCGCGTCGCCGAAGAGCGCCCGGGCCGCGTCGTCGGGCGCGCCAGGCCGGCAGGTGAGCGCGAGCACGGGCGAGCGCAGCGTGCGCGCGCACACCTGCACGTGGTGCAGCCCGGGCCGCCGGTCGACGCCCAGGTGCTCCGAGAGGTCGAGCTGGAAGGGCACCACCCAGCGGCCGCCCTCGTCGCGGGCGGGCTGGCCCAGCAGGTGGTGGTCGCCCAGCAGGTTCGACACGTTGGGCACGGAGGCCTCGGCCCAGATCGACGTCACGAAGAGCGAGCGCGCCCAGCGCTCGCGGCCCGACGGGTCGGGCTCGGCGTCGACGACGAGGACGCCGTGCAGCCACTGCGGGCCGCGCTCGAAGAACAGGCCGCCCGGCGGGCCGACCAGCGCGACGCCCTCGCGCTCGGGCAGGGCGGGGGTCCGGGAGCCGGGGTGGAAGACGGGGACGCGTGGACGCATGGGCTCCCCTCAGGCCCCGAGGGCCGTGAGGCGCTCGAGGTCGAGCGACAGCGTGTTGGAGGTGTGCTCGCGGAAGGTGGCCTTGAGGTACAGCGACGGCTGCCGGGCCCCGCGCGGCGTCAGCACCCGCAGCGGCACGCGCACGCTGGCCCCCTGCACCGCCGGCGCGGGGTCGGGCGGCGGCAGGCCCACGAAGTTGTCCCCGTCGTCGTCGGCGTAGCGCAGGAACGGGTCCTTGAGGAACACGGCGCCGCCGCGCCCGCTCTCCACGTCCTCGAAGGTCACGTGGATCGCCCACTGCAGGCGCTTGTAGGCGCGCCACAGCGTCATGGGGAAGGCGTAGCTGACGAAGAGGTCGAGCCGCAGCTCCTCCTCGTCCTCGTCGTAGCGCAGGTCCTTGGCGGCGATGCGCAGCCCCACCTCGCCCAGGCCCAGCGCCGGGGCGTCGGGCGGGCCGGCGTCGCCGAGCCGCTTGCTGATCATCACGTCCAGGGGCTCGCTCATGCGGGCGGCGCTCCGCTCATGGGTAGTTGGCCCAACCCTTGTCGCGCATGGCCTTCTCGCTCAGGTTGGTCTTGCGCAGGTTCTCGAGGCACGTGGGGCAGAACTTCCCCGCGGCCTCCACGTTCTTGTCGTCGCGGAAGAACAGGGTGCAGAGCTTACCCTTCGCGCTGTCCCACTCGAACGTCTTGCCGGAGGTCGTCTTCCCGTTCGAGTCGATCTCCTTGGCGTTGTGCCAGCAGTGCGGCCCCTGGCCGCCCTTGTCGTCGGTGTGCCAGATCGCGTTCTTCTCCACGTTGCCGGTGGAGCTGCCGCTGCCGTCGTAGAGCTTCCAGCGCTTGGCGGCCTGCTGCAGGCCGTGGCCGATCTCGTGCGTGAACGTCTGCAGGATGCAGCTCTCGAGGCGGTTCGGGTCCTCGGCGATCCGCACGACGACGAAGTTGCCGATGCTGTAGCCGCAGCAGGAGTCGACCATGAGGCCCAGCTTGGGCTGCACCTTGACCTTCTTGCCCCGGTCGATCGCGTCGTTGAGCTTGACGTCGCCGTGCAGCTCGAGCTTGACCTCCGTGTCGCTGACCTTCTTCAGCTTCGCGGCGTCGAAGTTGCCGGCGGAGGCGTCACCGTCGATCAGGTAGAGCACCTCGTTCTGGTTCCAGGTGGCGTCCTTGCCCAGCGGGTGCCCGGGCTTGATGTGCAGCTCCCAGCGGCCGCGGTACACGACCCACTTGCTGCCGTCCCACTTGACCAGGTTGCCGGCCTCGACCTTGACGTTGCCCGCGGTGAGCGTGCCCTTGTCCTCGAGCTCCCAGGCGTCCCCGTTGGCGGGGCTGATCAGGGCGTCGAGCTGCGGGTCGGTGAGCCCGGCCGGCTTCTCGCGCGGGTCGTTCACGTCGGCGACGCGGAACTTGCCCAGGCTGGCGGCGACCTTGACCCACTTGGACCCGTCGTAGATCACCTGGTCGCCCGAGGCCACGGTCAGGTCGCCCTTGGTCAGCTTGCCCCCGTCGCTGAGCGTGAGCGTGTCGCCCTTCTGGGGCGTGAGCCCGTTGCCCTGCTCGACGGTCTTGCTGGTCGAGCCCAGCAGCCGCCAGCCGGACCCGTCGTGCACGACGACCTTGCCGGCGGTCACGTCCAGGGCGCCCTTCTTCAGCTTGCCCGCGTCCGTCAGCTCGCAGCTGGCGCCGGCCTTGACCCCCTTGAGCTTCGTCACCTGCTCGGCGGTCAGCTTCGACGGATGGTTGATCGCCGCGAGCTTGACCTTGCCCTTCGAGGCGGGGCGGCTACCGGCGTCCAGGTCCACCACCCAGAAGTCCGGGTCGGCCTTCCACGGGTTCGGGGTGAGCACGCACGTGCGCTCGACCTCGACGCAGTGGTTGCGGGCCTTGAACTCGCGCAGGTTGTTGAGGAGCACGATCTTCAGGTGAAAGGGGACGTGCTCGACCGGCGCCGTGCCGTCCGGATAGACCCAGGGGAGGTCGTAGTCGCTGTCCTTCGTCAGCGTCCACTCCTCGTCGGTCTTGCAGCGCAGCTGCTCGACCATCTCCAGCTCGATCCCCGCGGGCTCGAAGGCGGCGTGGAAGCGGTCCTTCACGGCGTTGAAGATCCGCTCGCACTCGTCGTTCATGACCCAGACGGTGTAGTAGATCTTGCGCCAGGTCTCGAACTCGAGCTCGTGGAGCTGCGCCTGGTCCTTCTCCTTCTTGGCCTTCTTCTTGACCTTGACCTTGTACTTGTCCTTGCCCACGTGGGGCAGGCGCAGCTCGTTGGTGAACTTGCCGTCGGCCTCGACGGACTCGGCGTCCTTGAGGTTCGCGCGGCTCGCCGCGGCGAGGTACTTCTTGTCGACGTTGCCGTTCCCCACGGCCTCCATCTGCCACAGCACCCTGCGCTTGCCCTCGAAGAAGCCCTTCTTGCCCTTGGGCAGCGCCTCGAGCAGCGGCTTGTTGCCGTGCGTCTTCTCGCTGTCCTTGGCCGGCAGGTTGACGTACTGCTTGGTCGGCGGCATGTCCCCTCCTCAGGCGGTCTCCGCGCCTGCGTGCTCGACGGTCTCGAGCTCCCACTCGTCGTCCTCGTCCTCGTCCGCGGCCTCGGCGGCGGCCTGGGCGACCTCGCGGCGCGAGAAGGAGCTGCCCCCCTCCTCGGCCGAGGGCCCCGCGTCGGAGTCGCCGGCCTGGGCCTCGAGCGACTCGAGCTCCCAGTCGTCGTCGTCGTCGTCCACGACGTCCTTGCGGCGCGGGCCCTCGAACGCCTCGACCTCGACCGGCTGGTCCTCGTCGCCCGGCAGGGCCTCGAGCCGCTCCAGCTCCCAGTCCTCGTCGAGCTCGCTCTCCTCGCTCGCCTCGTCGTCGGGCGTGTAGTCGAGCGCCTCGACGTCCCAGTCGAGCGCGCCGAGGTTGAACACCCGCGTGCGGTCGAACCGGACGGTCCACTTCGCCTTGGCCTTGCCGCACGACGGGCACTCGGGCTCGTCGTCGCTCAGCTCCGCGTCACAGCAGGTCCAGGGCACGCCCCCTCGCCTCCGGGGCGGAAGTCTAGCATCCGGCGCCGGGGTCCCCCCGCGCTCGCCCCTCCTGACTCTTCTCACCCGCGGGCCCGGTGCGACCCACCCGCGACCCTCGGCGGGTGATCGCTCCGTCGCGGCCGGACTTGCGCTCGGTCCCTCGTTCGCAGTCCCGTCGGCGCGAGGAGGAGCGTCATGGTCCGTAGCGGGTCTCTCCTGGTGGCGGCCTTCCTCTCGTTCGCCCTGCCGGCGCTCGCGCACGCCCAGGAGGCCGGCTTCGTCGGCACCTACCGGCTGGGCGGCCGCGAGGGCTCCCGAACGCTCCAGGGCACGGTCGTCATCCGCGCGACGGACGCGGGCCTGACCCTGTCGGGGCCGCTGGGGAGCCGGGGGCAGGTCGAGCTGACGGGCGCGCTGGCCGCCGACGAGGCGAGCTTCGCGCCCGCGCCCAGCGCCGCGCCGACCGCCGGCCTGGCCGGGGCGCTCGCGGGCGGAACTGCCCCCGCGCCGGACCCCGCCGCGACGATCTCGGTGCGCCTGCGCACGAACGGCCCGGGCAAGCTGCGGGGCGAGGTCGTCGACGGCGCCGGGCGGCGGCTCATGACGCTCGAGCTAACGCGCCGGAGGCGGGCGCTCATCGTCCACGCGACGGGCCACGGGCCCTCGCACGACGGCACGTTCAAGACCTACGGCGGCATGATCCGCAGCTACTACGCGGCCCTGGGCATCCAGGTGGTCATGCTCCCGGCCGACTCGTGGGCCACGATCCTGGCCGAGCTCGTGCGCGCGGGCCACGACGGCGAGCCCTACGTGCGCGTGGTGACGCTCGGCCACGGCGGCTGGGACGGGCCGATCTTCTCCGGCCAGCTCAGCCCGTGGATGAGCGCGTCGCGCTGGCAAGACCTCGTGGACGCCGTGCGCCGCGGCACCGCGCCCGAGGCGAAGCTCTTCGTGTCGGCCTGCCACGCCGCCGGATCGAACAGGTGGGAGACGTGGCGCCCGCACGACCGCTGGGTCGAGCAGCTCGCGCGCGCCACCGGGCGCACGGTCGCGGGCCCGGCGGGGATCACGTCGACGACCCTGGCCCTCCGGCACGCGCGCGCCCTCGAGGGGGCCGGCACCTTCGCGCAGGAGACCCGCCTGGCCGACGGGGACGGCGTGCGGGCGATCCCCTCGGGCGGCGGCATCCGCGGCGGGAAGCGGCTCACCTGGGAGCAGGTCGATCATACGCCGTGAGGGAACGCGCTGGACGCGCCCCGGCCGGGCAGGCATGCTGCCCGCCGGAGTCGTGCCATGCGCTTGCCCCTCCTCGCGACCGCGCTGCTGCTCGTCCCGCTCGCGGCGCGCGCCCAGGACCCCGCCCCGGCCCCCCCGCAGGCCCCGGGCCTGGTCGACCTGCGGGCGCGCCTCGAGGCGGCCCTGCAGCAGGTGAACGACCCGGCGCGCTTCCACGCCGGCAACGCCGAGGCGCTCCTCGCGCGCGGCTACGAGGAGCTGTTCGCGATCGACCCGGCGCGGCTCGACATGGCGAAGGTCGACGCCGAGCCCGAGGCGCTCAACCGCCTCGTGTTCGACCTGACGCTCGCCGTGGACCGCCGGTGCGCCGAGTTGCACGGCGCGGGCCAGGCGCGGCCGGCGCTGGGGGAGATGCACCGGCGCGTGCTCCGGGGGCTGCGCTTCCTGCGCGAGCAGGTGCTCCTGCGCGCGACGCGGCTGCACCCCGACCGGCTCTACGCGGGCGGGCGCCCGGGGTTCGCCCGGGTCCCGCCGACGACGCCGGGCCTCGACCGTTACCACTGGACGGTGAACCCGGCGCACTTCGAGCGGCTGTTCCGCGCCGACCAGCTGCCGCGCACGTTCTTCATCATCAACGAGGGCGACATGACCCTCAGCGCGGCGATCGCCCGCTCGGGGTCCGAGGACAACATGTTCTCGCACTACTCGGTCGGCTACGTGACCGACCGCGAGCACGTCGTCCGCGGCAAGACCTACCCCGCGGGGACGCTGCTCACGATCGAGTCGCTGATCGAGCGCGGGGTGGTGATCGAGCCCTTCCCCTACCACTTCCAGAAGGCGCTCAAGGGCTGGAGCGCCCGCGAGGCGGTGCTGTTCCTGCGCGACCAGGGGCGCCAGCCGGCGCTCGACGCGGCGGCCGACGCGTTCTTCGAGCGGGTCAAGGCGGCCCTGAACGCCGGCCGGCCGCTCGGCTACGACTTCAGCATGGGGCACGCCGCGCAGCCGGGCCTGGCCGGCGCGCTCGGCGGCGAGGCGCCCGCGCCGCGGCTCCTCGACATGTCGAAGTTCTTCTGCTCGGGGGTCGCCGAGGCGCTGGGGCAGGCGGCCGGGGTCGAGCTGTTCACCTACCGCACGCGGCTCGAGCAGGGGCGCGAGAGCGCCGCGCTGTTCCGCCGCTGGGGCCTCGACCCCGACCGGCCGATCCCGGCCCCGGGCGACGGCGACGTGTCGGCCGCGCTCGTGCGCGTGGCGGAGGGCGTGAACCTCGCGCGGCTCGAGGACGCGCACCTGCGCCACGCCGTGCTCGAGCGCATGTTCACGTGGATCGACCGCGACGGCTACCTCGTCGTCGCGCCGGCCTGGTTCCGGTCGGGGACCCAGGCGCTCACGCGCCTCAACGACCAGGTGGCCGGCACGATCCTCGACCTGGGCCTGGTCCCCAACGGGATCACGCCCGAGATCATGCAGAGCCTCCTGCCGATCCACCACGCGGCGGGGGCCTACCTGAAGCGCCTCCGCGTCGAGGAGGCCGCCTCGCGCGAGGCGCGCGGGCGGTCGCTGACGCCGGCCGAGATGGCCGCGTTCCTCGAGCAGGTGCGGCCCGAGGTCGACGTCGACCGCTGGTTCGTGCGCGGCGCGGCCGGGCGCTACGAGCTGAGCGCCGGCCGGCGGCGCTCGCGCCTCGTGGTCGAGCGCCACGACCAGGGCCTCCGGGTCGTGCGGGAGGTGCTCGAGGACGACCGGGTCGTCGCCCGCGGCGAGGGCGAGGCCGTGCAGCAGGGGCGGCGCCTGCGGGCCACGTTCACGGCCCGCGAGGGCGAGCACCCCGAGCGGCTGACCTGGACGCTCGAGCGCGACGGGCGGATCGCCGGGCGCCTCTCGCCCCTGCGCGTCGAGCGCGGGCGACGCGCCGAGTAGCGCGGGCAGGCCGACGCGAACGTCACCGCCCGGGGCGCAGGCTCATGCGACGCCCGGCGGGAGGACCCGGGCCTCGAGGATCCGGTCCAGCTCCTCGGGGGCGACGGGCTTGACGAGGTGGTGGTCGAACCCCGCCTCGCGCGAGCGGCGGCGGTCCTCCTCCTGCCCCCACCCCGTCAAGGCCACGAGGAGCGCGCCGGAGTAGGCGGGTCGTCGGCGGAGCTCGCGCGCCACCTCGTAGCCGTCCATCCCGGGCATGCCGATGTCCAGGACGACCACCTCCGCGCGCGCGACCTCCAGGAGGGCCAGCGCCGACGGCCCGTCGTGCGCCAGCGTCACCTCGTGGCCGCGCAGGCGCAGGAGCGTCGCCAGCATCTCGGCCGCGTCCACGTTGTCGTCCACCACCGCCACGCGCCGCCGCGCGGACCCGGCGTGAAGCGCGGCGGGCGCCGGGCCGGCGTCGTCGCGGACCAGGTGCGCCGGCAGCCGCACGATGACCGCGCTGCCGCGGCCCGGGCCGTCGCTGCGGGCCTCGACGGCGCCGCCGTGCAGCGCGACGAGGGTGCGCACCAGCGTGAGCCCGATCCCGAGGCCGCCCGGGGCCACGTGCCCGGCGCGCGGACCCTGGAAGAACGGCTCGAACAGGCGCGCCAGGGTCTCCTCGTCCATGCCCGGCCCGTCGTCGCGGACCTCGATCGCCACGGCGTCCGCGTCGCGCGCCGCGCTCAGCCAGACGCGTCCGCCCCGGTCGGCGTAGCGGGCCGAGTTGTTCAGCAGGTTGGCCACGACCTGCGCCAGGCGCGCGGCGTCGACCTCCATGAACAGCGGCCCCGGCGGCGGCGCGACCTCCAGCCGCTGGCCGGCGGCGCGGATGAGCGGCAGGCTGGTCTCCACCGCGCTGGCGAGCACCGCGGCGAGGTCGACGCGCTCCGGGCGCAGCTCGATCTTGCCGCGCGTGATGCGCGACAGGTCCAGCAGGTCGTCGACGATGCGGCTCATCTGCAGCACCTGCCGCTCGAGCGTGCTGCAGGCCCGCTCGCGGAGGGCCCGGTCCTCGCCGCCGAGGCGCAGGAGCTCGATCGCGTGCAGCGTGGGGGCCAGCGGGTTCCGCAGCTCGTGCGCCAGGGTGGCCAGGAACTCGTCCTTGCGCCGGCCCGCCTCGCGGAGCGCCTCGCGCGCGCGCCGCTCGTCGGTCGCGTCCTGGACCACGCTGACCCAGCCCACCACCTGGCCCTGGGCGTCGCGCTCGGGCGCGTAGCTGCAGCGCATGACCTTGGTCCCGAGCCGCGCGTAGGGGATCTCGACCTCGTACTCCACCGCCTCGCCGGCCAGGACCCGCTCCACGTAGGGGCGGATCGCCGCGAAGGCCTCCTGCCCGAGCACCTCGGCCACGGGCCGGCCGATCACCTCGTCGGGGGTCAGCCCGAAGCGGCCGGCGTAGGCCTGGTTCACGAAGCGGAAGCGCAGGTCCGCGCCGCAGCGGGCCAGGAGGGCCGAGGTGTGGTCGAGGACGAAGCGGAGCTGGGCCTCGCTCTCGCGCAGCGCCTGCGCCGCGCGGCGCCGCGCCGTCACGTCCTCGAAGACGTTCACCGCGCCGAGCACGGCGCCGCCCTCGCCGCGGATCGGGCCGATCGAGACCAGGACGGTCACCTGGCTGCCGTCCGGGCGGTCGATGAGCACCTCCTGGTCGCGGAAGCCCTGGCCCGTGCGCAGCGCCTGGGCCATGAGCGACTCGGGGTGCGGGACGAGCCGCCCGGTCGCGTCGCGCAGGCGCATGGCCCCGCAGAAGCGCGAGTCGGGGTCTCCCAGGCGCGGCGTGCGCCCCCAGAGCTCGGTGGCGCGGCGGTTGAAGAACTGGATGCGCCCGTCCGCGGCGCACCCGTAGACGGCGGCGGGCATCAGGTCCAGGACGTGCTCGACGACGGCGGCGTCGACTCGCTCGAACAGGGACACGCGGGGTCTGCCTCGAGATCAGTCTAACGCGCGCCCCCGGGCGCTCGCCGACGAGGAGGCGGCGTTACCCGCCCCGGACGCCCCGGACGTATGGTGGTGCCCATGACGATCCGCCGCGCGACCGTCCACGACGCGGCCCTGCTCGCCAGGCTGCACCGGCACGTGCACGACGCGCACGTGCAGGCCGAGCCCGACCTGTACCGCGTCGCGCCGGACGAGCAGGTGCTGGGGTTCCACCGGGAGCGACTCACCAGCCCGGACGTGGTCGTGCTCCTGGACGAGGCGGAGGGCGGCGAGGCGGCCGGCTACGTCGTGTGCCAGCGCGTGCGCCGCGAGGCCTCGGCGCTCACGAGCGCGCGCGAGGTTCTCCTCGTGGCCGAGCTGGGCGTCGCGCCGGGGCGGCGCCGGGCCGGGCTGGGACGCGCGCTCATGCGGGCGGCCGAGGCGCTCGCCCGCGAGCTCGGGCTGTCGCGCGTGGAGCTCGACGTGCGCGCCTGGAACGTCGGCGCTCGCGCCTTCTACGAGGCGCTGGGCTACGCGCCGGCGCAGCTGCGCCTCGGGCGGGCCGTCCCGGGCTCGGGACCCGAGACCTCTACTCCACGCTGAAGTCGAGGACGCGGAAGCGGACCGTCGTCGTCGCGCGCGCGCCGTGCCCGAAGCTCTCGCAGTCGCCGAAGGTGAAGCCGACGCGATCGGCGTTCGCCAGCGCGTCCTCGAACTCGCGCGGGCCGCTCTCGCGCGACATCGTCAGCACGGAGGTCCAGTTCGCGTCGAGCCTGGCGACGACCTCGAACTCCGTGCCGACCTCGAGCGGCCGCTTCGTGGCGAACGTCGCCCACCAGCGCCCCCCGTCGCCGTACCAGTCCGGGTTGGAGCTCATGAAGAAGAACGTCAGGGAGCTCGGTTGATCGGGGCAGGCCTTGCCCCAGATGCGCGCCCCGGGCGGGCCTTCGATCTTGAAGCGGCCCCGGATCACCGTCTTGCCGGTCAACGAGCCGTGCGGGAACGTGACGTAGTGAGGGCCCGACTCGGGCCCGAACTCGAGGAACCAGGTCCGGTCGGCGTCCTGCGTCGGCCGGAGCGGCATGTTGAGCGAGTAGTTCTTGCCGTTGATCACGGGGCCGATCTCCCAGGACGCGGCGACCATGGGCCCGTGAGGGCTGCCCGTGGGCTCGTCGTCCGGACCGGCGTCGACGACCTCGAAGCGGATCGGCTGCTTCGACGTGCGCAGCCGCACGACGTGATACGGGGCCGTCGTGCCCGCCCCGGCGGACGCGCCCGGAGCCGGCGAGACCGCTCGCACGGTGACCACGAGCTCGTGGCCGGCGCCCGGCTCCGGGAGCTCGCGGCGCTCCACGGCGGCGACCTCGATCGAGTGGCCGCGGCCCTGGCAGCGCCCCTTGGCGACGACCAGGACCATCCAGTCCTTGAAGTCGACGCTCGACGTCACCTCGCGCTCGATCCGCTTCGAGAGCCCGGCCTGGCGCAGCTCGCGCGCCGACTGGAACACCCGCTGGAACGGCTCGCTTCGAGGCCCGTCGACGCCCTGCGCGACCGCCTCGAACCAGACCAGCTGCCGGGCCTCGGCCGCGCGCGGGGCGAGCAGCGCCGCCACCGCGACGATGCCGACCGCCAACGACTTCGATCGCATGATCGCCTCCTGGTCACCGGGTCGCCGGACGTCGAGCGAGCCGCGGACCAAGGCGCAAACCCATGACGGTCCGAGGTCGCCGCGGACCGCGCGCTGACAACGCGAGGAACAGTCGGAACGAAGCGGGCCGCACCGGGTCGGCACGCGCCGTGGCGTGAGGGGAACGACGACGCGTCGCGGGTTGTGCGGCCGTCGCGGTGCGTCCCTGATGGGGCCGGAAGGAGGCCACCCATGGGACCACGCCGCGGGGCCGCCCTGGCGGCGGCCTGCCTGGCGGGCGCGTGCGCGCTCCTGGCCGGGCGGGCGTCGGGGCAGGAGGCGCGCGCGCCGCTGCTCGAGGACTGCTCCACGCCGCGGCGCGCCCTGCGGCAGTTCATCGTCGCCTGCCGCGCGGGCGACTTCGAGCGCGCCGCGACGCACCTGGACCTGCGGGGCCTCGACGCGGCGACGGCGGCGCAGGCGCCGCTCCTCGCGCGCCGGCTCAAGTTCGTCATGGACCAGACCCTCTGGGTCGAGTGGGAGGAGGTCTCCGACGAGCCGCGCGGCCGCCCCCTGGGCCTGCCCTTCCTGGAGGTCGTGGGCTCCGTCCCGATCGCCGACGACGCGGTCCCCGTCGTCCTCACGGGGGAGGAGGGGGAGGGCGGGGCGCCGCCGCGCTGGCGGATCGGCGCGGCGACGGTCCGGCAGATCCCCGCCCTGCATGCAGCCCATGGCCCGCCGGCCTGGCTCGACGAGCGGATCCCCGCCGCGCTCCACGCGCACCGCCTTCTCGAGCTCGAGGCCTGGCAGTGGGTGGGGCTGGTCGCCGTCCTGCCGGCGAGCTGGCTCGCCGGCGCGCTGCTGGCGTGGGCGGTCCTGCTGCTCGGGGTCGTCACGCGGCGCACCCGGATCGAGTGGGACGACCGCCTGCTCGAGGCCGTCCGGCCGCCGCTGCGCTTCTTCCTCGCCCTCCTGGCGCTCGAGTGGCTCGCCGCCCCGCTGCGCCTGTCGGCGCCGGCGCACGAGGTCCTGCACGACGTGCGGGCGGTCCTGCTCGCCGCGACGGTGGCGTGGACGTGCGTGCGGCTGGTGAGCTTCGTCGCGCAGACGCTCGAGGGGACGCTCACGCACGGCCTGACCGACGAGGCGCAGGTCCGCGGCGTCCGCACGCAGGTCGTGATCCTGCGCCGCATCGTCGCCGTCGTCGTGTGCGTCGTCGCCTGCGCGCTGGTCCTCACCCGCTTCGAGGTCGTGCGCACGATCGGCATGTCGCTCCTGGCGTCGGCCGGGGTGGCGGGGATCGTCATCGGCCTGGCGGCGCAGCGCTCGATCTCCGCGATCCTGGCCGGGGTCCAGCTCTCGATCACGCAGCCGATCCGCATCGGCGACACGGTGATCGTCGAGGGCGAGTGGGGCTGGATCGAGGAGATCCACCTCACCTACGTGGTGGTGAAGGTCTGGGACCTGCGGCGGCTGGTCGTGCCGATCAACCGCTTCCTCGAGGCGCCCTTCCAGAACTGGACCAAGGTGTCGCCGGAGATCATGGGCACGGTCGAGCTGTTCGTCGACTACGCGACGCCGGTCGACCGCGTGCGCGCCGAGCTGCAGCGCATCTGCCGCGAGAGCTCGCACTGGGACGGGCGGGTGTGCGGGCTGCAGGTGACCGCCGTGTCGCCGCAGACGGTCACCCTCCGCGCGCTCGTGTCGTCGGCCAACGCGGGGACCAACTGGGACCTGCGCTGCGAGGTGCGCGAGCGGCTCGTCGGCCACCTGCAGCGGCTCGAGGGCGGCCGCTACCTGCCGCGCGCGCGCGTCGACCAGGCGAGCCGGGGCGACGAGGTCGCCGCCGCCCCGGCCGGCGCGCCGCCGAAGGTCACGGACGCCGTCCCCGACGCGGCGGTGATCGCCGCCGCGGCGATCGTCGACCCGCCGGCCGGGCGCTGACGGTCGCTGCCCGGTCTCGCGCGCCAGGTGGAATCCCCCGAAGGACCCATGCCGCCCGCCACGCCTCGCTACGAGCAGATCGGACAGGGCTACGCCCGCACGCGCCGCGAGGACCCGCGCCTGCGTGCCCTGCTCCACGCGGCGCTCGGCGACGCGCGCACGGTCGTGAACGTGGGCGCCGGGGCCGGGTCCTACGAGCCGCCCGACCGCCACGTCGTCGCCGTCGAGCCCAGCGACGTCATGGCCGCGCAGCGCCCGCCCGAGCTCGCGCCCGCCTTGCGCGCGTCTGCCCACGACCTGCCGCTGCGGGACGGCAGCGTCGACGCGGCGATGGCGGTGCTCACCGTGCATCACTGGGACGAGGAGCAGGAGCGCGGGGTGCGCGAGCTGCGCCGCGTCGCGCGGGGTCCGGTGGTGCTGCTCACGTACGACGCGGCCGTCGCGGCGCGGATGTGGCTCCAGGCGGACTACCTCCCGGAGGTCGGCGAGCTGGACCGGCGCACCTTCCCGCCGCTGGAGCGGCTCGCGGCGTGGCTCGGCGGCGCGGTGGACGTCACGCCGGTCCCGATCCCGCGCGACACCTCCGACTGGATGCTCGGCGCCTTCTGGGCGCACCCGGAGCGGGTGCTCGACCCGCAGGCCCGCGCGGCCACGTCCGGCTTCGCGCGCATGCCGGCGGCCGTGGTCGCCCGCGCGGTGTCCGACCTCTCGCGCGACCTCGCGGACGGGACCTGGGACGCGCGCCACGGTCACCTGCGGGCGCTCGACGCGTTCGACGCGGGCCTGCGGCTCGTCGTCGCGCGGCCGGCGTGAGGCGCCTCCGGGCACGACCCGACGTCAGCCGCCCCCCGGGACCGCGCGCCAGACGCGGGCCGCGAACGGGGCTTCGAGCCGGGTGATCGTTCCGTCGGTAAGCGTTGCGCTTGTCGTGCAGGTCGTAGCTCGCCGTGCTGGCCGTGACCTCGACGATCAGCTCGGGCGCGCCCTCGACGTGGTCGTCGGCCGAGATCGTCGACGCTCCGCCGGTGACGAGGCGCAGGAACGCGTCGGGCTGCGGCTCGTTGTCGAGGTCGAGCCGGACGGTCCCGTTGTCGCCCGTGTCGACGCCCGGCGTGCTGGCCTTGTAGGTGCCGAGCCAGGTGACCACGTCCGAGTGGGGCCGCGAGTGGAGCCGCTGGCGGACCGGCGAGGGCATGTAGCTCGATCAGCTCGGCCCTTGCGGACGTGCGGCATGGCCTCGTAGCGCCGCTCGAACTCGTCGCGCGTGAGGCGGTCGCCCGCCACCAGCTCGGGAATGCGTCCCTTGGCCATGAGGACCCTCGAAGCGCCTGCCACACAGCGTACCTCCTGCGCCGGGGACCGTCCGCACGCGCGAGACCGGCGCGACCTTCGCCACGGCGTCGGAGGTCGTCTCGACGTCGAGCAAGAGCTGCCGCAGGGCTCACGAGGTGCGGTTCGCCTGCGCGAAGCGCTCCGCTGTCGCGGCGTCCGAAGAGGTGAACACGTAGGCGGCATGGCCACCCGCGAACCACCGTCCGTGCTGAGGCGCAGAGAGGCTCACCGGGAGCGCGGAGGCGCGAAGACCGATCGAGACGAAGGTCGCCGCCACCGCGGAGACCCCTATCGTGATGAGGAACCTCGCTCGACCCTTGTCCGGCCGGTGAAAACGAGCCGACGTCCTCGGCTTCGGAGGTGGGCAGGCCCTGGCCAAGAGGTGTCGACGGGGCGCGAACGTCGACCGTGTTGCGCGGAGCCCGGCCGGGACCTAGCCTCTCCTCCAGCGAGGTCGACATGAAGAACCGGGCGAGGCTGACGACGTCGGTGGGTCTGGTGCTCTTGTTGTCGGGGTGCCCGGGCGGTGGCCAGGACGGCGGTCCGGCCGGCCCGACACCCGAGGCGACCGAGGAGGCGCCGGCGCCCGGGTCGGGCTCGGCCGCCGACCCTGGGCCGCCGGCCACCCTCCCCGCCGGCGTCAGCAAGGGCGCCGGCGCCGGCGAGTGGGTCCACGACAAGACCGGGACCGTGCTCGTGTGGGCGCCGCCGGGCACGTTCCAGATGGGCTCGGAGGAGGAGCGAGAGCGGCCGGTGCACGAGGTGCGCCTCACGAAGGGCTTCTTCCTGGGGAAGCACGAGGTCACCCTGAAGCAGTACCGCGCCTACTGCGCGGCGACCGGCGCCACCCCTCCCGAGACCGAGGCGTCCGACGACCACCCGGCCACGCACGTCTCCTGGGAGGACGCGCAGGCCTTCTGCGCGTGGGCCGGGCTCCGTCTCCCGACGGAGGCCGAGTGGGAGTGGGCCGCGCGCGGCGGCGACGGACGAGCGTACCCCTGGGGCGCCGACGAGCCTGACGCGACCCGCGCCAACGTCCGGGGGGCCCAGGACGGGCACGAGAAGACCGCGCCGGTCGGGTCGTTCCCCGCGGGCGCCTGCGCCATCGGCGCGCTGGACATGGGCGGGAACGTTGCTGAGTGGGTCCAGGACTGGTACGCCGACGGCTATCCGGCCGAGGCCACGACCGACCCCACGGGGCCCGGGTCCGCCTCCTTCCGCGGCTTCCGCGGCGGGGCGCACACGTTCCCCCCGGAGCGGACCCGCGCCACGGATCGCGGCGGGCTCGCGCCCACGCGTCGGGTGGCGTACCTGGGGTTCCGCGTCGCGCTCTCGCCCTGAGCCGGGTGGTAGATGCGGTCCAACGCGGTCTATCGCCGAGACGGACGAGGCGATCCGCACGCCCCCTGAACGCGTGACGCGTAGGCGCAGAACACGCGCGCGATGGCGCTCTGGCAGACGAGGGCGGACGCTGGCATGCTGCTCACACCGAGCGCTGCGTGAGCGAGACGCCCGACGACAGGAGCGAGGTCATGCGGTGTCTGATCCCGGGCCTGGTCGTCATCCTCACGGCGACGCCCTGCCTGCCCGATGGCGGTCCGGCTGCCCAGGACCCCGCCCCCGACGAGCCGGCAGCCCCCGCAGTGCAGCGGGCGGAGGCGACCACGGTTCGCGCGAGGCGCCCGCGTGCGGGCCAGAAGCGCCGCGAGGACGTCCACGTGGCCCTGAGCCTGGATTGGGGGCGGCCCGTCTCGCACACCTGGGGCGGACGACGCGAGGTGACCATCCTGGAGGTGGACGCCCATGGCGTCGTCCAGCGGGCGCGCATCCGCTTCGGTGACTTCGTCGACCACTCCGACCTCGACAGGGAGGACGGCCGAGCCACGCTCGCCGGGCGCAGCTTCCTGGCGGAGCGGGTCCCCACGAGCCGTGAGGAGTGCGGCCGGCCGTGCTGCTACGGAGGCTGGGAGGTCGTAGCGACCGAGGAGCGCGCGGACGGCCCTGAAGTCGAGGGGGTGGCCTGGCGGGCCGTGCTCGGTGGCGTTGTGGCCCTCCGGGGTCCGGCGCCGGTCGGGGAGCTCGCCATGGACCTGTTCCAGGACCACGAGGTGGGGTTCCCTGCGGCCATCGTCGGCACCCGGCACCGTGGCTGGGAGGGCGGCTGGAAGGACCACACCCTGTCCGCCGCGCTGCCCCCGGGCGCGCGCCTCCCCCTCCCGCCGGCGGCGCTCGAGCCGTTGCGCCGGAACCTGCTCGGCCGCGACTTCCTGGCGCACACGGCCACGCTCACCTTCCGCGGACTGCGCGAGGTGGACGGGCGGCAGCTCGGTGTGTTCGACCTCGAGGTGGCCTTTGCCTCCCCCGTCGTCGCTACCGGGGCGAGGTTCACCGGCGAGATGCGGGGTGAGGTGCTCGTCGATCCCGCCAGCGCGCGCCCGACGCTCATCTCCGTCCGCGGCACGGCCACGAACTCGAGTTTCACCCCCCCTCGTCCGCTCCTCGCCTGGGAGGCGCGACAGAGCTTCCATTACCTCGAACCCGACTGACCCCGGTCTTTCCGTTTGCCGCCTCCCTGGCCAGGCGCAGCCAACGGTAAGTGCCGCAGACCGAAGTGCTACTCCGCCGCGCGACGCCTCATGCTCACGTCGGCGGAGGAGGCTCGACGACGAGGCGCTGCGAAGGCTCGAGCGGCAGGCGCAGGCGCACCCCGAGGACCTCGCCGCCGGCTGGGCCCACGTGCGCGCCTTCGAGCGAGCCGGCGCGCGGCGCGAGCTCCCCTGTCGCTCTGCAGGCTCGAGCGCGCAGGGGATCCGGACGCGTGATCCGGGCAAGGGACTTCTCCGTCGAGTTCCTGCACGACGACACGCGAGGGCTCGTCGTCCGGGTCAAGCACCTTCCCACGGGCGAGCAGAGGGAATCGACGGTTCCGCCCGGGCAGGGCGCCGTCGTGCTCGCGATCGGATGCGTCGTGACCGAGGCCGAGCACCAGCGGCTCACGGCCGCCCGGCACGCGGAGGGTTGGGAGCGAATCAGGTGGCAGGCGTCCGGGTGTTCGACATGAGCACGGACCCGCCGTCGCTGATCCCCGAGGGATCCCTCCCCGATCCCCCGCAGCGCGCCTTCGAGGAAGCTCAACTGGTCCGCCGCCGTCGCCGACGCGTCCTGGCGGGACCACGCCGAGCCACTCGGGCGCGCGGCCGCAACGATCGCACGGGGACCGCAGCAGGCGCTCACCCTTCGCACGCTGGCGCAGGAGCCGCCGTCGTCCACAGCCGCAGCGGAGCAGGAACATGAGCCCTCCCCTCGTTCCACCGGCGGCGCGGCGCAACGCGAGCGCCCCCGTAAGCCGCGACGGTGCGTGACCACCGGATCGTTTGGGTCGCGCATGGGACGGCAGGCGGACGATGAAGAGAATCACGCGCGGGGGGCGGCGAGCTCGACACGCGCCTGCGCGCGTCGACCCGCCCGGGCCCGGGTGCTCACCGTGTGTCCTCGAGAGCTCCCGGGACCTCCCCGGAGGCGCTGTCGCTCGCGGCCGCCTCGCGGAGCTCCACCAGGAAGTGCGGGCCCTCCTCGGGGGGCTCGCTCGACGCGTCATGGAGCTGCACCCACCTGCACGCGTATCGGCCTGCCGGCAGCCGAACTCGCCGCGACGCCTCGGGGTCGTCGTCGCCCTCGACGTCGAGCCCTCCGTGCGCGAGCTGATCGAAGTCGAGGAGGTGAAGACCGTGCGCGCCCGCAGAGATCACGGAGGTCAGCTCTCGAGCCCCCCGGGTCTTCGACCAGCCCTTGGCGCGCACCCGGACCACCCAGTTGGCCTCGGCGGCGGGGACCCACGACAAGGCGGCGCCTCGGGCGCCCTGGGCGCCGAGGTGGGCGAGGAGCCGCTCGAGCGTCCAGTCCTCGCCGGCGTCGAGCGGGACGAACCGGTCGGGATCGACCAGGGCCATGGGTCCGCCGCCGAACACCTCGAGGTCCTCCCCGGCCGGGACCTTGGGCCGAGCCGGCGGCTTCTTGCTCTGCCTTCGCTTCGGCGAGGCCGAGCCCCTGCGCTCCGCGACGGGGTCGACCGAGCCGAGCACCCAGGGGATCAGGTCCGCGGCGATCGCCGCTCGCACGAGCGCCTCGGCCTCGTTCGCCGCGAGGCTCAGCCGCGCCCCGAGCGCGCTGGCGGCGCTCGCCGCTGCGTTGGCGGCGCTGCCGGCGACCTGGCCCGGGCTGCTCGAGGCCGCGTGCGCGGCGTTGTGATACACCTTGATCGTGGTCTGGCTCGCCCACGCGCACTCGATCGGCAGCCCGCTCGTCTCGGCCAGCTTCACGAGCGCCTTGCCGTTCTTCGACGTCGGCGCGACGAGGTAGTCCTCGGTCGTCGCGATCGTCGCGTCGAGCGGCTCGTGCAGGGGATCGTCGGGGGCGACCCGGTCCAGGAGCGCCCGCGCGGCGGCCACCGACGCTCGCGCCAGGGGCAGCAGGCCCGCCGCCCGGATGCCCTCGACCCACTCCCAGAGCCCGGCGCCCTCCGGCGGCGCGTCCCCCTCCGCCACGCGTCGCGCCCCCTCGTCGCCGAGGTACGCGGCGAAGAGCAGGTTCCCGCGGGCCAGGCGACCGGCCGCGAGCTCCTGCCGCAGGTACGTCTCATCGATCTGCTGGTCCGTCATGGTCCACCTCTACGAGCGCACCGCGACCCAACCGCGTTCAGTGACGGCGGCACCGAGGCCTGCCATCCGGCCGGAGCCGCTCGGTCGGTAGCTCCTGTGCTCGAACTTGCATCGTGAGCAGGTTAACACCACGAGGAACCCGCCCTCGCGTCGACCTCCTCGTCGATCGAGACGTTCTCGGACTCGAGGTCCTGCCAGGGACGTGCAGCGGGAGTGAAGGACGCGTTCCCCGTCGAGGGAGACGAGTCCAGAGGCCGCGGGGAGCGCCGCTGCGCCGCGCATCCTCATCAGAGGCGAGCGAGCTCGACCAGGACCTCCTCGTCTCCCCCAGCAAGTACGCTCAGGTGCGCTCGTCCGCTCCCACGAGCCAGGCGCCGAGGCGCTTCGTGCGTCAGTCCGGGACGCGGACGGAGATCGTCACGGCCGCGCCGCGCGAGATCGCGAGCGCGGTCGCGTGCACGTCGCGGTAGGCCATCGCGGGGGCCGGGTCCAGCACGACCTCCGTCGCGCGCGCGGCGACGAGCTCGGCGACGACCTGATCGACCGTGCCCTCGACCTCGTTCCCCGGCGGGGCCCCGGCAGGCGGCGCAGCCCCGCCGCCCTGCAGCCAGGGCCGCCAGCGCAGCCGGCACGTGCGCTCGTCGAACCGCACGCTGGCCGACCAGCGCTGCACCGGCCGCCGGCCGCCGGCGGACGTGTCCTGCGGGATGCGCCAGGTGATGCGTCCCTCACCGCCCGCGACGCTCCACGTCTGCTCGATCAGCGCGTGTCCGGAGCGCATGAACAGGATCACGAGCTCGCGCCAGGGCAGGGCGCCGTCGGCGATCACATGCACGCCTTCGTGCGGGCGCGGCGGAGCGTCGCGAGCGAACCGGTCGAGCCGCGCCGCGAGCGCGGCCGTCGTCACCGGCGCGCCGTCGGCGAGCAGCGCGAACCCCGGACCGACCTCCACGACGGGCGCGGCGTCCTGCGCGCGGGTGTGGGCGGGGACGGCGACGAGCGCGAACGTGACCAGGGCGACGCGGCGCATGCCCCGATGGTAACCGCCGCGGCGGGCCGATGGCCGCGGCTCGCTTCGGGGGAGGGTACCCGACTCGCGCGCGACCTCCCGGGGCGGTGCCTGCTCGGGCTACGACCGAGGCCGCTGCGCCGTAGCGGCCCACGAGCCGCTCGGGTTCTCGCGCAGCACCACGTCCCGCGTCTCGGTCCCCGACACCTGGAGCGGGTCGCCGGTGATCGCGTCGTGGCCGCTCGCGTGCACCCAGAAGAGGACCTCGCCACCGAGGCCCTTGAGCTCGTAGACCGTGACGCAGCCGGGCGTGCCCAGGTGCTGGCCATAGACGTCGGCGAGGGGCTCGGGCGAACGCTCTGGTCCGTGGAGCTGGCCGAGGTCGGCGACCTTCACGTCGGTGGGTCGCTCGTCGTCCGGATCACGAGCACGCTGCGAGTCGAAACCTTGGACCTGGAGACGGGGGCCGTGATCGACCTGGGGCCGCTCGTGGACGACGACGGGCCGGAACGGCGGATCGTCGGCGTTGCGATGGACCCGCTCCAGGAGACGCTCGCCTACTCGTTGGCCCCGCCGATCCGCTACTCCTACGACTTCAGCGACCCCCCGCAGGAGGAGTTCGTCGCCTGGCTGGGCGAGATCGACCTACGCACCGGCGAGACGTCCTGGCGAACGACCCTCCAGGGCTCAGCGGGCCCGCTGTGGCTCGACAGGCATCAGGTGGTCACGAACTTCGACGACATGCTCCTCGCGCTCGACCGCGTCACCGGCGCGGTCCGCTGGCGAGCGCCCCTCGGCCGGAGCAGGTACCCCCTGGGCGTCGAACACGCAGAGGGCCACCTCGTCTGCGTCAGCGCAGAGCTCGCGGTGGAAGCACGCCTGACCCTGCGGGCGTTCGACCTCCACACGGGCGAGGTGACGGTGCAGGCGCAAAGGGTGCTTCCGACGCGGAGTCTCCTCGCTCCGTTGGGTTGGCGGGCGCCCGTGTTCTGGCGACCTGCCTTGGCGCTGGACGACGCTGGCCTCCGCTTCCTCTGGCCGGGACATCGCGACCTGATCGTGCTCGACGCCCCTTCGAACGATGATCGGACACATGACGACGGGCTGGGCGGATCGGACGAGACCGGGCTGCACCGAGGCTGAGAGGCACAGGCGGGCAGCGTGATCCGCGCAAAGGACTTCTCGGTCGAGTTCCTGCACGACGACGCGCGTGGGCTCGTCGTCCGGGTCGAGCACGTTCCCACGGGCGAGCAGAGGGAATCGACGGTTCCACCCGGGCAGGCGCCGTCGTGAAGGAACGTCTGATCGCGGAGCTCACCCGCCGTGTCTTCCGTCTCGAGGACTTCGTCGTGGACCTGCTCTCCACCAGCCAGGGCTGCTTCACCTCGATCCGGCACGTCCCGTCAGGCCGGCGGAGCGAGCCGGCGTCCTCGGCGTCTGGGACCTCGCGCGAGGAGCTGTTCGACAGCTTCGTGGAGGAGCTCGTGCGCGACGGCACGATCAGGCCGGAGTGAGGTCGCGGCTCCTTCGAGATGGACCACGCCGGGAGCTGCCGGAAGCGTGCCACGGCCGAGCCGCGAGGTTAGGATGCTGTGGTGACGAAGCTTGAGTCGCTGCTTCACGACGCGCTGAAGCTCCCTGCCGATGAGCGCGGCGTGCTCATCCAGCGGCTGATCGAGAGCCTCGAGGGCCCGGCAGGGTCGGCCGACGACGATGCCGAGGACGTCTGGGCCGAGGTGATCGCGCGGCGCATCGCCGACCTCGAGGCAGGACGCGCCCGGATCGTCGATGCCAAGTCCGCCATCGGCGCGGCCCGGGAGGAGCTGGCGCGGCGTCGCCGTGGCTGAGGGACCTGGATTTCTCGACGAGGCCTGGCAAGAAGTGGTCGAGGCCGCGGACTGGTACGAGGCCAGGCTCGTTGGGCTGGGCGACCGCGTCTACGCCGAAACGGACGAGGCGATCGACCGGATCGCGAAGATGCCCGACGTCGGGGCGCCCTGGCGGCATCGCCGCATCCAGCGCGAGGTGAGGCGCATCCCCCTGCGCTCGTTCCCTTTCATGCTGTTCTACGTCACGACCTCGCCGCCGGTCGTCGTCGCGTTCGCTCACAAGAACCGGCGGCCGGGCTACTGGACTCGCCGGTTGGGGGATGTCTGATCCGTTCACGACGCGCCGCATCCCCCCCGAAACACCCCCCGCAAGCTCCAGGGCCCGCGTAACCCCATCTGCCACGGGGCCCTAGAACCACGCCCCGAGGTTCCAGTAACATGGCCGCGTGGCAGACGACCCCGCGACCTCGCCCGACCCGGCGCCCGGGGCCGCCGGACCGGGGCCGGCCTCGCCGGCCGGGGAAGTGCCGCGCAAGCGGCGCCGCGCCGAGGGGGACCTGACCTCGTCGGACGTCGGCGAGGCGCCGAAGAAGCGCCGCCGCGCCGAGGGCGACCTGACCTCGTCGGACGTCGGCGAGGCGCCGAAGAAGCGGCGGCGCGCCGAGGGGGATCTGACCTCGTCGGACTCGTCGGCCGAGGCGCCGAAGAAGCGGCGGCGCGCCGAGGGGGATCTGACCTCGTCGGACTCGTCGGCCGAGGCGCCGCGGGCGCGGAGCAAGCGGGCGGCGTCGCCGACGCCGGCGGAGCCGGTCGAGCCGGCGGCGGAGGTGCCGCTCGGCGAGCCGGCGGCGGCGCAGGCGCCGTCCCCCGAGCGAGAGGCCGAGGACGCGCTCATCGGCCTGTTCGCGGTGAAGGAAGGCCTCGTCACGGAGGCGCAGGTCGAGAAGGCGATCGCGAAGCAGCGCGCGGGCCAGGGGCCGCCGAAGCCGCTGGCGCGCCTGCTGGTCGAGACCGGCGCGCTGACGCTGGCGGCGCGCGACCAGGTGCTCGCGCGCCTCGACCCCGAGGTGATCCCGGGCTACCGGATCGAGGGCGAGGCCGGCCGCGGCGGCATGGGCGTCGTCTACAGGGCGCGGCAGCTGTCGATGGACCGCGCCGTGGCCGTGAAGGTCCTCTCGCGCCGCCTGTCCGCGGACCCGAGCTACGTGACCAAGTTCCTGGCCGAGGCGCGGTCGGCCGGCAAGCTGAACCACGAGAACGTCGTCGCCGCGATCGACGCCGGCGCGGCGGCCGGCCTGCACTACTTCGTCATGGAGTTCGTCTCCGGCCGCTCGGTCGCGGAGACCCTCGAGCAGCAGGGGCCGCTCCCCTGGCCGCGGGCCTTCGAGGTCGCCGAGCAGGTGGCGCGCGGCCTGGCCCACGCCCACCAGGCGGGCCTCGTCCACCGCGACGTGAAGCCGGAGAACATCCTCCTCACCGCCGAGGGTCGCGCGAAGCTGTGCGACCTGGGCCTCGCCAAGGCGGCCGCGATCGCGGGCACCGGCGGCAAGTCGGACATGACCGAGGGCACGCCCTACTACTGCTCGCCCGAGCAGGCCACGGGGCGCACCGACATCGACGCCCGGAGCGACGTCTACTCGCTCGGCGCGACGCTGTTCCACATGCTCAAGGGCGAGCCGCCCTTCGACGGCGAGAGCGCGAGGGCGATCCTCGTCAAGCAGGTGCGCGAGCCGTTCCCCGACCTCGACCTCGTCCTCGCCGACGTCCCGCCGCAGCACCGGCGCCTCCTGGCCGACATGGTCAAGAAGGACCGCGAGCAGCGCCTCCCCTCCATGCGCGCCTTCGAGGAGCGCCTCGTCGCCGCGCGCCGGGCCATCGCCGCCGCGCCGGCGCCGCGCCGCGCCGGCGGTGGGCGCGGCCCGCTGGTCCTCGCGGCGGCCGTGTTCGTCGTGTTCCTGGCGCTCGGGGCGGGCGGCGCCATGGCCCTCCTGGGCGACCCGCCGCCCGACGCCGCCGTCACACCGCCGCCGCCCGACGTCGCCGTCGTGCCCACGCCGCCGCCCGACGACCCGGAGGTCACGCCCGTCCGCCCGCGCGTGACCCGCGTGACGGACCCGACGCCGCCGCCTCCCACCCGCCCCGTCGAGACCCCGACGACGATCGAGCGCCCGCCGGCGCCGACCGGCCCCGCCGCCGAGGCCCTGGCCGCGGCGCGGCGCCTCGCCGAGCAGCGCCCCGACGACCCGGCCGGCGCGCGCGACGCATTCGCCGACGTGGCCCGCCGCTTTCCCGGCACCCCCGAGGCCACGGAGGCGCAGGGGCTCGCGGAGGCGCTGACGAGGGCCGCCTTCGACCAGGGCTTCAAGCGCTTCGAGGCGCTGACCACGCAGGCGATCGGCCTCGTGCGCGACGGCCGCTACCGCGAGGCCGCCGAGGCCGTCGACGCCTTCGCCGCCGCCTGGGAGCCGCGCGGCTTGCCCGGGATCGGGGAGCAGCTCGGCAACCTGCGCCGCGCCGTCGAGCAGCAGGCGCAGGCGCGCATCGACGACGCCCTGCGCCGGCTCGACGCGGCCAAGACCCCCGAGGAGCGCGCCGAGGCGGAGCGGGCCCTCGAGGACCTCGCCGCGCGCGTCCCGGACG
>JAHBXY010000141.1 GCA_019636275.1 Planctomycetota bacterium | reverse complement strand
TGAACGGGTCGGCGAGGGTCCGCGCCGGTCCGGCCGTCGGCGAGACGACGTCCCCCGGGGCGCCGCGGAACTGCTGCCCGAGCTCCGGGTCGAACAGCGGCTCGGCGGCGGGGGCCGCCGGGCGCGGGGCGCCGACGGCCTCGCGCGGCGTGACGACGATCGGCGGCGCGTCGGCCACGCTCGCCGGGCGCACGAGGTCCGGCGCCTCGCCGGCGTCGGCCACCACCTCGTCGAGCGTCACCAGCCCGCGCTCGAGCATGATCAGGAACGCGCGGCGGCAGCGGTCGTCGAGCTCGGCGACGGACTGCCCCGTGTCGCGCGCCAGGCGCGCGATCACCTGCGGCACCGTCGAGCGGTTGTCGACGCGCTCCAGCAGGTCGCGCACGAGCGGCTTGATGTCGAGCTCGGGCGACATGAGCGCGCTGCGGAACACGACCCGGAAGTCCTTCGTCTCGAACCCCGAGCCCGTCGGCCGGCGCCGCTCGAGCAGCAGGATGTCGTCGGGCACGCCCACGCGCATGCGGTCGAGCGCCTGGAGCGACGGGATGCGCCGCACGCGCCGCTTGGCCGACACGAGCCGCGCGATCTCGCCCGACATGTCGCGGGTCGGCGGCTTGGCCTCGTCCTCCTGCGTCCAGGGCGGGTGCGGCGCCTCGTCGTTCCACTGGAACGTGAACACGACGCCCACGACGCGCTGGAAGCGCTGCGAGCGCAGGTTCGTGACCCACTCGAGCAGCTTGCCGGCGTAGCGGTCGTACTGCTCGCCGAACACGCGCCGCGTGTGGGCGACGGCGTAGTCGACGACGTCCTCCTCGCCCACGCGCAGGGCGTGCATGTTGATGTTCGCGCCGACCAGCCAGCGCCGCACGCGCTCCAGGTAGCTCTCCCCCTCGCGCTCGGCCACGTGGGTGACGATCTGCGCCACGCCGTCCTGCGCCAGGTGATCGGGGAGCGAGGCGATGATCCGCCGCAGGACGTCGGCGCCGCTGGGGCCGCCGTCGCGGTAGGTGAGCTCGTAGACCGGCGCCGGCACGAAGGGCGGGTTGGCCAGGATCAGGTCGAAGCGCTCGCCGCCCACGGGCGAGTAGAGGTCGCCCTCGACGAACACCGCGTTCCAGGCGTCGTTGAGCATGGCGTTGAGCCGGGCGAAGTTGACCGCCCGCCCGCTCACGTCGACGCCCACCGACCGCTCGGCGCTGGCCGCCGCGAGCACCCCGTGCACGCCCGAGCCGGCGCACAGGTCGAGCGCCGCGCGGATCGGCCGGCGCAGCGTCGTGCGCGTCAGGTAGTAGCTGTCGGCGCCGAGGTACATGACCGGGTCGCGCGGCACGCGCGCCTTGACCCAGGGGTGGTGCGCGTAGCGGTGGTCCGTGAAGAAGAGCTGCTCGCCCACCGGGTAGAGGCTGACGCGCGCCCGGTAGGTGCGCGCCTTCGGGTCGCGCTTGAGGAGCCGCGCCGCGCGCAGGACCTTGCGCGCCTCGGCGTCGAACAGGTCCTTCAGCTCCTCCTCGGTGATGACCCCCTGCAGGAGGAAGAGCATGATCGCCAGGTCCAGCGGGGCCCGCCGCCGCAGCCGGTAGTTGAGGTAGTAGGGGTAGGCCCCGAGCTCGATCCCCGTGATGTCCTTGAGCGAGAGCCGCTCGCGCACCCCCTGCTCGGTGTAGCCGAGCGCGCGCAGGATGCCGCCGAGCCGCCGCAGCCCGTCAGGGTCGATCCGCTCGAGGTCGAAGAACGCCTTGGACACGGGCGACCTCCTCAGGCCGGGAAGGGCCCTGATTCTGGACGCCGGGCGGGGGCGCGTCAAACCACCCGTCCGGCCGCCGCCGCCCCTCCCCGTCGCGGCGGCGTGTTACAAGGTCCGGGACAGGGGGCGCCCCATGAAGCTCAAGGACCGGGTCGCGATCATCACCGGCGGCGGGCGCAACATCGGCCGCGCGATCGCGTATCGCCTGAACGAGATGGCGTGCAACGTGGTCGTCGTGGCCCGCACCCAGAAGGAGATCGACCACACCGCCGGCGTCATCCAGGAGCAGGGCGGCCGCTCGCTGCCGATCTGCGCCGACGTGGCCCAGGAGGCCGACGTCGCGCGCGTGGTCGACGCGACCCTGCGCCACTTCGGGCGCATCGACTTCCTGATCAACAACGCCGGCGCGTTCCTCTCCAAGCCGGTCGACGAGACCTCGCTCGACGAGTTCGACCTGCTGGTCAACACGAACCTGCGCGGCGCGTTCCTCATGTCGCGCGCGGTCGTCCCCCACTTCAAGAAGCAGGGCGGCGGGCGCATCGTGTCGGTGTCGTCGCTCTTCGGCGTGATCCCCAGCGCCAACGTCTCGATCTACTGCGCGGCCAAGGCCGGCCTGATCGGCTTCACGCGGGCCCTGGCGCGCGAGCTCCACGCGCACCACATCAACGTCAACGCGGTGTGCCCTGGCGCCGTGACCACCGGCGACAAGGTGATCGAGCTCGAGGAGACCCGCTGGGCCCTGGGCGAGCACCTCCTCCCCCGGGACGTGGCCGACGTCGTCGGCTGGCTCCTGAACGACGCCTCGAGCCAGATCACGGGCGCGGTCATCGACATCCCGGGCAGCACCGGGTTCCGGGTCGGGCAGCTCGCCGAAGGGCTCTGACTGTCTTCGATGGGTGATGCGCTCGCGAGGGGCGGGCGATGGGCGGGTGTACCGGACAGGCACGAACCGTCCCGCTTCGCCCGTCTTCATCGCTCGCGGGTGATGCGCTCGCGAGGGGCGGGCGATGGGCGAGAGTACCGGGCAGGCACGAACTGTCCCGCTTCGCCCGTCCCCATCGCTCGCTTTGGCGGGTCAGGCGCGAGCTTCGGCTCTGACTGATCCCCGCCTCAGGGCGGCCCCGACCGTCCTGCCAACATTGCATTCGCGCGTGTCGCACGCGGCGGCCTGGCCCGCGGTGGGGCAGTCCCCTGTACGTCATGGTGCAGGCTTTTCGGGCCGCACGAAAACGTACAGTCTCCCCCACTCGCGCTACTCCAGTGTTTGTCGTCCCTTGGTCAGACTGCACGCTCGACTGAACGATCCGGGGCACCCGTTGGGGGCAGGAGTGCCCCAAGTGGTTCAGAGCCGGGTCAGGGCCTCTTGGACCCCACGGGACTTAGCTGTCTCGCGCGGCTGGCATGACGAGTGCTCTGTCGATTCCCGTCGAGGGCGACCAACCACGGAAGGCCACCATCCCCGACCTTTTCCCCAATGGTCTTCCGGTGCTTTCGACTCGGACCCAGGCGCGTGGCCTGGGTCCGATCATTTCCGGAAGTCGTCGTCGACGTCGTTTACGGCCGCCGCCTCCCCCCAGTCCCGAAAGAGGGGGCGAGGACTCCGGACAACCGGCGCGCCGCGGAGAACCTCGCGGTGGGGGCTGAGACCGCGGATCAGTCCGCGGTCTCCTCCGCCTTGGCCTGATCCCACAAGCGGTCCATCGCGGCGAGGTCCATCCCCTTGAGGTCGCCGCCGGCGAGGACCTCGACGCGGCGGAAGCGCCGCTCGAACGTGTCGGCCGCCTGACGCAATGCGTCCTCGGCCACCGCCCCGAGGTGCCGCGCGAGGTTCACCAGCGAGAAGGCGAGGTCCCCCAGCTCGCGGGCGACCCCCTCGCGGTCGCCCTGCGCCAGCCGCTCGCGCACCTCGCGCAGCTCCTCGTCGAGCTTGTCCATGGGCCCGGTCGGGTCCTGCCAGTCGAAGCCCACGCGGGCGGCCTTCTCCTGCAGACGCTGCGCGCGCAGGAGCGCCGGCAGCGCCCGCGGCACGCCGTCGAGGGCCGAGCGCCGCCCCTCGCGCCGCTTGTGCTCCTCCCACTCGACGACGATCGCCTCGGCGGTCTTCCCCTGGTCGCCCTCGCGCGGCGCGAACACGTGCGGGTGGCGGCGCACGAGCTTCCTCGCCAGCCCGCCGGCCACGGCGCCCAGGTCCCAGCGACCCTCCTCCTCGGCCAGGCGGGCGTGGAACAGCGCCTGGAAGAGCAGGTCGCCCAGCTCCTCGCGGATCTTGTCGCTGTCGCCGAGGTCGAGCTGCTCGAGCAGCTCGTAGGTCTCCTCGACCAGGAACGGGCGCAGGCTCGCGCGCGTCTGCGCCCGGTCCCAGGGGCAGCCGCCCTCGCCGCGCAGGCGGTCCATGACGGCGAGCGCTTGGCGCAGCCCGAGGAGGCGCGGGTCGTCGGCGGGCACGAGGGGGACGTCGGCGTCGGCGGGGCTGCTCATGCGCCCATCGTAGACGCTGCTAATCGATGTGCGGGAGCAGGCGCGCCGAGGGCGAGAAGAGCTGCTCGTGCAGGAGCACGACGTGGCGGTCGGTGATCCCGGCCACGAAGTCGACGAGGCCGCGCGCGAGGTGCAGGCGGTCGGACGGGTCCCCCTCGGCGCGCAGGCGGAGCTGCACCTGCCGCGGCAGGTGCGTCGGGTGCTCCATGTAGTGCTCGAACAGGTGCCGCAGGAGACGCCGCCCCTTGTCGCACATGATCTCGACCATGGGATGCCGGTAGACGCGCTGCAGCAGGAAGCCGATCAGGCGCTCGACCTGCTCCTCGACGGGGTCGGGGAGCTGCACCACGGGCTCCGTCTGCGCGCGCACGTCGTCGGGGGTGGGCGCCGGGCCGATCTCCTGCAGGCGGCGGTCCGTCTCCTCGAGGGCGGCGCGCACGAGCGTGCCCAGGAGGCGGCGCGTGAGCGCGCCGTGCCGCACGAAGCGCGCCGGCGCGAGGCCCGCGAGCCCGGCGTCGGCGATCGCCTGGTCGACGAGCGGCAGGTCGAGGGCGGCGACCTCGCCCAGGCTGAAGAAGCCGTAGTAGAGGGCGTCCTCGAGGTCGTGCGTGACGTAGGCCAGGACGTCGGCCAGGCTGGCGATCTGCGACTCGATCCCCGGCTGCGGCGTGCCGGCGAACTCCTGCGGCACCTCGGGCGCGTCGAAGAACGTGGCGTGCTTGCCGATCCCCTCGCGCGCCTCCCAGGTCAGGTTCAGGCCCGGGTGGTCGTAGCGGCGCTCGAGCAGGTCGACGATCCGCAGGCAGTGCAGGTTGTGGTCGAAGCCGCCGAGGCCGTGCTCGCGCGCGAGCGCGTCGAGCTCCACCTCGCCCTGGTGGCCGTAGGGCGGATGCCCGAGGTCGTGCAGCAGCGCGATGCAGTTGGCGAGGTCGACGTTGGCGCCCAGGAACGCGGCCAGCGAGCGCGAGAGCTGGCTGACCTCGATCGTGTGCGTGAGCCGGGTGCGGTAGTGGTCGCCCTCCTGCTCGACGAAGACCTGCGTCTTGTACTGCAGGCGGCGGAAGGCCTCCGAGTGGAGCACGCGGTCGCGGTCGCGCGCGTGCGCCGTGCGCAGGGGGTCCGGCGCCTCGGGGTGGCGGCGGCCGCGCGAGAGGCGGCTCCTCGACCCGTAGGAGGCCAGGCTGCGCTCCTCGAGCGCCTCGAGCTCCTCGCGGCCACGGATCACGGCGCCCTCCCCTCCCCGCGCGCGGCGCGGGGAGGCGTTTGTAGACCGCGCCGCGGCGCCGAGCAAGCCGAGGGCGCGCGACAGGGGCGCCGGCCGCCGCGGTCGACGAGGGGACGGGAGCGCTCGAGAACTTCTCCTCCCGCCGCTCGTGCTCGACCCGCCCGAGCGCAGCGTGCGGGACGGGCGGAACGGGCCGGTTCGTGCCAGTCCGGGACTTGCGCCGATCGCCCGCCCCTCGCGAGCGCATCACTCATCAGCTGGTCTGCGAGGTGCCCCCATGGCGAACAAGGCCCTGTTCACGCGCGTGCGCCAGCCGGCCGACGCGACGAACGCCGCCGGCGGCCGCGCCTACGCGCTCTCGCCCGAGCACGCGCTCGCCCAGCTCGCCGCGACCGGCACGCTGCACGCGAGCTTCTACACGACGGCCGAGGCGCAGCTCGACCAGGTGCGCGAGGCGGCCGACCGCTGCGCGCCCGAGTTCGTGGCCAAGGCGGCCGTGTGGGCGCGCGAGCAGGGCCACATGAAGGACCTGCCGGCGGCGCTGTGCGCCATGCTGTCGAAGGCCGACCCGGCCCTGCTGGACCTGGTCTTCGAGCGCGTGGTCGACAACGGCCGCATGCTGCGCACGTTCGTGCAGCTCGTGCGCTCGGGCCAGTTCGGGCGCAAGAGCCTGGGCTCGGGGCCGCGGCGGCTGGTGCGCCGCTGGCTCGAGGGGCGCAGCGACGCGCAGGTCTACCGGGCGGCGATCGGCAACGACCCGTCGCTGGCGGACGTGATCAAGCTCGCGCATCCGAAGCCGGCCACGGCCTCGCGCCGGGCCCTCTACGCCTACCTGCTCGACAAGCCGCACGAGGCGGGCGACCTGCCGGCGCTCGTGCGGGAGGTCGAGGCCTGGAAGGCGGGGCGGGGCCAGGGCGAGGTGCCCGACGTCGACTTCCGCCTGCTCACCTCGCTGCCGCTGACGAAGCCGCAGTGGGCGCAGGTGGCGCGTCGGGGCGGCTGGCAGATGGTGCGCATGAACCTGAACACGTTCCTGCGCCACGGGGCGTTCGACGTGCCGGGCACGGCCGAGACGGTGGCCAAGAAGCTCGCCGACCCGGCCGAGGTGCGGCGGGCCAAGGCCTTCCCCTACCAGCTGCTCGCGGCGTTCCTGAGCGTCGAGCCGGGCGTCCCGGCCGTCGTGAAGGACGCGCTGCAGGCGGCCATGGAGGTGGCGACGGAGAACGTCCCGGCGGTGGGCGGCACGGTCTACGTGTGCCCGGACGTGTCGGGCTCGATGCACGGCGCGGCCGTCACCGGCGACCGCGGGTCGGCGTCGAGCAAGGTGCGCGCGATCGACGTGGCGGCCCTGGTCGCCGCGGCGTTCCTGCGCAAGAACCCGGGGTCGGAGGTCCTGCCCTTCGACACGCAGGTCCACGCCGCGCACGGCGTGAACCCGCGCGACACGGTGATGACCAACGCCGACAAGCTGCGCCGCTTCGGCGGCGGCGGCACGGCGGTGTCGGTGGCGCTGGCCGAGCTCAACCGCCGCAAGGCGGAGGGCGCGCTGGTCCTCTACGTCTCGGACAACGAGTCGTGGGTGGACTCGCGGCGGGCGGGCGCGACCGACACGCTGCGCGAGTGGGAGGCGTTCCGGCGCCGCAGCCCGCGCGCGAAGCTGGTGTGCATCGACGTCGCCCCGGGCACGACGGCGCAGGCCCCCGACCGCGACGACGTCGTCAACGTCGGCGGCTTCAGCGACCACGTGTTCCGGCTGGTCGCCGACGTCGTGCAGGGTCGCCTCGGCCCGGACCGCTGGGTCGGGGAGATCCAGGCCGTCTCGCTCGGCCCCCTCCGGGAGACGGCCTGACAGTGAGTCCGGGGGCCCGGGCGCGCTCACGCGCCCGGGCCCCCGCGATGAGTGATGCGCTCGCGAGGGGCGGGCGATTGGCGCGAGTCCCGGACTGGCACGAACTGGCCCGTTCCGCCCGTCCCCATCGCTCGCTTTGGCGGGTCGAGGACCAGCGGCGGAAGGAAGATCGTCGAGCTCTCTCTCTCTCTCTCTCTGACAACGGCCGAATGCAGACGGCGCTACAACTGGCAGTCCGGGCGGCCGACCTTCGGGGTCGGTTGCGGGTTCGAATCCCGTCGCCTCCGCACGCGGGGGTGTCGCCCGGAGCGTCGTCATCCCTCGTCGGCCACTCCGACCTGCGATGAGTGATGCGCTCGCGAGGGGCGGGCGATTGGCGCGAGTCCCGGATTGGCACGAACGGGCCCGTTCCGCCCGTCCCCATCGCTCGCTCTGGCGGGTCGCGGGCCAGCGGCGGGAAGGAGAGCTCTCAGGCTCCCTCCCACATCGACCGCGTGAGACGGCCCCGACCGGACCGTCTATAGTGGACGCATGAGCCAGACCTACGTCATCAAGGTGTCGGCCTCCGTCCAGGAGCAGGTCAACGCCAAGGACAGGCGGACGAAGAAGCTGGTCCTCACCGAGATCGTGCCGCAGGACGAGCAGCGCGAGATCGTGCGCGAGCGCCTGAAGGGGCGCGGGTTCACCGAGGACCCGGCCGACAAGGACGTGCTCGTGCGCACGAAGGGCGGCGTGGTCGAGCGGGTCGACCTCAAGGACCTGACGGTCGAGGCCACGGTCGAGCTGGAGAAGACGCTCGAGCGCGAGCGCACGGTCGTCGTGCGCGGCGACCGCGACTTCGAGAACCCCGACGAGCGGCGCGGGCGCGAGCAGCAGAACCTCGAGAAGCAGATCGCGATCACCGACGAGGAGCGCGCCAAGGCGCAGCAGGCGCTCCAGCGCGAGATCGCGCGCACCCTCGACGAGACCGAGGAAGAGCGCAACCGCGAGCTCAACGAGGTCGTGCGCGAGGTGTATGCGGAAGGCCTCAAGCGCAAGGCCGGCCGGCTGGGCACGATCACGGAGATGCGCGAGGGGCAGGTCGGCGAGGACTACGAGCTGGTCATCAAGATCACGGAGTAGCGGCAGGATCACGTAGTGGCGGCCATCGACGACGCGGCGACGCTGAACCTCGCGAGCTGGATCCCGGTCACCGAGGCCGAAGGCCCCGGGCTGCGCTTCGCCGCCTGGGTGCAAGGTTGCGCCATTCGCTGCCAGGGCTGCTGCAATCCCCATCTGTTCCATCACCGGCCGAACCGCGTCGTCCCCGGGGCCGACCTCGTGCGCGAGGTCGAGGCCGCGCGCGCGCGGGAGCCGCGGCTCGAGGGCGTGAGCCTGCTCGGCGGCGAGCCCTTCGAGCAGGACGCGGCGCTGGCCGCGTTCGCCCGCGAGGTCAAGGCGCGCGGGCTGACGGTCATGGTCTACACCGGCCACCTGCTCGAGGACCTGCAGGCGCGCGGCTCGCCGCTCCTCGCGGTGACCGACCTCCTGGTCGACGGCCAGTACGTGGCCGCCGAGCGCACGACGAAGCGCCGGTTCATCGGCTCGACGAACCAGCGCCTGTTCTTCCTCACGGACGCCTACCGCGAGGACGACCCCCGCTTCGCCGCGCCGAACCACGCCGAGATCCGCATGAACGCCCAGGGCGAGGTGCAGGTGGTCGGCTTCCCGTTCGACCGCTTCCTCGACGCGTTCGGCCCGGGGCGCGGCACGGCGTGACCCCGCGCGCGGTGCTCGTCCGGGCGGCCGCGCGGGGGCTGGTGTTCGGGGTGCCGCCGGCCCTGCTGCTCGGGTGGTGGTCGACGGTCTCGCTCTCGCCACCACCGACCGGCCCGCCCCCGTTCGACCTGCTCCGGGCGCTCTCGGCCGCGCTCCAGGGCGGCGCGCCCGCCGCCGCGTGCGCGGCCGCCTGCGCCGCCGTCGAGTTCGCCTGGCCCCGACCCGGCGCGCGGCGCCACGACCTCCTCGCCGCCCTGGCCGCGCTCCTCCTGGGGCCGCTCGCCGCGGTCGCCGCGGCGCTTCAGGTCGAGTACGCCGTCGGCGTGCTGACGGGCTGGATCGCGGTCTTCGACTTTGGCGCCGTGCCAATCTCCCGCCTCTCCGAAGCTCTCTTCACCGGCGGGCTCCTCTCCTTCGTGCTGGCCGCCGGCGCGGTCTACCGCCGCCGCGGCGACTCAGGTGCCGTCGGGTGCGGCAGGGTCGCAGGGGTCGTGCTCTGGGTCGCGACGTTGGCCGTGATTGTCGAGGTGTTGCTCTTCACGATCTCCCCGCCGCCCCCCACCCGGTTCTCGTCGAAGGTCCTCGAGCTCGCCGTCGCCTTCGTGACTCTGGCCGCCGTGGCCACCGTCCTCTGCGCCGCCGCCGACGCGATCACCGGTGGGTGGGACAGCCGTCCCGAGCGTGAGCCTCGTGTCCCCGGCACCTGACGCGTCTTCCGCCCAGGGCGATCCACCAGGGCCCCGCGCCGTCCTCGTCGGCGCCGCGGTGCGGGGCCTGGTGTTCGCACTCCCCCCTGCCCTGCTCGCCGGGTGGTGGTCCACGATCCGCCTCACGGCCGGAGCTGCGGCTTCGCCGTCCTTCGACCTGCTCGCCAGCCTCTTCGCCGCCCTGAAGAGCGGCGCGCCCGTCGGCGCCTGTGCAGCCGCGTGCGCGGCGGTCGAGCTCGGCTGGCCCCGACGAGGACAACGCAGCGACTTCACCGCGGCGCTGATCGCCTTCGTCGCCGGCGTCGCCGCCGCGGCGCTCGCGTCCCTCCAGGTCGACTACGCGCGGGGCGTCCTCCTCGGCGGCGGCGAGGTCCTCGACTACACCGCGCTGCGGCTGTCCTCCCTGCCGCCGGTCCTCTTCACCGCGACCGGCCTCGCCGCCCTGCTCGCCTTCGGCGCCGTCCCGCGCCGGCGCGGGGAGCCCTGGGTGGTCGGTTGCCTCGGCTCCTTCGCCGGCGTCTTCGCCGTGTTCATGATCGCGGCGCTCGTCATGGGGCTCGAGGCCGGGCGGTTGCACGCGACCCTGCAAGCACGCGCCGTCGCCTCCGCCGGCCTGGCGCTGGTCTCGTCGCTCCTCTGCGCGGCCGCGGACGGGATCGCCACCTGGGTCGTCGGGCCGACCACGTCCAGGCCCGCCGAGGGACCGCCCGCGTGAACGCCCGCATCGTCCTCGTCGGCGCCGCGTCGCGGGGCCTGGTGTTCGCGCTGCCCGCTGCCCTGTTTGCGGCGTGGTGGTCCACCGTCAACCTCGCGCCCGGGCCCACCGCGCCGCCGCCGCCCGACCTGCTCGCGACGCTCTTCGCCGCCCTGCAGGGCGGCGCGCCCATCGGCGCCACCGCTGCCGCCTGCGCGGCCGTCGAGTTCGGCTGGCCGGGCCGCGGACAGACCCGCGGCGACCTCACTGCAAGTCTCGCCGCGCTCTTCGTCGGCCCACTCGCAGCCTCGGCTGCTGCGCTCCAGTGCCGGTACGCGCTCGGCGTGCTCGCGGGAACGCATGGCGTCCTCGACTACGCCGCCGTGCAGCCGTATTCACTGCCTGATGCCGTGGCGGTCCCGGCGCTCCTCTCGCTCGTGCTGGCCGTCGGCGCCGCCCTCCGGAGACGAGGTGTGTCTCGATCGGCCGGCTGCGCCTGCGCGTCGCTCGGGACCTGGTGGATGCTTCCGGCCGCGGACCTCGTCTGGGCGGCGGCGTCGGAGCGTCCGCCTTCCACCCCATCATGGACCAGCGACCTCACGATGGCGCTCGTCCTCGTCCCGTTCTTGACGCTTGCCGCCTCGCTCCTCTGCTCCGCGGCGGATGCCCTCGCCGCCCGACTCGTCGGCTCGGCGACGCCCTGCCCCCCCGACGGAGCGCGCGCGTGAACGCCCGCCTCGTCTCACGAGGGCTCCTGTTCGGGGTGACCGCGGCCACCCTGAGCGCCTACGTGGCTCTCCTCGAGGCGACGCACCGGGTCTCGTTGCCGTCGCTCCCGGCGCCGCCGCTCTCCGCCGTCCTCGCTGCGGCCATCGAGCTTGGCGCGCCCGTCGGGGCGGCGGCCGCAGCCAGCGCGGCGGTGGAGCTCGCCTGGCCGGGTCGCGGCGAGCTCCGACGCGACCTCGTCGCCGGCACGCTCGCCTTCGTCGTCGGTCCGGCGGCGGCCGCGCTGGCCGCCCTCCAGGTCGGCTACGCGCGCGGCGTGCTCCTCGGTGGAAACCAGGTGCTCGACTACGCCGCCGTGCGGCCGACGTCCGTCGCAATTGCTCCCGGGCATCGCGCTCCTGTCGCTCGCGCTGGCCGTCGGCGGGGTCGTCCGGCGCTGCGGCGGGTCGTGGTCGGACGGCTTCCTGGGTGTGTGCGTTATCGGTTACCCGTTGCTCTTCGCCGCGCGCCTCGTCGAGCTGTCGCAGACGCCCCCCTATCGCGCCTCCTCCACGGCCATCGAGGCCGCCCTCGTCGGGCTCCCCCTGCTCGCGCTCGCGGTGTCGCTCCTCTGCGCCGCGGCCGATGCCCTCGTGGTGAAGTTCGTCGGAACGCCGACGACCGACGGAGCGCCGGCGTGACCCTGCGCGCCGTCCTCGTCGGCGCCTCGGCTCGAGGCCTCGCGTTCGGGCTGCCTCCCGCGCTCCTCGTCGCCGTCCGCGCGGGCCTCAGGCTGGAGCTCCTCTTCGCCGTCGCCGTCGCCGCGGTCATCGGCAGCGTCCCTGCCGTCAGCGCCGCGGTCGAGCTCGGCTGGCCGGGACGCGGCCAGCGCCGCCACGACCTCGCCGCCGCGGCGGTGGCCCTGCTCGCGGGCGCCCTGGCCTTCGTGGCGGCCTACTTCCAGGTCCTCTATGCCGTCGGGGTGCTGACGGGCGCTACCCCGCCCCTCCACTTCGACGCCACCTGGGACGCCAGGCTCGCCCTCAGGGCGGGCGCGCTCGGGGGCGCCGCCTCCGCCGTCCTGGCCGTCGGCGTGCTCCTGCGGCGCGGCGGGGGGTCTCCGGAGGCCTGCCGCTGGGGGATGGCGGCGGCCGCCGCCGTGACGCTCGTCCTGGCACTGGTCGTCGCCGAGGCGCCGTCGCAGGAGCTCTCGCACACGCTCTTCGAGGCGGTGGGCCTCACGGTCCTGGGCCTGCCCCTGGGCTGGTTCACGGGCGCCCTGTGCGAGCTCGCGGACGCCGCGGTCGGCGGCCCGGCGGCCGGAGACGCGACCTGAGCCCCCGTGCGCGACTCGGCGACGGCATCGCCCGGAGAATCATGTTCAGGTGGGAGGGCGACGAGGTCGCCCGAGGGGCGCCGCCGACCCGCGCCCAACCGCGCCCGAGGAGGTCTGCCCATGGAGCCGGTCGAGCTCGACGCCGAGACGGCGCTCCCGCCGCCGGACGGCCTGGCCGCCGCCCTCCTCTTCGGGCTGGGCCGCGGCGCGTTCATCGGCGGAGGCGCCGCCTGGGTGGTCGGTTGGTTCGTCGCCCTCGTCATGCACGACGAGGGCCCGGGCCGCCTGCTCCTCGCCGTGCTCCTCCTCGCCCTCGCCTCCGGCGCGCCGGCCACGGCCTCGGGGATCGTCGAGCGCCGCTGGCCGGAGGGGGGCCGGGCGTCCGACCTCCTCGCCGTCGCCGTCGCCTTCGTCGCGGCCACGCTCACGACCGTCGTCCTCGCCGCGCAGGTCCTCTACCTCCTCTCCGTCTTCGAGGGGCGCGCGGCCCTGTTCGACTACCGCGCCGTCGGTGACCTGCCGCTCGCCTGGGTCCTCCTCGCCGGCGGCGCCTACGCGGCCGCCCTCGCGGCGGGCGTCTACCCCCGGCGGCGCGGCCGGGGCGCGCAACACGCCGCGCTCTGGACCGGGACTTCGCTGTTCGTCCTGGGCTTCGCGACGGCGCTCGTCACGCGCGAGGAGGGCGACCCGCGCGTCCCCGTCGAGGCGGTCGTCGCGCTCGCGCTGGCGGCCGTGATCCTCGGGTCGATGCTCGCCGGCCTCACGGCCGCCGCCGACGACGCTGTCGCCCGCCTGCGCGAGGCATGGCGTCGGCGGGGGCGGGTCGGATGATCGTGAGGCTCGACCGCTCGGCCCAAGCGGCCTCCCTCGAAGAGGTCTGGTCGGCGCGAGACGCGGTCTCCGCCCGCCACCCACCTGCTGCACCCGCGTCTCAGGGACGGACACCTGAACCGATCCCCCTTCCCTGTTCGCCACTTACGCCGCGGCCTCGACCTTGCGCTACGGGACGGACGAGAGGGCGCCATGAGAATCGGGTGCGTGCTGGCAGGCGAGGTCGAAGCGTTCCGCGACGAGCGGATCGTCTCGCGGTTCCTGGCCGTCGGGCCCATCCTCGTGCCGCTCGGGAGCTACTACGAGTCGCCGTCCGGCACGCTCGAGGTCCCGCTCCACGCCCGGAGCGTCATGGCCGGCTACGCGCGCCTGGGGTCGTTCGTGCTCACGCTCGGCGCGTTCGGCGCCGCGAGCGCCTGCCTCGTCGGCCGCGACCTCGGCCACCTCCTCCCCTGGGCGCTCCTCGCTGCGCCGCTGACGGCCGCGCTCGCCTGGTGGGCGCACACCCGCGGACGCACCACCTCGCCCGACCTGGCCCGGCGCCGCGAGGTGCTCGCCGCCGCCACGGGCCACGGCGCCCTGCCCGGGTGGCTCCCCGACGACGAGGTCCGCGCGACGCGTCGCCGCCTGCTCGCGACCTGGCAGGAGCGCCGCCGCGGGTGGCGCGAAGGCGTCGACTGGCGCGAGGTCGCCCGCCGCGGCGCCACCCACGCCGACGCGGCGCGCCTCGTGGCCGCGATCGCCACCTACGAGGCCGCCCACGCGAGCACCCCCGAGGCGACGGCCCTGGCCGAGGCGGCCTGGGCGCACGCGCTCGGCGGGGCCCGCGAGACCAAGCGGGCCATGGCCAAGGCCGAGACGGTCGACCTGCCCGCCCCGCCGCCGGCCCGCGCGCGCATCGCCGTGCGCTGCGGCGCGTGCGGCGTGAAGGCGAAGGTCCCGGCCCGCCTCGCCGGCCGCAAGGTGCGCTGCGCCTGCCGCGAGCCCGTAGCCGTGCCGGCGGCCGCCTGAAGAACCGACCTCGCCCGCGTCCGCCCTTACGCCGGGCGAGCAGGTCGGACGGGCGGTCGTCGCCGCAGCAGGGCCTGACCTACTCCGCCTTGCGCGTCGGCACCCGCACCGGCGCGGGCACGCGGTGGATCGGGAAGAGCCGGCCGACGGCCAGCCCGCCGTCGAGCAGCTCCCAGCGGGCGAACCCGTCGTCCGAGTGCGGCTCGAGCAGGTAGACGGCGAGCGTCCCGGCGCGCTGCGCCGTGCGCACGAGCGGCGTGCCGGCGGGGAAGCGCGCCTTGCGCCGCTCGGGCCGCACCGAGAGGACCGTCTCGAAGCGCACCGGCGGCGGCTTCTGCGACAGCGGGACCTCGACGCCGCCCATGGGCACGGGCGCCGCGGCCACGTCGGGGCTGAAGGTCTTCTCGATCTTCAGGACCGTGTAGCTCTCGACCTCGAGGACCGCGTCGTCCGCCAGCAGGTCGACCTCGATGCCGTGCCCGCGCAGGCGGTCGACGAGCGGCGCCTCGAGCACGTAGGCGGCCGGCGTCGAGACCGACGCGGTCGGCACGAACCAGCGGTGGTGCGGGACGCGGTAGCGCACGACCTCGCGCCCCGGGTAGCGGTGCTCGACGAGGGCCTCGCGCTCGAAGGCCACGACCTCGACCGCGTCGCCGTCGAGGGCGTGGGCCGGGTGGTCGAACACGAGCGCCCCGTCGGCGTCGCGCCGCGCCACCCCGTGGTCGATCCCCACCGTCGGCCGCGGGTCGAGCGTCCGCCCGCGCTCGATGATCCGCCGCTCCTCCCGCTCGACCACGTCGATCACCCGCGGCGCCTCCCGCGCGAACGTGCGGAAGAGCGCCAGGAGCCAGGCGTGCATGACGTCGCAGCGGCGCCGGTAGTCGAGGTAGCTGTAGGTCTCGAGGAGCACGTCGAGGCGCCCGAGCAGCCCGCGGTAGTGGCTGCCGAACCGCGGCAGGGCCGGGTAGGTGTGCCACCCCGACGCCGGGACGCCGTCCACGACGTAGTTGCCGTACCACCCCGCGCGGTAGCCGTGCTCGCGCTCGACCTCGCCGCCGATCCGCTCGAGGAGGCCGCGCGCCAGACCCAGCACCTCGGCGAACAGCGCCTGGTTGCCGTGCGACGTGTCGTAGGTCAGGTCGAACGCCGTGATGCTCCCGTCCGACGTGTGGCAGTCGATCACGACGTGCGGCCACCAGCGCTGATACAGGCGCGCGAGGTTGCGCGTCTCGACCGCCTCCTGCTTCGTGTAGTCGCGGTTGAGGTTCCAGCCCTCGCCGGAGTTGCGCGTCCCCACGCCGCCCTCCGGGTTCACCTGCCCCTCGAGGTTCGGCAGGTCGAGGCGCCGGTTCTCCGGCCGGATCCGGTCGTTGCCGTCGGGGTTGAGGTCGGGCACGAGCACCAGGCAGGCGCGCGAGAGCACCTCGCGGCCGACCTCCCGCAGGCGGCCGACGGTCAGGTCGCGCGCCAGCGCCTGGACGGCCTCCTTGCCCTCGACCTCGCCCGCGTGGATGTTCGCCTGGCAGAGGACGACGACCTTGCCCTGGGCCCGCGCCGCCTCGGGCGTGAAGCACCCGCGGTCGCTGACGACGAGCACCGCCTGGTCGCGGCCCTCGGCGGAGAGGCCCATGCTCGACACGCGCACCAGGTCGGTTCGCCCGGCCAGGTCGCGCACGAAGGCCAGCACGTCGTCGTGGCGCGACGTCTCGCGGTGGTCGGTGGCCTCGGCGCGGGTCAGGAGGTCGGTCATGGGCATACCTCAGGGCCGCCGCCGCGCCTGCTTCCTCGCGGCCATGCGCTCGCGCGCCGCCGCCTCGAGCGCCCGCTCCTCGTCGGTCTCCGCCCGCAGCGGCGGCACGGCCGTCGGCCGCCCGGCCTCGTCGATCGCGACCATCGTCACGAAGCAGGTGTTCGTGTGGCGCGTCACGCCGGTGGCGATGTTCGTCGCGTGGACCTCGACGCCCACCTCCATCGACGACCGCCCGACGGCGTGCACGCTGGCGACGATGCGCACCAGCTCGCCGATCTCGATCGGCGCGTGGAAGGCCACCTGGTCGAACGTCGCCGTGACCGCGATCCGCCCGGCGTGGCGGATGGCCGCCGCGGCGGCGGCCTTGTCGATCAAGGACAGGATCGTCCCGCCGAACACCTTGCCCAGGATGTTGGCGTGCTGCGGCATCATGAGCTCGGCCAGCTCGGTCCGCGACTGCGACGGCGTCTTCTCGTCGGTCACTCGCGCCACCTCGGCACCTCGCCCCAGCCCAGCTTCTGGCGCAGGAGGTAGTAGTAGGAGCGCGCCGCCGGGGTGACGAGCAGGAAGTCGTGCTCGGCGCGCCCGACCTCGAACACGCTCCCGGCCTCCAGCCTGAGGAGCACGTGCCCGTCGAGCACGACGGCGGCCTCCGTCACCTGCGTGCGCAGCGTGAAGCGCAGCCCGTGGTCGCCGCCGACGACGACCGGGCGGTTCGTCAGCGCGTGCGGGGCGATCGGCGTGACGATGAACGCCTGCAGCCCCGGCGTGAGGATCGGCCCGCCGAGCGACAGCGAGTAGGCCGTCGAGCCGACCGGCGTCGAGATCACGATCCCGTCGGCGCGGTACTGCGTGGCGTGCTGCCCGTCGACGTCCATGTCGAGCGTCAGCAGGCGCGTGGGCAGCCCCTGCTGCACGGCCGCGTCGTTGAGCGCGAACTCCATGCGCTCGACGTCGCCCGTGCGCACGCGGCAGCGCAGCCGCATGCGCGGCTGGATGCGCAGGTCGAGCGCCTGGCGCCCCTCGATCCAGTCGCGCACCTCGACCTCGGTGAACTCGGCCAGGAAGCCGAGCTTGCCCAGGTTGATCCCGAGCGTCGGCACCTGCGCGTCGCGCATGGCCCGCGCGGCCGAGAGCATGGTGCCGTCGCCGCCGACCGAGATCGCCAGGTCCGCCGCCGCCGCGGCCGTCGAGATGTCGGCCTGCCCATCGACGAACGTGAGCGTCTCGAGGCCGGCCCGCTCGAGCCACTGCGCGATCGAGCGCGCGACCTCCTGGCCGGCCGGCTTGTAGGGCGTGCCGTAGACGAGCACCCGGCGCAGGTCCTCGCGCAGGAGGCTGCGCGCCGGGCTCACGGGGTCACCTGGGGCACCCTCGCGCCGCCCTCGATCACGCTGGGGAAGAGCTCCTCGACCAGGCGCCGCAGGCCGTCGATGTCGTGGACGTCGCGGGAGAAGCTCGGCACCTCGCGCACGAGGACGCCCTTGCCGGGCCCCTGCGCCAGCCCCTCGATCCGCAGCCGGTCGCCGGCCGCGTGCAGCTCCTGGTCGACGAACGCCCTGAGCGCCGCCCCGAGCAGGGCCGGAACGTCGCCGGCCGCGCGCGCCGCCGCCTCGGCCTCGCGCAGGACCTCGTGCGGGCCCTTGGCCCGCAGCCGGGCGCGCACGTCCTCGCGCGGGCCGTCGCCCTCGACGGCGCTCGGCTGCACGCGGTTGACGACGACGGCGTCGAGGCGCATCTCGAGCTCGCGCAGCCGGTCGCAGAAGAAGCCGGCCTCGGCCAGCGGCAGCGGCTGCGGCGACGTGACCACGACGAACGAGGTGAACGGCTCGCGCAGGAGCGCGTCGACGCGCCCGGCGCGGGCGCGGAAGCCCTCGTACATGCCCTCGAAGGCGCGGAAGAAGTCGGCGAAGTCCTCGACGAACTTGAGGCCGATGAGCTCGTCGACCTTCGTCACCAGCTTGCCGAGCGCCCGCCCGAGGAAGCCGAGCGACTTCATGCCGGCCTCGGCCCACGGCTTCAGGAACACCTGCAGCATGTTCTCGTCGAAGGCGTCGGTCATGCGCTTCGGCGCCTGGAGGAAGTCGAGGGCGTGCTTCGTCGGCGGCGTGTCGAGCACGATCAGGTCGAAGCGCCCCTCCTCGAACAGCTCGTAGAGCTTCTCCATGGCCATGTAGTCGGACGAGCCGACGACCGTGGAGCTCATCTGCTGGTAGAACTTGTTCTGCAGGATCCGCCGGCGCTTGTCCTCGTCCTTGGCGTAGCGCTCGATCAGCCGGTCGAAGGTCCCCTTCGTGTCGAGCATGAGCGCGAACAGGCGCCCCTTCGGCTCGACGCCGGCCGCGCGCAGCCGCTCGGGCGCCACCTCGACGACCTCGTTGCCGAGCTCCGTCAGCCCGAGCGAGTTGGCCAGCCGCCGCGCCGGGTCGATCGTGCACACGACCGCGCGCCGCCCGGCGAGCGCCGCGGCCAGCGCGATCGAGGCCGACGTGGTCGTCTTGCCCACGCCGCCCGAGCCGCAGCAGATCACGACCTTGCGCTCGTCGAGGAGCTGCTCGAGCCGCGTCACGGGGGCGCTCACGCCGCGCCCGCCTCGGCCGGCCGCAGGGCGTCGCCCAGGCAGGCGGCGACCTGCTCCAGCTCGGCGAAGCCGAAGCGCTCGGCGAACACGTAGGGCAGCTCCAGCAGCGGCAGCGCCATGCGCGACCGGAGCTCGCCCCGGTAGTGCTCGGTGAGCGCGCCGCGCACCTGGTCGCGCTCGGCGGCGCGCAGGAGCGCCGCGCGCGCGGCCTCCGGCGCGAGCCGCCCGCCGGTGAGGGCGTGCAGGGCCGCCTCGCCCGCGGTCGCCGCGAGCGCCGCCTCGACCTCCGCCGGCGACGCGCCCTGGAGCCGGCGCGGGTAGGCGCCGTTGAGCACGACGCAGGAGAGCGGCACGCTCGTGCCGGCCTTGGCCTCGTCGTGGAAGTGCACCGCCTCGTTGACCGGCATCTCCTCGGGGATCGTCACCAGGACGAGGCTCGTGAGCGTCGGGTTCTCCAGCAGCGCCTGCACCGCCAGGGCGTTGGTGCGCATGGGGCCGATCAGGAGCTTGCTCGCCTGCTCGGGCAGGCGCAGGAGCCCGAGGCCGTGGCCGGTCGCCGGCGCGTCGAAGATCACGAGGTCCCACACCGGCGTCTGGCGCCACCAGGTGCGCTCCTCGACCAGCGTGGCCACCTTGCCCAGGCAGATCATTTCCTTGATCGCCGGCGAGACGCGGAACCACGACTCGAACAGGCGGCTGTCGACGACGTGCCGCACGAGGCGCTTGAACTTGATCTGCGCCTGGATCCACTCGGCCGCGACCGTCTTGGGGTCGAGGTTCACGGCCGAGATCCCGTCGCGCAGGGCCATCACCTGGTCGCCGAGGGGCGGCGCGTCGAAGAGCTGCGACGTGCGCCCCTGGTCGTCCATCTTCACCAGGAGGACGTTCTTGCCCTGCCGCGCGGCGAGCAGCCCCAGCGCCGACGACACGACGGTCTTGCCCACCCCGCCCTTGCCGCTGACGACCAGCAGGCGCTTCGAGAACAGGTCCAGGGCTGACACGGGCCGTCTCCAGGAGGGGGGCCGGGCGAGGTCTCCGGACGTGACGCGCGGCGTGCGCGGCAGGACGCCGACCGCACGCCGCTCGAGACCTTCGGCCAGGGAAAAAAACGGAGCGTCGGCCACCCCGCCGGGCGGGGCGCCGGCGCCGTCGCTCAGGTCGCGCGCGCCCGCTTGATGCGGTTCTTGCGCCGCGCCTTGAGCATCAGCTTGACGTTCTTGTACTTCTTGCCGCGCGGCATGTGGCTGGCCGGCTTGGCCCGGAAGCCGTGGCGCTTGCGGTAGATCTTCGCGCTCTTGCGGATGTTGACCTGCACGGCCGTCTCCAAATTCGCTGTCCCGCGCGAGCGGGACGGCGCCCAGGGGGCGCTGATACGAGAGTTGATGGTCCCCGGTCGCCCGTGGGAAGTCGCGTATGTTACGGCCCGACCGGGGGGTTGGCAAGCCTCCCTCACCCCCTTGCGGCGGCCGGTATCCTCGCCCGGCCAGAGGAGGCCCCCCGTGAACCCGCTCGGTCGGACGCTGGTCCGCCGCGCCCTGCAGGCCCTGGACGGGGTCCGCGGGCTCGAGCGCCTCGAGACCATGCCCTTCCGGGACGAGGGCTTCGGCTTCGACCGCTTCGGCCTCGAGCGCGAGACGTTCTGGGCCGGCTACCTGGCGGTCCGCCAGCTCTACCGGCGCTGGTTCCGCGTCCGCTCGACCGGCCACGAGAACGTGCCGCGCGAGGGGCGCGTCATCCTGGCCCCGAACCACTCGGGGCTCCTGCCCTTCGACGGCGCGATGATCACCTGCGACCTGCTCGAGCGGCTCGACCCGCCGCGCAGCGTGCGGTCGATCGTCGACCACTTCGCCTTCGCCCTCCCCTACGTGGGCGTGTTCATGCAGCGCACGGGGCAGGTCCCGGGCACGACGCGCAACTTCGCCGACCTCCTGCGCCAGGACGAGATGGTCCTCGTCTTCCCCGAGGGGACGCGCGGGATCGTCAAGCCCTGGCGCGAGCGCTACCGGCTGCAGAAGTTCAACGTCGGCTTCATCGAGCTGGCGATCGAGCACGAGGCGCCGATCGTCCCCGTGGCCGTCCTCGGCGCCGAGGAGCAGGCGCCGATCCTCTTCGGCTCGCGCGCCCTGGGCAAGAAGCTCGGCATGCCGATCTTCCCGGTCACCCCCACCTTCCCGCTCCTCGGGCCGCTGGGGCTGATCCCCTACCCGTCGCAGTACCACATCGCCTACGGCGAGCCGCTGTGGCTCCACCGCGAGTATCCGCGCGAGGCGGCCCGCGACCCGGGCGTCCTCCAGGCGCTCGCGCAGAAGGTCCAGGCGCGCGTGCAGGGGATGATCGACCTCGGCCTCGAGGTGCGCGCCGGCCGCGCGCCGGCGAGCGAGTGGGCGCGCACGCTCCGGGCCACGACGACCGTCACGGCGGCCGCGAACGGCCCGGCCATCCCGGCCGGGGCGGACGGGAGGGGCCGGTGAGCGGGCTGCGCGTCCTCGTCACGGCGGCGACCAGCTCGCTCGGGCGAGCCTTCTGCCAGGAGCTCTACGGCGACCAGCTCCGGGTCGACCACGTCTTCGCCGTGGCCCACGAGGAGGTGGTCCCCTACTACTTCCGCGACTACCACCCGGACCGCTTCACCTACTGGAGCGCCAACCTGCTGAAGGAGCGGGCGCTCAAGGACCTGTTCCTGGCCGAGCGCTTCCGCCGGCGCGGGATCGACCAGATCGTCCACTTCGGCTTCCTGCGCACGATCAAGGCCCTGCGCCTGTCGCCCGCCGACGCGACCGAGGGCACGCGGCGCCTGCTCGAGTTCGCGCAGGCGGCGAAGGTCGACCACTTCGTCTACGCGTCGGGCTGCCTCGTCTACCGCCTGCGCCCGTGGACGTCGGCCGTGATCGACGAGACGGCCGAGCTCGACTTCGACCCCGGCGCCGACGCCTGGATCAAGTCGCGCGTCGACACCGACATGGTGTGCCGGACCTTCATGGACCAGCGCGCGCCCCGGATCACGGTGCTCCGCCCCGGGCCGATCATCGGCCGCAACGTGACCTCGCACGTGAGCGACCTGCTCGACAGCTACCTGGTCACGCGCCTGGCCGGCTACGACCCGATGATGCGGCCGATCCACTCGACCGACGTCCGGCGCGCGATCCACCGCTGCCTCGACGCGCGCCCGCACGGCGTGTTCAACGTGGCCGGGCCCGACATCGCACCGCTCTCCACCTTCTGCCGCCTCAACGGCCGCCCGCAGATGACGCTCCCCGGGCCGCTCCTGCGCCCCGTGAACCGCCTGCAGCGCCTGTTCGGACTCTCGGCCTGCGACCTGTCGACCCTGCCCCGCTGGCTCATGTACCCGTGCGTGCTGGACACGACGAAGCTCGAGGAGGCGGTCGGGCATCGCTCGACGCACCACATCAAGTTCGGCGAGGCGTGACGTTCGGCCGCTTCCAGGTCCTGGGCGAGCTGGCGCGCGGCGGCATGGGGGTCGTCTACCGCGGCGTCGACCCGGAGGACGGCGCGCCCGTCGCGATCAAGGTGGTCCGCCAGGACCGCGGCGGCGGCCCCGAGCGCCTGAAGCGCTTCGAGCGCGAGGTGGCCGCGCTCCTGCAGGTGCGCCACCCGGGCGTCGTCCGCCTGCGCTCGGGCGGCGTCGGACCGTCGGGCCCCTGGGTGGCGACCGACCTGGTCGAGGGCGAGACGCTCGCCGCGCGGCTGCGCACGGGCGGGCCCCTCGACCCGCCGGCGGCGGCCGCGCTCGTGCGCGACCTGGCGCGCGCCGTCGCGCACCTGCACGCCCGCGCGCTGCTCCATCGCGACCTCAAGCCCGACAACGTCGTCGTGCGGCCCGACGGCCGCCCGGTGCTGATCGACCTGGGCCTCGTCGGGCACACCGACGACCCGGCCGCCGGGGCGGACGAGCGCCCTGACGCGGGCCCGGCGCCCGGGCGGACGCGCCTCACGGCCACGGGCGCCGTGCTCGGCACGCCCGGCTGGTGGGCGCCCGAGCAGGCGTTCGGCCAGCGCGGCGACGTGGGGCCCGCCGCCGACGTGTTCGGCCTGGGCGCCGTCCTCTACGGCTGCCTGACCGGCCGCGCGCCGCTCGCCGGCCGCGACCTCCTCGAGGTGATCAACGCCACGGCGCAGGGCCTCGTCACGCCGCCCCGTATCTTGCGGCCCGGCCTCCCGAGGGCGCTCGAGGCGATCTGCCTCAGGGCGCTGGCGCTCGCGCCGGACGAGCGGCACCCGTCCGCCGAGGCGCTGGCGGCCGACCTCGAGGCCTGGCTGGCGGGCGGCGACGCGCCCGGAGGCCGCGCCCTCCGGGCGGCCCTCGCCGGGGCCGTCGTCCTCTCCGTGATCGCCGGCGCCGGCGCGCTCGTCGCGGCCCTGCGCGCCGCGTCCGCCCCGCCGAAGGCCGTCGACGCGCCCGACGTCGTCGCCGCGCCCGAGGTCGTCGAAGCGTCTGCCGCGCCGCGCGAGGACGACGCGCCGCCCGGCCCGCTCGAGGCGCCGATCTCGGCCCTCGCCCGCCTCGATGGTCCGCTGCGCCTGACGCACGTCCTGGGCGACGAGGCGTCGTCGCTCCTCGTGCGCGCGTCGCGCGTCCACTGGCTCGAGGAGGGGGGCGACGTCCTGGCGACGACGTTCGGCTGGGTCGGCGCCCGGTTCGACGGGGCGACCGGCCGCGAGCGGGCCGCGTTCGCCCAGCCGGCGGCCATGTTCGACTCGGCCGTGGGCGACGGGGGCCGGCGCCTGCTCACCGGGGCGAGCGACGGCCAGGCCCGCCTGTGGGCCGTCGGGCCCGTGGACCTCGCGGTCGTGACCACCTTCGTCCACCCGGCGCCCGTGCGCGCCGTCGACCTCGCCCCGAGCGGCCGTGTCGTCGTCACGGCCACGACCGACGACGTCCTCCGCGCGTGGGACGTCCAGCGGCCCGACGCGCCGCTCGCCGCAACGCCGCTGGCCGCCGCGCCGCTCGACCTGCGCACGTCGCCCGACGGGCTCCAGGTGGTGGTCTCCTACGAGCCCACGGACACGGGCGAGCAGCGCCCGCCCGAGGTGTTCGACCTGCTCACCCTCGAGCGCGTGGCGGCGCTCGAGGCGTCGCCGCCCCCGCTCCGGGCCCGCTTCGCCGGCGACGACGCGATCGTGGCCGTGGCCCGCGACGGCGCCGTCCTGCGCTTCCCGCGCCGCGGCGGCGCGCCGGCGGTCGTCTCGCGGTTGCCGCCGGGCCCCTTGAACCTCGAGGTCACGCCCGACGGCGCCCACGCGGCGGTGCTCGTCGGGGCGCTCGGCGCCGTCGACACGCACCTGTGGCGCGTCGACCTGCGCGCCGGGGCGGCCGCGCGCCTCGGGCCGGCGCCGCTGAACGAGGTGCTGGCCATCTCGGCCGACGGACGCCACGTCCTCACGAGCGGCTGGTCGTGCCAGGTCCACGCCTTCGGGCCCGACGGGCCGAAGGCGCGCCCCGACCGTCACCAGGCGCCCGTCGCGGCGCTCTCGGCCGCGGACGATGAGGTCGTGAGCGTCGACCGGAGCGGGCGCGCGCTGGCCTG
>JAHBXY010000140.1 GCA_019636275.1 Planctomycetota bacterium | reverse complement strand
GAGGACGGTGCCCCCGACCAGCACGACCACGGCGGCCGCCAGGCCCGGCGTGCCGGCGCGCCCGACGGCCCGGGCGAGCTCGACCAGGGCCGCGCGGCGGCGGGCGAGGTGGGCGAGGCGCGTCAGGGCCGGATGACCGTCCACACCCGGAGTGTAGTCGGCCGCTCGCAGTTCGGCCCGGGGCGTTCGGCCTCCGTCAGGGTGGAAGTCCAGGCCCTGCCAGCGCCGAGGGAGACTACCGCAGGTAGGGCTCGATGGTCCGGCCCAGTCGCGGCAGCGCCGCGACGACGTGCCCCTTGGCCGCCCCGCGGAGCTTCTCGTACAAGGCCTTGACCGTCGTGTGGGTCGACCGCGCCGCCCGGGCATCGGTGATCGAGAGGAGCGCGTCGGCGACGCGCTCCTGCTCCTTGCGCAGCGCGTCACCGAGCGGGGCGCGGGTCTCGGCGGCGGTGTCCGACCACGTCCGGTAGAAGGGCTCGAGGGCGCGGCAGAAGTCGTCGAGCAGGAAGTCCATGGCCGCCCGGACGAACCCCGGGCGCACGCCCTTGACGACCTTGTAGGCCGCCTTCAGCGGCAAGGCCATGAGGCCGCCCTTGGACGCGACCTCCTCGTCGATCATGCGCACGCAGTCGTCGAGGACGCGGTCGCGCCGGCCGGGCCCGGCCGTCAGCCGCTCGAGGAGCGTCGTCGTCGTCGTCATGCCAACTCCTGAGGCCGGTATAGCACGCGCCGGCCACACGCCGTGTCCTTTGCCCTCGCGAGCCCCCGGCACCCGCGCTATCCTGGGGCGTCACACGGGCTTCAGCGCCCGCAGGGAGGACCAGCCACATGGGAAGCGCCGAGGTGGCCATGGAGTGGCAGACCCTCGCGGACCTCGCGAGGGGCGCCGCCCTGCCCGTCGAGACCTTCCGCGCCACGCATGGCGGGCCGTTCCTGCTGGAGCTGAATCCAGAGAGCGGCCTCGCCACGGGAGAGACCCGCAGCTTCGACCCGGAGAAGATGCGCGGCGACATGAGCCCCTCGCTCAAGGAGTCGCTCATCCTGAGCTTCGCCCAGGGCGTCACCAGCCTGACCCTCGGCCGCGGCGAGACGAGCCAGCTGCGCGTCGCGCACGCCTCCGTCTCCGACCGACACTGCGTGTTCGAGCGCGTCGGCCCGCTGTGGTCGATCCGCGACGCCGGCTCGAAGAACGGCACGTTCCTCAACGGGCGCCAGCTCGGCCCCGAGGAGCAGGCGCCGCTCAAGTTCGGCACGAAGCTGAACCTCGGCGAGGCGCAGTTCCTGTTCCTCAGCCCCGACGACTGCTACGAGCTCCTGCAGGAGCTGTGCAAGGAGCCGCGCATCCGGCCCCGGTCGATGGGCAAGTTCAAGGCCGACTTCAAGGCGGCCGGCACGGCCGAGAAGATCCTCGAGCTCTTCCCCGGGCCGTTCCTCGTCGTGCAGGCGCCGACCAGCGGCGGCGACGCCGGCGGGCCCGTCAGCACCAACACGGTGACGCTCAGCCGCGAGGAGCTGAGCAAGAAGAACGACCGCAACGTCGCCGACGCGGTCTTCGACCTGAGCCGCCACACCCTCGTGCGCATCGGCCGGGCGACGGTCACGCAGATCCACATCCCGCTGGGGGCGATCTCGAACCTGCACGCCGCGCTCGTGCGCGAGGGCGACAAGTGGTTCGTGCAGGACCTCGGCGCCAAGAACGGCACCTACGTCTGGGGCGACCGCCTCGACGGCCGGCGGGAGCTCGAGTCGGGCTCGGAGCTCCACCTCGGCAACATCAAGTCGATCTTCTTCAACACCGAGGACTTCGTCACCTACGCGGGCAACCGCGACATCGTCTAGGCCTCGCCGAAGGCAAGCGACCGTCGCCCCTGGCGAGGAGCGACGAAGGCGCTTGCAGGTGCAGGAGCCCGCGGTGACAGGGCGAGCGAGGCCGAGGCGGGGTTCCGGCCGGGCATCGAGCCGCGCCAGGCGGGCTCGCCCGCCGCGGTCGGCCTGGTAGGATCCCGCCCCATGAGCCAGGTCGAGCTGCGCTGCTACACCTACATCGACGTCTTCCAGCCGCAGGTCGCGTCGTTCCAGGCGACGATCTCCCAGGGCTACCTGCCGACCGAGGACCAGGCGGCCCTCGTGCTCGAGATCGCCCCCGGCATGGACATCAACCGGGTCATGGACGTGGCGCTCAAGCGCACCAACGTCGAGCCCGGGATGATGATCGTCGAGCGCGTCTTCGGCCTCATGGAGGTCCACAGCTTCGACCAGGGCGAGGTGCGCGCCGCCGGCGAGGCGATCCTCGACACGCTGGGGCTGAAGGAGGAGCAGCGCCTCAAGCCCTTCATCAAGACGACGCAGATCATCACCGGCGCGCAGGCGCATCACACGATGCTGATCAACCGGATGCGGCACGGCAACTTCCTCCTCAAGGGGGAGTCGCTCTACATCCTGGAGGTCCATCCGGCCGGCTACGCCGTCTTCGCCGCCAACGAGGCCGAGAAGGCGGCGCCGATCGAGGTGCTCGAGATCCTGGCCTTCGGCGCCTACGGGCGCGTGTTCCTCGGCGGCGACGAGGCCCCGATCCAGGAGGCGGCCCGCGCCGTCGAGGCGGCGCTCGCGGCGATCGAGGGCCGGCCCAACAAGGGCGTGAGCGACTAGACCGAGACGGAGACCGAGGCTGCACGGGGAGCGTGCGTGCCAATGGTGCTCGCTCGAGCATCGCCCGACGCCCGCGGTCTACAGGCCTCCTTCGGGCGTCAGAGCCTGAGGCGCCGAGTGGCCGAGCTACAGCTCGACACGCCCGGACCCACGGGTGGAATGGAGCAACGAGCGAGGCGAGGCCGCGGAGGCCGAGGCGATGCGGCGCGCGCGCGACCGTCATCGATCGCCGGATCCTGACGGCCGCGCGCGCGCCGCAGCGCCCGGCATCCGCGGCCGCAGCCGTCGATCACACCACAGGGCAGCGGTCGGGCGGCGGCGGCGCCTCGGCGATGCCCAGCGCGGCGTCGAGGAAGCAGCGCAGGAGCTGCATCTGGTCGGCGGCGCGCGCCTGGCCGACCTGCGAGGCGGCGTAGGGCAGCGCGCCGAGGAGCGCGGCCGCGGCGGGGACCCACAGGCCCCAGGCGCGCAGGCCCACCGAGAGCTGGGCGAGGCCGAGCATGAGCCCGAAGAGCGCCCCGAGGCCGAGGAAGGCGTAGCAGGCGACGACGCCGGTCCAGACGGTCGGGTTCGGGCCGAACAGGCCGAAGAGGCGGGCGCCGTCGGGGTGGTCCGCGACCTCCAGCGTGAGCCGGGGCGACCACACGTGGCGGCGCTCCTCGACGATCTCCACCTCGATCGTCGAGCGGCGCTGCGCGCCGCCGATCGTCCGGCGGACGACCAGCGCGCGGCAGGGGCAGCCCGGGCAGGCGAGCTGCCGGTCGAGCCGCGCGAACACCTCCGCCGGCGGGAAGGGGACCACGAGCTCGAAGCGCGGGCGGAAGCCTTGCATCGCGGGCCCATGGTAGCCCGCGGGCGCCGTCAGGAGTGACGGTCGCCCTGGGCCTCGTCGGGCGCGTCGAGCCCGGCCAGCTTCTCGCGCGCGAGCACGAGGTGCACCTGCGCGACCTTGCCCTGGAGGTCGAGCTCGGCGCGGACGACGAGGCGCGCGGCGTGCCCGGGGGGCGGGGCGTCGCGCCTGACGACGAGGGCCGGCAGGCCGTTGAGCTCGCGGACGTCGATGCGGGTCTCGGACAGGTCGCGGCCGACGAGGGCCACGAGGAGCGCGGCGATGCGCTCGGGGCCGCGCACGGGCACGCGCGGCGCGGCGACCTCGCCGCCGCCGTCGCCCAGGGCCTCGGCGTCCGCGGCGAGCAGGGCGCCCAGGCCGCCCGTGTCCTCGGCGACGAGGCAGGCCAGGAGCTGACCGAGGACCTCGACCGTGGCCACCTGGAGCGACGGGCCGGGCGGGGCGCGGCCGAGCTCGTAGCGCTCGAGCACGTCCAGGGCGCGCCGCCGCGCGGCGTTGACCTCGTCGAGGTCGAGGCCGAGCGCGCGCGCGACCTCGTCCTCGGTGCGGCCGAACGCGTCGCACAGCACCGCCACCGCGCGCTGGCGGGGCCCGAGCAGCTCGAGGGCCAGGAGGAAGCCGAACGAGCCGCTCTCGAGCGGCGACCAGCGCGCGCGCGGCGGCGCCACGTCGGGCGCGTCGGCGTGCGCGACGATGCGGACCGTGTCGACGGGACCGGGCAGCCACGGGCCGGTGTAGCCGCGCTGACGGCGGCGGCGCAGGCGCTCGCGCGCCAGGCGCGCCGCGTGCGTCTCGAGCGCGGGCCCGAGCGCGTTGGGACCCGGCCGCCCGGGCGCCACCTCGACGAGGGCGTCGTGCACGACGAGGTCGGCCCCGGGCGCGGTGCCGAGGATCCGGTAGGCCAGGGACCAGGCCCGGCGCTTGTGCTCGCGCACGATGGCCTCGAGGCGCGACGCGTCCATCCCCCCGGTTGTACGCCGCGCCCGGCGCCGCCGGCGGCGGCGTCACCCGGAGGGAGCGCTCGCGGCCAGCGCCGCGCGGGCGGCGGCGCGCGCGCTCGACAGGGCGGCGTCGGCGAGGTGCCCCTCGGGGCCGACCCAGTCGCCGGCCACGAGCACGCGCGGCTGCCGCGGGAGGGCGGGCCCCGGGCGGCCGGAGACGCCGCCGTGCGCGGCCAGCGGGGCGGCGTGGGTGACGGTGAGCCGCGGCAGGAGGCGCCGCGTGACGACGGCGTCGCGCCAGCCGGGCTGCGCGAGGTCGAGGAGGCCGTCGAGCTCCCGCTCGACGGCCGCCGGCTCGACGTCCTGATCGGGCGCCAGGTACTTCGCGACGTGGATGAGGGCGGCGCCCTCGGGGGCGAGCCGGGCGGCGGCCGAGTGGACGGAGAGGTAGAGGGGCCGGTCGATCCCCACGACGAACGTCGCCCGCGGCCGGGGCAGGCGCGAGAGGCCCAGGTCGAGGCAGGCCGCCCGGACGGGCGCCGCCGCCGCGCGCCAGCGGGCAAGGTCCGGGTCCGCCGGGAGCAGGTCGTGCGCCTCGGCGGGCCCGGCGGCCACGACGACCACGCCCGCGGTCAGGTCGCCCCCGTCGGTGCGCACGACGACGTGGTCGTCGGCCGGGACGAGCTCGCGCGCCGCGCACCGCGCGCGCACCTCGACGCCGGCGCCGTCGGCCGCCCGCGCGAGGCCGTCGACGAGCGCCTGCCAGCCGCCATCGACGTAGCGCACGCCCGCCCCGACGACGGCCTGGAGCTGCCGCACGACGAGGCCGGCGCTCAGGCGGGTCGGGTCGTCGGCGTAGGTGGCCACGCGCGCCAGGGCCTCGAGCAGCGCCCGCACGTCGGGCCGCGTGACGGTCCGGTCGAGCCAGGTCGCGAGCGGCACGCCGTCGAGCGTCGGCGCGTCGAGGCGCGGCAGGCGCGCGAGCAGGCACGACGCCTCGAGCTTCCCTGACCAGCCGAGGACGCCCGTGGCCAGGAGCGACGCCGGCCCCTCCGGCAGGCGGTGGAGCCGCCCGGCGCGGACCGCGAGGCCGCCCGAGGGCGGCCGGCCCCCCGGCGCCGCGACGCCGAGCTCCTTCAGGACCGCCTCGGCCGGCCCGCCGACGTAGAGCGCGTGCGGCCCCAGGTTCTGATGGAAGCCCCGCTCCACCTGCGTCGCCGCCCGTCCGCCGGGCCGCGCGGCGCGCTCGAGGAGCAGCGTCTGGCGGCCGGCGCGCCCGAGGAGCGTGGCCGCGGCCAGCCCGGCGAGCCCGCCGCCCACGACGACCGCATCCCTCCGCGCGCCCACGCGGCCACGATATATGATCCCGCCCCGGAGGGCGCCATGACGCAGCCGACCGACGAGACCAGGATCACCTCGGTCCTGCAGGAGGAGCGGGTGTTCGACCCGCCGGCCCGCTTCTCCGAGGCGGTCGGCGGCGCGCGCGTCCGCTCGCTCGAGGAGTACCGGGCGCTCCATCGCCGCTCGCTCGACGACCTCCCCGGCTTCTGGGCCGAGGAGGCGCGCGAGCTCGAGTGGTTCAAGCCCTGGGACGAGGTCCTGCAGGGCGACCTCCCCGAGCCGAAGTGGTTCGTCGGCGCGCGCACGAACCTGTGCCACAACGCCGTCGACCGCCACGTGGCCGCCGGGCACGGCGACGAGGTGGCGATCGTGTGGGAGGGCGAGCCGACGCCGGACGGCGCGCCCGAGGTGCGCCGGCTGACCTACGCCGAGCTGCAGCGCGAGACGGCCCGGCTGGCCTCGGCCCTCACGACCCTGGGCGTGGTCAAGGGCGACGTCGTGACCATCTACATGGGGATGGTCCCCGAGCTGGCGGTCGCGCTCCTCGCCTGCGCGCGCCTGGGCGCGGCGCACAGCGTGATCTTCGGCGGCTTCGCGGCCCAGGCGATCGCCGACCGCGTCGAGGACGCGGGCAGCAAGCTGGTCATCACCTGCGACGGCGGCTGGCGGCGCGGGCAGGTGATCCGGCTCAAGGACACGGTCGACGAGGCCACGCGCCTCACCGCGCGCATCGAGAAGGTCGTCGTCGTCCGCCGCACGGGGCAGGAGGTCGCCTGGGACGCGGCGCGCGACGTGTGGTGGCACGACGTCGTGCCGCAGGGCGACCCCGACTTCCCCTGCGCGCCGATGGACGCCGAGGACATGCTGTTCCTCCTCTACACGTCGGGGTCGACCGGCAAGCCCAAGGGGATCCTGCACACGACGGCCGGCTACATGACCTTCGTGCACGCCACCTGCAAGTACGTGTTCGAGCTGCGCCCCGACGCCGGCCAGCTCTACTGGTGCACGGCCGACATCGGCTGGGTCACCGGGCACAGCTACGTGCTCTACGGGCCGCTCCTGCGCAGGGTGCCGACGCTCATGTACGAGGGCGCGCCCAACGCGCCGGCCGAGGACCGCTGGTGGGACATCGTCGAGCGCCACCGGGTCACGCACCTCTACACGGCGCCCACGGCGATCCGCGCCCTGCGCGGCTGGGGCGACCAGCACGTGAAGAAGCACGACCTGTCGAGCCTGGCGCTCCTGGGCACCGTCGGCGAGCCGATCAACCCGGAGGCCTGGATCTGGTACCACGAGGTCGTGGGCGGCGGCCGCTGCCCGATCGTCGACACCTGGTGGCAGACCGAGACCGGCGGGCACATGATCACGCCCTTGCCCGGCGCGACGCCGACCGTCCCCGGGTCGTGCACCTTGCCGTTCTTCGGCGTCGACGCGGCGATCGTCAACGAGCGGGGCGAGGAGATGCCGCCCAACACGGGCGGCCTGCTCGCGATCCGGCGGCCCTGGCCCGGCATGCTCCGCGGGATCCACGGCGACCGGCCGCGCTTCCTCAAGACCTACTTCGGGCGCATCCCTGGCATGTACTTCGCCGGCGACGGCGCCCGGCGTGACGCGCGCGGCTACTTCTGGATCATGGGCCGCGTCGACGACGTGATCAACGTGGCCGGCCACCGCCTGGGGACCATGGAGATCGAGTCGGCGCTCGTCAGCCACCCGGCCGTGGCCGAGGCGGCCGTCGTCGGCATGCCGCACGAGCTCAAGGGGACCGGGATCGCGGCGTTCGTGTCGCTCAAGCGCGGCTTCGACGCCGGCGCCGCCCTGCGCAGCCAGCTCGTGCAGCACGTGGCCCACGAGATCGGCGCGCTGGCCAAGCCCGACCAGGTGCGCTTCACGACCTCGCTGCCGAAGACGCGCTCGGGCAAGATCATGCGCCGCCTGCTGCGCGACATCGCCGCCGGCAAGGAGGTCACGCAGGACACGACGACGCTCGAGGACTACGGCGTGCTGGCGAAGCTGCGCGAGCACGAGGAGGAGTAGCTCGGCGCCCGCGCGCGAGGTCAACATCACGTCGTCGCTCGCGCGCGCGCCGAGCGGCCTCGCCACCCGATGCGGATGACCCATGGCTGACGGAGCCCCCGACCCCGCGCCCGCCGCCCCGCCGCTCGACCCGACGCCCGCCGGGCCCACGCGCGAGGGGCAGCGGATCGTCGCGCTCGACGTCCTGCGCGGGGTGGCGATCCTGGGGATCCTGCCGGTCAACGTGCTGTCGTTCGGGCTGCCGGCGGCGGTCATCGAAGAGCCGGTGCACTTCATGTCGCCGGCCAGGAGCGAGGCCGTCGCGCACGGCCTCCTGCAGGCGCTCTTCGGCTACAAGTTCATCACGATCTTCGCCCTGCTCTTCGGCGCCGGGCTGGCGCTGCAGCGGGCGCGGGCGGGCGACGACCCGGCCTTCTACCCGCGGACCGGCTGGCGCCTGGCGCTCCTGGCCGGCCTCGGCCTCGCCCACGCGTTCGGCCTGTGGCACGGCGACGTGCTCTTCTTCTACGCCACGATCGGCGCGGTCGCCCTGGCGCTCTCGTGGTTCCCCACGCCGGCGCTCCTGGCGCTCGGCCTCCTCGGCGCCGTCGCGGCCCCGGCGGGGGTGCTGCTGCTCATGTCGCTCGCCCCCGTCCCGGCGGAGGTCGGCCCGCGGACGATCGAGGCCGCCCTCGCCGCGCCCGACCTCGCCGGCGCCGTCGGGCCGATCGGCCTCGGGCGCGAGGTCGAGGTGTTCCGCGGCGGGAGCTACGTCGAGATGCTCGGCATCCGCGCGCTCCACTGGCTCTACCAGCTCGGCGCCATGCTCCTGATCTTCGGCTGGCGCGTCGCGGGGCTGTTCTTCCTGGGGATCGCCGGGCAGCGGCTCGGCCTCCTGCGCCCCGACGAGCGCGCGCGGCGGGTCCTGCGCGCGCTGCTCGTCGGCGGGCTCCTCGTGGGCCTGCCGCTCGAGGTGTGGCAGGCCGTGGTCAAGGCCACGGGCCCGGCGCCGTTCCCGACGCTCATGCGCGTCGAGGCCGCGCACCAGGTGGGCAGCCTGGCGCTCGCGCTGGCCTACGCGTCGGCGGTGCTGCTCGTGCCCGCCGCGTGGCTGCCGAAGGCGCCCCTGCGCTGGCTGTCGAACGTCGGGCGCCTGGCGCTGACGAACTACCTGGTGCAAACGGTGATCTGCACGTTCGTGTTCTACAGCTACGGGCTCGGGCTGTTCGCCACCCTCACGCGCGTCCAGCTCTGGGGCGTGGCGCTGGCCGTGTGGGCCGTGCAGCTCGCGCTCAGCGCCCTGTGGCTGCGGTGGTTCGTCATGGGGCCGGTGGAGTGGGCCTGGAGATCGCTCACCTGGCTGAAGGCGCAGCCGCTCCGGCGCTGACGGTCACTTGGAGAGCACGTAGCCGCCCCGGACCTGGCAGTCCGCCGTGTGCTCGAACGGCTGCAAGGCCATGTTGAGGACGCCGAGCTGGTTGATCGCGAAGTGGCGCCGCGGACCCGGCCCCGCCTCGACCGGCGTGGCGGTGGCCATCCACAGGAACTCCGCCGGGTCGCCGACGGTGACCCGGAAGCGGTAGCCGTCGCGCTCGGACGTGGCGAGGGCGGCGTCGACCAGGCCGGCGGTCGCCAGGTCCTGGAGGCTCCGGGCGTACGCCCTCCCGTGGTTCTCGTCGCGCTCGCGGAAGATCGACTGGGCCGTGGCCAGGAGCTTCAGCCTGCCGATGGCCACCACCTCCTGGTGCGCGCGGCGGCGCTCGGCGGCGTCGTCGACGCTCATGGCGACCGCGGGGACGGCCGCCATCACGAGGAGCACGGCGAGGGCGGCGCCGACTCCACGGGCCAGCCGGCCTTCCGGCGCGGGCGCCGGCAGGTCGAGGTCCTCGCCGCGCGCCCGGGCCTCGAGCCAGGCCAGGATCGCCTCGCGCCGCAGGCTGACGACGACGCCGGCGGTCACGCTGGCGAACGCCAGGCCGATCCCCAGCGCGCCCCAGCCCGAGGTGGTCTCCGGCGCCGCGCGGCGCAGGGCCTCGAGCGGCAGGAGGAGCGCCGGCACGGCGTAGCCGCGGAGGCCGGTCACGAGCGCCAGCGCCAGCAGCGCCACGAGCGCGCCACGTGCGCCCCAGGCCACCTCGAGCGCGCCCGGGTTCTTCAGCAGGTAGACGTGGGCCGGGAGCCAGAGGAGGCTGCAGGCGACGAAGCGAAACGGCGCGCCGGCGGGGGAGGTCCCGTGGACGCGGTGGGTCCAGCAGAGCCCGCCGACGGCGAGCAGGTGCACGGCGAGGCCACCGTCCCGGAGGTCGCCGCCGAGGAGGCCCAGCCGCGCCGTGAGGATCGAGGCCGCGACCAGCGGCACGAGCGTGGCGACCGGATGCGCCTTGCGGGCCAGGCCGTAGGCGAAGAGCGCCAGGAGCGCGAGGGGCTCCGCCGGGCCGCGGCCGACGTGGGAGAGCGAGCCGGCGAGCGTCGATCCGGCCGCGAGGAGGTCGAGGGCGACGAGGAGCCCGAGGAGGTGCGCGAAGGAGCCCCGACGCGCGAAGGTCAGCGCGTGGACCGACGCGGCCCCGACCAGGCCGACCTGCCAGGCGGTGAGCCCGAGCGTCGGCTCGACGCCGCCGGGCTCGAGGCCTGGCAGGCCGCAGAGGAGGGCGCCGAGCGCCGGGAGGAACAGCGGGGTGTGGACGTCGCGCGCGGCGGGCCAGGCGAGGCGGGGCAGGGCGGGGCCGAGCGCGATCAGGAGCGGGCCGGCGATGAGGAGGAACCTGCCCGCGTGGCTCCACGCCGTCCCCAGCGCGTGCCACGTGGCCACACCGAGGACGACGGGGGCGAGCGCGCGCAGGGGCTGCGCGTCGGGCGCGTCCGGCGCGTGCGCCAGCCCCCAGAGGAGCACGAGCGCGCCGAGGGCGACGCCGCTGGCGAGCGTCAGGTCGGCGGGGGCGAACCCGTGATGGGCGAGGAGGCTCATCACCAGCGGCCCGGCGTAGACGACCACGGGGCCGCCGAGGAGCGCCGCCCAGGCCAGCGGGCGGAAGCGGACGCCGACGAGGCGGCTGGCGACCGTGGCCTTGGCGCTCACCAGGGCGAGGACGCCCGCGACCGTCAGCAGGTGACCCGGCCAGGTGCTCGTCTGCTCGGCCATGAGGGCGTTCGTGCAGGAGATGTCCATGAGGAACGGCGCGAGCACCAGCACGACGATGTTCCGCACGTCGCGCGCGAGGCCGCGGCGGGCGAGGACCCAGGCCGCGCCGAGGAGCAGGAGCTCGTAGCCCTGCACGGCGCCGAAGAGCTGCAGGACGAGCAGCCGGTCGCGGCCGCCGTCGAGGCGCGGCGGGTTGACCAGCCAGGCGCCGCCGAGCAGGAGCAGCGCGCTGAACAGGAACAGCGGGTTGTAGGTGACGAAGTTCCGGATCGCCGCCCGGGCGAGCAACGTGGACATGGGCCTCTCCTCCCGAAGACGCGGCGGTCGAGTGCAAAGGCGGGCCCAACGCCTGGCCGCGCGTTTGCCTGCCGGAGACCGGCGGCCGCGCGCGCGGATCACCGGCGTGAGGCCGATCGCCCGGAGGATCGACGTGAACGACATCCCGCAGATGGTTTGTGTCGGCCTGACCCTGCTCCTGGCCGGCTGGGAGCTCAAGGCCTCGCTCGACGCCGCCGCCCCGCGGCCGCGCGCGCGGCCGTCGCCCGAGCTGCGCTGCCCCTACTGCCACGAGGCCTTCGAGCGCGCGGCGGCGCTCGAGCGCGTGCGCTGCAGGGGCTGCGGCACCCGGCACCACGCCACCTGCTGGATCGAGCACGAGGGCTGCAGCGTCCACGGGTGCGGGGCCGCCCGCCCGGCGACGCCCGCCGCGGCCGCCCTGGCCACCCCGGCCGACGGAGCCGTTCCGGCCGACGACGAAGACCAGCCGGAGGCGCCGCCCGTCGAGCCCACGGCGGCCCCGGCCGCCTCGTGCGGGTAATCTTCTACCCACGGGGGCCCCGCCGTGCTCGACCTCGTCCCGCCGGCCGCCATGGCGGCGCTGAACGCCTGCGTCGGGCTCCACCTGCTGCGCCGCGGGGTGGCGGTCCCGCATCGCCCCAGCCTCGTCGTGTGCGTCGCCGCGCCGGTGGTCTACGGCCTGGGCGCGCTCCTGTTCCTGCTCATGCAGAGCGCCGCCGGCCGCGGGACCGACCCGGCCCTTCAGACGCCCGGGACCGCCATCGCGGCGCTGGGGACGTTCTCGGTGCCGCTGGCCCTGGCGTTCACGGTGATCGCGCCGGCCCGGGCGCGGGCCCTCCTCGCGCTCATGGCCGCGCTCACGTGGACGGCCGTGTGGGTGCCGGCGGTCCGCCCGACGGCCTGGGACCAGCGCATGTCGGAGCTGGCGCTGGCGCTCTACGTGACCGTGACCGCCGGGCTGTCGCTCGGCGCGCTCCTCGCCGGCCGCGGCGGGGGGCTCGAGCGGCGGCTGCACGTCGTGGCATTGCCGCTGTTCGCGGTCGGCGTGGCCTACCTGCTGCTGAAGGGCCCCGACGTGCGCCAGCCGGTGTTCTCCACCTCGGTGCTCGTGGGCGGTGAGCTGATGCTGCTCGTGCTGCTGGCCGACCGCCTGGGCGACGACGCGCCGTCGACGCCGCGGACGCTGGCCTTCCAGGTGCTGCTCCTGGGGCTCGGGGCGCTGCTCCTCCTGCTCGTGGCGATCAACCTGCGGCTGTTCCCGCGCGCGCCCGCCCCGGTGGCCGTGGCCGTCGTCGTCGCCACGGGCCTGGCGCTCGCCTACGGGGCCCTGCGCCCGGCCTTCGACCTGTGGCTGCGCGCCGCGCTCTACCCGGAGGCCCAGCGCGCGGCCGAGCGCATCGCGGCGCTGCAGGCGGAGCTCGAGGCCACGCGGGCGCGCCTCCGGGCGACGGAGCACCTCAGCCTGGTCGGGCAGCTCGCGGCCGAGGTGGCCCACGAGATCAAGAACCCGCTCGGGCCGATCAAGGGCTACGCGCGGATCATCGAGCGGGACCTCGAGGCGCGCGGCGCGATGTCCGACGTCGCCTCGCGCGGGATCGCCGTGATCCGCGAGGAGGTCGAGGCGATCGACGCGCGGGCGCGCCGGCTGCTCGAGGCGGCGCGGCCGCCGCGGCTGACGCTCGAGGCGGTCGACCTCGGCGCCGCCGTCGACGACGTGCTCGACCTCCTGCGCGGCGACGCGCCGCCCGGCGTGCACCTCGGCTGGCGCGAGCGCCCGGCGCCCGCCCCCGCCGAGGTCGACCGGCTGCTCCTGCGCAGCGCGCTCTGCAACGTGGTCGGAAACGCCGTCGACGCGCTGGCGGGGCGGCCCGGGGCGATCCTGGTCGCGCTCGAGCCGCCGCCGGCGGGCGCGGGCGGCGACGCCTGCTACACGCTCACGATCGACGACGACGGCCCTGGCCTGCCGCCCGACGTCGAGCCCGAGGACCTCTTCCGGCCGTTCGCCTCCCACAAGCAGGGCGGCACGGGCCTGGGGCTCGTGATCGCGCGCGGGGCGGCGCGCGCGCTGGGCGGCGACCTGGCGCTCGTCCGGCGCGCGCCCGGACCGGGCGCGCGGGCCGCCCTGCGCGTGCCCGCGCGTGCCCGGCCGGCGCCCGAGCGGTCGGCCACGGCGTCGGGGATCCGGGCCACGGTCAGCGCGGAGATCGGGGCCGAAATCGGGGCTGAGATCGCGGCGGGGGGTGAGGCGTGAGCGCGCTGCGCATGCTGCACGTCGAGGACGAGCGCAACACGCGGCTCATGGTCAAGGACCTGCTCGGCGGCGCCCCGGTGACGCTCGTGCAGGTCGGCTCGGCGGAGGAGGGGCTGGCGACGCTCGAGCGCGAGGCGTTCGACTTGACGCTCCTCGACTGGACGCTCCCGGGCCTCGACGGCGGCCGCTTCCTCGAGGCGGTGCGCGACCACGGCCGCGCCGGGCGCGTGGTCGTGCTCACGGCGGTCGGCACGCTCGAGCGGGCGCGCGAGGCCATGCGCGCCGGCGCCTACGACTTCATGGTCAAGCCCGTCGACCCCGACGCCCTGCTCGACCTCGTCGACAAGGCGGCCCGGAGCGTGGCCCTGCTCGACCAGGCGGGCCGCGCCGGCCCGGCCGTGGCCCAGGCGCCGGCGGGCGTCGTCGGCCGCCGCCTGGCCGGCCCCGCCGGCGAGGCGATCATCGGTCACAGCCCGGAGGTGCGCGACCTGCGCGCGCGGCTCGAGCTGGTCGCGACCTCCGACGCCTCGGTCCTCATCGTCGGCGAGAGCGGCACCGGCAAGGAGCTCGTCGCCCGCGCCCTGCACGAGGCCAGCGGCCGGCACCGCGGGCGGCTCGTCGTCGTCAACTGCGCGGCCGTTCCGGACACGCTGTTCGAGGCCGAGCTCTTCGGGCATCGCAAGGGCGCCTTCACCGGCGCCAGCGCCGACCGGCCGGGCCTCGTCGAGCTCGCGCACCAGGGGACGTTGTTCCTCGACGAGGTGGGCGAGCTCGCGCCGGTCTCGCAGGCCAAGCTCCTGCGCGTCCTGCAGGAGCGGCGTGTGCGCCGCGTCGGCGACACCAAGGACCAGCCGGTCGACCTGCGCGTGATCGCGGCCACCAACCGCGACCTCGAGCAGGAGGTCGACCGCGGCGCCTTCCGCCAGGACCTGCTCTACCGCCTCGACGTCGTGCGCATCGAGGTCCCGCCCCTGCGCGAGCGCAAGGCCGACCTCCCCGAGCTCCTCGATCACTTCCTGCGCCTGCACGCCGCCGCCTACGACCGCCCGGCGCCCGCGATCGACGACGCGACGCTGCGCGAGCTCCTCGCCTTCGACTGGCCGGGCAACATCCGCGAGCTCGAGAACGCCGCCAAGCGCCTCGTCCTTCTCGGTCCGGTCGCCGGCCTGGCCGAGCTGCGCCGTCGCCGCGGCCACGCCTCGGGCCCGGTCGCGGCGGTGACGCCATCACCTCGCCCGGCGGACGGCGCGGTGCGCCCGCTCGACGACGTCGTGCGCGAGGCCACGCGCGGCGCGATCCTCGCGGCGCTGGCCGCCGTCGGCGGCTCGCGCACGAACGCGGCGCAGCTCCTGGGGGTGAGCCGGAAGACGCTGTTCAACAAGATGCGCGAGCTGGGGATCCAGGAGGAGACGCACTGGTCCTGACGCGCCGACCCTCGCTGTGGCTGGCCGCGGCCTGCGTCGCGGCGGCCTTCGCCGCGCGCCCCCTCGTGCGGGAGGTCGCACCCGCGCTGGCCGTGCAGGCGGCGGTCGTGCGCGACTCCTGGCCGTGCACGGACCCCTGGGGCAACCGCTGGCGGAGCATCACGGGTCTCCATGACCGCGACGGGGTCATTTCTTACTCCTCCGGCCCGAACGGCGTGGATGAGCGGGGCCAGGGCGACGACGTCATCCCCGAGTTCTCCTTCGTCGGCTGGGGCATGGACTACGACGGTGCCTGGTCGTTCCCTCCCCAGGTCCGTCCCCACGCCCTCGCAAGGGAGGCCGACGACCTGCGGGCAGGACGTGACTGGTTCATGTCGGGAGGTGACGGGTGGTTCCGCGCCTACGAGCGAATCGTCACGGACCCCCGGCCCCAGCTCTTCGCCGGGCTCATCGGCTGGTCGCGCGAGCTGGGCCTGACCCTCGCCGCCCTCTGCGTCCTTGTTCCCGCCGCCTGGCGCGCTGCGCGCGCGCCGCGCGGACCCTGGCCGCTCGAGGCCGGTCGTGTGCTCCTGCTCTCGTCCCTCCCCGCGACCGTTGCCTTCGGGCTGGGCTGGGCCTGGCTCGCGCCGCGCGTCACGGTCACGGGGCCGGTGCTCGTGCGTCCGGAGCTGGCCTGCGGCCTGACCGCGGCCGCGCTGGTGATCCTCGCCGTCAGCGGCGCTCGAACCCTGCGGGCGTCACCTCAATCCGGACGGGACACCAGCGCGTCGCGGTCTCCGCTGCCGAGCCCCTCGAGCGCCTCGAGGTACGTCGCCTCGAGCGGCAGGTCGACGTGGGCGTCTCCGAGCAGGAACAGCGGCGCCGCGGGGAGCGGCTGCCCCTCGTGCAGCGCGGCGTGATAGATGCGGACGGCGAGCGGGTCGGAGCGGCGCTCGAAGCTCGTCACCGCCCGACCGCCGGGCCCGCTCGAACACCTGCTGCGTGATGATGCCCTGCTGCGCGATCTTGTCGGCCCGGACCACCTTGATGCCGTGCTCCTTCATCGCCGGTTCGAGGAGGTGCTTGAGCATCATGTCGGCGTGCTTCCGCTCCTCCGAGCCGTCCGCACCGATCGGCGTGATGACGAAGCAGGTCTTCGACCAGTCCTCATCGCCGGGAGCGGCGGGAGCGCCCTGGACAGCAGTGCCTTGCGCCTGGCTCTGGGTCCCATCCTCCTTGTTGGGAGGAACGAGGCTGGCCTGGCCTGATGCCTCCAGGCGGATGCGCTGCTCCGTGCCGTTCTCGATGAGGAACCCACCGTGCCGAGCGTTCTCGATGATGATTCGGGTGGCTTCTTCGACGCGGTCCGGGGGGATGGCGTACTTCTGGCCGAGGACGTTGGCGAGATACTGGGCCCCAGGAAGCGGCTTGTTGTTGTACAGCGTGTAGAAGGAGCTGAGGATCTTCGGCGTCATCAGGGCGCGGATGACGCCCTCGCGGCGCTCGCCCTCGTACGTCGGAGCCAGGATCTTGCGACCGACCTCGGAGAGCGTGAACGCCTGGTCAGTTCCGGTACCGCCATACGTCTCGTCCTTGTTGATGACGCCCTACGCGGTGGCCGACCAGAAGAGGTACTTCGTGTTGTTGGACGCCGCTCCGACGTTGAGGTCCTGCGTGAGCTGCGCCCAGGTCGCCTGGTCGGCGTGGATGTTGTGGAGGGCCTCCGCGAGCTTGAGGCACTCCTCCAGGGTACGCCTGGGAAGATCCTCGGCCGCGATGCCTCGACCCTTAGCCTGGCTCTTGCCAGCGTCCTTGGCGTCCTTACCCCTGCGGTTCTTGCCCGACTTGTTGGCCATGCGGCACCCTCAGCGGATGGATACGATACGGTGCGGGTCCGACAGCCAGCAGCGGACCCCGCTCGATGTAAAGAAGTGCCCCGCCGCTACTTCCTTCCAGGGGCAGAGAGGCGTCGATGGAGGCTGATGGGGGGCGCACCGAGTGGATGAATCCGCATCGCTGGGACCCACCGGCCGTCGGCTCGCCTTGGTGGCAGCCTGCACGTGCTTCGCCCTTGCCGTGCTGGTGAAGCCCTGCGTCACCATCCTCTCGCCGCGCCTGGCCGTCCTCGCGGCGTACGTCGGCGCGAACAACCACATCTCCTGCGAGTGGTCGAAGGGGGGCCGCGACTACCTGGTCGGGTCGGATGTTCCTGACCCCTGGGGGAGCGTGTGGCGCGCCGACTACGAGACGGTGGAGCAGTTTAAGGCGCGCACCGGGGCCACCACGGACGAGTCCTATCGAACTGGCAGGGACTTCTTCTCCTACTCCGTCGGACCCAACAAGCAGGACGAGCGGGGTCACGGCGATGACATCATCGTCCCCTGGGAGTTGAACGGGCCGCGCACGATCCATCCTCTCGCGATCTGCGTGGCCTGGTCGAGCTTCTTCTTCGTGGGCCTCGGCATCTTGATCGCCTGGACCTTCTTCGGTCCCTTCACTCGCAAGGCACGGTCTCGATCCATACCGCTTGAAGCGATGCGAGTGGCGGTCGTGGCCAGCTTGCCCATGCTGTTCGGGCTCATCGTGATCGGGTGGCTTCCCAGCCAGATGTGGAGCCGTGACTGGCTGTGGCCGCTACTCACCGATGGTGGTCGGTTCTTCGCGCCGGGGCACGGTGGGCTGGTGGCGTCGATCGCCTTCGTGGTGGCGCTGTTCGCGGTCGCCGTCCGACTGCGATGCCCTGTCGCTGAGCCCCCGGCGAGCGGTTAGACCTTCGCAGCAGGGCTCGGTATGGTGGCCTTGTGGTCGAGGGCGACACCCACGAGAAGAGCGCGAGCAGGCTGCGCTGCGCCTACTGCCACGATGCCGCCGTCGGTGGCAGCGAGACCTGCGCCGGCTGCGGGACCATCCTTCACCGGGAGTGCATGGCCTTGGCCGGGGTCTGCCCCACCCTGGGATGCGGGACGGTGGTTCGTCCTGCGGAGAAGGCGAGACACGGCGGCAGGCGGAGGCTTCGTCGGGTCTGGGTAGGCATCGCCCTGGCTGTCTTGGCTGGTCTCTGGCTCGTGGTTCCCCGTCTGCCCACGATGTTGACGATGGCGACAGGGTGGCCATTCGAGAGCGCACCCGCCCGCTGGCACTACTCGAACGCCCTCGTCTCTGAGTGCCGTCGTCTCATGGACGATGCCGGCACACACGGCGGCTACGTCCGTGCAGGGCGTCTTGCGGAGGCCACGAAGACCTACGGCTACTTCAAGCGGGTGAGGACCGACAATCCGAGGGTCATCGACTCCTTGCCTTCGATTCTGCAGGAGGTCGAACCCATCGAAGTGTCGGTGTCCCGCGATGCCGTCAGTCTCAGTTGGCATGCCGCGGGGTACGGGTACGGATACAGCCTCATCGTCCTGCGAGACGCAGAGAGCGAGGAGGCGCGGAACCTGCGCCTACGCGACCGGTCGTTCAACCGGAGCATCGAGTTGGCCCCTGGCGTGTGGTCGAACTACCCCTACCACTAGGGTCAGCGAGGCAGGCCAGACGGGCTTGCTTACGGGTGGAGTCGATGGCCGACGAGCGCATGCGGCGGCTGGAGCACCAGTGGAGGTCGGGCGGCGACCCGGATGCGGGCGCGCGCGTACTCATCGAGCGGGTGCGCGCGGGCACCTTGCAGGAGCCTGGTCTCCGACTCGCCGCGTTCCTGAGCCAAAGGGAGGCGGTCCTGGCGGCGAACAGCCTGGGTCTCTCGCTACCAGGGGAAGCAGACGCTGAGTACGGCCGGTGGCTCCGCGTCATCGCGGAGGGCTGGGGGCTCCACACCGCCGTTCGCGCGGCAGCCGCTGTCGCTCGTGAGGCGCAGCGCCGAGGTGGCCTCGATGACCCGCGGCTGTCGGGCCTCGTACGTGCCCTCAGCGCCTGGTGCGATGACCCCTCCATCGCGCAGTTCACGGCGGTCAAGGGGCTGTACGACCAGTGCAAGCAGGAGTCGCGGTGGGAACCTGGGCCTACGCCCGAGGCATGGGCGGCCGGTCCCACCATCACGGCGGGGAAGGCCGTGGTCGAGAACACGGCCTTCTGGGCTAGCTCCGCCGCGAGCATCGAGTGGACGTGGGTGGGTGATGAGCCCATGGAAGAGCGGGTCCAAATTCTCCGGAACCTGGTGCGCGAGGACCTGATCGCGTGGGCGTTGAAGCCTCCCTCGGAGCAGCAACCTGCCCGGTCCGAGCTTCAGCAGCGAGTCGTCGCCGGCCTCGTGAGCGGCGACCAGGTGATGCTCGCGGCGCATCTCGGCTGCGCCGACGCGGTGGCGGCGGTCGGGCCTGGTGCCGTGGCCGATGAGCCGGACCTCGCGCGCTGGTACCTGCGCCTACTGCGCTGGCCGGACGAGACCATCCTCCGCGCAGCGAGCAGCACGCTGCGCCTGGCGCTGCCGTTCACCGTCCCCGTCAAGGACGACCTGCTGCGGCGCGCGAGCAAGGACCTGGCTGACCTCGCGGCGTCGTTCTGGTCCGGCCGTGCGATGGTGGCGGCCCTGGCGCATCTAAGGCCCCTCGTCGAGCTTGCTCGCGCGACGCCTACAGCCCAGCGTCCGATCGTCCTCATCTTCCAGCACGCCCTCACCTTGCCCTGGTTCATCGACCCCTTCCGCTCGGTTGAGGATGACGACCCTGAGGCTGATCTGGTGCTCTCTTCGTGGAGCGGGACCACGGGCGTGGATATCGGGGCGGAGGTCTTCCTGCGCGTCGATGGCGGCGACGGCGAGCCGGTGTGGCGCGTCCAGTTCGATGGGGAGCAGGGCTTGACGAAGGAAGAGGTCCTCTCGCGGGTGACGCTGCGCCTGGTCGATGCCGCGCTCTCGTCGGGCCTCACGCCGGAGTACATCCGGGCCGCCGTGCGCGACGACGTGGGTGCGTGGGCGTTGAGCGACGTGAGGCGGGAAGATGCGCTCTAGATCAGTCGCCGCGACCGTGCTCGGGAGGCTGGGCCTGCTCCGTCGACATCTCAACCAGCAGCCGGAAGGCATCGGAGCGGGTCGAGACGCCGAGGCAGCGCGCGAGGTAGTCGAGGGCATCAGCGTAGTACGTGGGCACCCGGAACTGAAGCTTCTGGCTCTTTCGGCCTGCGTTCGGCTTCGCGGGCTGCCCACAGGTCGAAGCCTCAAGGTCGCGCGGGGCGCCGGTTCCGCGGGCGAGGAGCCTCGCCAACACGATGCGCGAGCTGGGGATCCAGGAGGAGACGAGCTGGTCGTGAGCTCGACCGCGGTCACACGGGCGGCCGCCCGACCAGCGCGTCGCGATCTCCGCGGCCCAGCCCCTCGAGCGCCTCGAGGTAGGTCGCCTCGAGCGGCAGGTCGACGTGGGCGTCTCCGAGCAGGAACAGCGGCGCCGCGGGGAGCGGCTGCCCCTCGTGCAGCGCGGCGTGATAAATGCGGACGGCGAGCGGGTCGGAGCGGCGTTCGAAGCTCGTCACCGCCCGGCCGCCGGGTCCGACCTTGCCGCTGGTGTCGCCCAGGTCGCGCGCCACCTCGGCGGCGAAGCCCGGGGCGACGCCGGTCGCGGGGAGCACGTCGATCACCAGCAGGTGCAGCCCGGACCCCAGGCACTCGAGGAGCTTGCCGCGGAAGAACTGCGCGCGCTGCTGGCTGTCCTTGTTCCCGGGGGAGACCACCTCGACCACGGCGACACGGCGCTCGTCGCGGGCCGAGAACACGGCCACCCTGCGCTCGCGCCAGGTCTCGAAGCGCGGCGGCGCGAGCACGACCGTGGGCACCGGGGCCGCGCCCGGAGCCACTCCCCGCGCGGGCTCACCGCCGCCGGACGCGGTCTCCAGCGTGAGCACGTCCGACTGGAACGGGCCGAGATACTCCTCCGCGCGCGCCTGGTAACCGGCGGGGAGGAGGCCGCCGTTCAGGGCCCGCGTGATGGTCCACAGCCAGCCGACGTGAAACGAGTGGAACACGTTGGCGGAGACCCGTGTCCAGTCGTGCAGCGGCATGGAGTCCTCCCCGCGCCTGCGCCGCTTCGACTGTAGCACCCGCCCGCACGAGGCGGCCCCGATGCTCAGGTGAGCAGGCGCACGCAGGCTACGCTGGCCGCATGTCCGACACCGAGCTGAGGGACCTCGAGCGCCGCTGGCGAGCGAGCGGCGCGGCGGACGCCGAGGAGCTCCGCCGCGCCCTCGTCCGCGCCGGGAGCCTCGGCCCGGACGACCCGCTCGAGGGCCCCGTGCGCCGCCGCGGGACCGCGCTGCGGCCGGTCCACCACGAGCACTTCCCCGCCTCGCCCAGGAGCTGCTCGCGGAGCCCGCGGTGCTGGCGGAGGCGACTGAGGACGTCTACCTCTCGCACCCGGCCGCGTCGTTCGAGGCGACCGTCCTCGACGACGGCCGGCGCCGGATCGTGCTCGAGCGCGCCGAGGAGCCCACCTACCCCATGGAGCGCCCGGACCGCGACTGCGCCGGGCGCCTCGAGGGCCTCCCCGGCGGCGCGGTCCTGCGCCACGCGGGCGACCGGAGCGCCTCCCTGGCGGCCTGGTCGATCACGGGCCCCGCGCTCGCGGCGACCCGGGCCGCGGGCGCCTGGGAGGTCGTGCTCCTGCGCGAGGCCCTGCGCGGCGTCCGGCTCCAGCCGCCCGTTCCGGGCCCCTCGCGCCTGGGAGGAGCGCACGCGCGCGCTCCTGACGCCGCTGACCCCGCTGCGCGGCGAGCGCGGTCAGTCTCGCTCGCCCCCTGCGCCTCGTCGTTGCCGGGGTGGTCGGCGGGGGAATGACCATCGAGGCGTCGCGCCGGGCCTCAGCCGGCTGAGCGCCGACGAACCTCCGTCCCGCACGAGGAACGCCGGTGGACCGCCGCCCCGCGGCGCCCTCCCGTGCGTTAGCGTCGCGCGTCATCATGGCCGGCGGCTCACGTTCCTGCCTCCCGGCGAGGATCCTGGCGCTCCTCGCCGGGCTCCTCCTGCTCGGCGCGCGGCCTGCGCGCGCCGAGGGCGTGGACGAGGAGTTCCAGCTCTGGGCGCCGATCGTCCTCCAGGTCGAGCTGGTGCCCGACCGGCTCGCCGCCTACGCCGAGGTCCAGCTGCGGGTCTTCGATGACGCGCAGCGTCTGGGGCAGGTGGTGTATCGCCCGGCGCTGGGCGTGTGGATCGCCGACCCCGTCTCCCTGTGGCTGGGGTACGACCGCGTGGAGACGCACGCCGGCCCCTACCTGGCGGAGAACGTCCTCTGGGAGCAGGTGCTGATCGAGCACTCGCCCCCGGGGTGGCGCCGCCTCGCGCTGCTCTACCGCCTCAGGGTCGAGCACAGGTTCGTGCGCCACCACGACCCGGTCGGCCACCGGGTGCGCGTCATGGCCCGCGCCGCGTGGCCGCTGGCGCTCGACGATCGGCTCCAGGCGGTCGTCTGGGACGAGGTCTTCGTGCAGCTGAACGACATCCGGGGCGTGACCCGGCACGGGTTCGACCAGAACCGCTTCTTCCTGGGCCCGGCCTTCGTCCTCGTCGAGGACCACGCGCGGCTGGAGGTCGGCTACGCGAACCTGTTCTTCAACCGCCAGGGCGGAACGGACCTCATGGCCCACGCGCTGTGGATCACCGTGCGGTTCGACATCTGACGGGGAGGCTCGGACCTGCGACGGTCATCGGATCATCGACCCGAGCATCGACTCGAGCCGCCGTGCGAGCGGCATCAGCCCCCGAACAGCCGCGAGAGCACGCCCCGCGCGCCCTGGGTGCGCGCGGGAGCGACCTGCTCGACGAAGGCCTGCGCGGCGCGGGCGCGGTCGGCGCCCATGGCCGTCCAGAGCGAGGCCCCGTCGTCGTCGGCGTGGAAGCCCGACTCGAAGCCGTTCGTGAGCGCGACGGTCGCCGCGTTCGGCGAGGCGAACCGCACCCCGGGCTGACCCTGCAGGGCCCGCGTCTCGGCGAGGATCTCGTCGACGAGCTGCCGCAGCGGGCCGCTCTTCAGCCGCGTCGTGAGCGCGACGTCGTGCGGGCCGAGCAGGGCGAACGTGGCGTCGGGCTGCCCGGGGGCCGGGAGCCCCTGCCAGGCGGCGTCGAGCGCCTCGCGCGCCCGCGCCGGGTCGCGCGCGACCGCGCCCTCGAGGAGCAGGACCTGATCGCCGCGCACCTCGCCGACGACGCGGCGCCGGCCGCCCTCGGGGTCCTCGAGGAGGTTCACCGCCTCCTGCTGCGCCTGCTCGGCGGAGGCGAACTTGTAGCGGGCGATCGACGTGGCGCCGGCCCGGACGAGGAGCCCCGTGGCCCGGGTGCGCGCGTCGCCCTCGAGCGTCGAGCGCTCGGCGTGGGTCACGGCCCCGAAGCGCTCCCCGAGGTGCTCCACCCAGGCGCGCTCCCGGCGGCTGAGCGCCTCCTGCGCCGCGGCCGGCGCGGTCAGGCACACGCTCATCAGCGACACCCACACGATCGACGTGGTCGTTCCCCTCATGTCCTCGCTCCTCTCCCGGCGCCCTCAGGAGCAGCGGCCGTGCCGCCGTAAGTCCTTTCGGCCTGGAGGGGTCTTGCGTGTCGAGGCCGGAGGTGGACCGGGCCGGTCCGTCCGCGGTCAGCCGCCCGTGGTGGCGTCCGTCATGGCCTTGCGGAGGTCAGGTGGCAGGTCGTTCAGGCGCCGGCGGAAGAAGGCGGGGTCGAGGGCGTGGGCGGCGCGCCAGTCGGACAGGGCCCGGGCGCGCTCGCCGGTGCGGAACAGGGCCGCGCCGCGGTACATGAGGGTGTCCGCCTCGCGAGGGCGCAGGCGAATGGCCTCGTCGAGCTCGTCGAGGGCCTCCCGATCGCGGCCGCCGCGGTGCAGGACGATGCCCCGCCACTTGATCGCCTTGTGGAACGGACGCGGCGCCGTGAGGGCCTGCGCGCGCGCGAACGCGGCCACGGCGGCGTCGGTCTGCCGCTGGTGCATGTGGGCCCAGCCGGCGACGCAGTCGAGATGGGCGTCGTCGGGCGCCAGCGCCTTGGCGCGGGCGACGACCTCGAGCGCCCGGGCCTCGCCCCGGCGGAAGGCGAGCCCGACGCCGAGGATGGTCAGCGCCTGCCGGCAGTCCGGCTCGAGCGCCAGGGCTCGCTCCGCCAGGGCGTGGCTGGCGGGGTAGTCCCACGACGCGGCGCGCAGGCTGGCCGCCGCGACGAGGCCGGGGACGTCCTCGGCGTCGGCGGCGACGAGGGCCTCGAGGACGGGCACCGACTCCTCGCCGCGGCCGAGCCCACGCAGGTTCTGCGCCACGTGGAGCGCCTGCTCGCGCATCAGCCGCCCCCTGGCCGGCGCGGCGCGGGCGCGCGCGAGGGCCTCCTCGTGGTGCGCGCGCCGGTGGAGGTAGTCGGCCTCCTCGAGGCGCGCGCGCGCGCAGGCGTCCGGGTCGTCCGCCACGAGGTCCCCGGCGAGCCGCAGGAGGTCGAGGACCTCGGGCCGGTACGGCCCGCCCTCGTGCGCGAGCGCCCAGGCGCGCGCGCGGAGCGCGCTCGACG